>NZ_CP023406.1:0-304706 GCF_002327105.1 Luteimonas chenhongjianii | reverse complement strand
CGTCGTCCCAGCCCGGGTTGCCGTAGAGCAGCCATAGCGGCGCGCTCGCCCGGCGGTCGCTTGCGGTCCGCAGCATGCTCATGATCGGGGTGATGCCCACGCCGCCGGCAATGAACACCGCGCCGTGCGGGCATCGCGACGGCAGGTAGGCGAATTCACCGTAGGGGCCTTCGACGAACGCGCGCATGCCCGGTGTCAGCGCGCCGACGCGGCCGGTGAAGTCACCGAGCGGCTTGATGGTGAATTCCAGCGTCCGGTCGTCGGCACTGGAACTGATCGAGAACGGGTGCTGCTGCAATCGCCACGGCGTCTCCCCGATCGTGATCCAGGCGTACTGGCCGGGGCGGAAGTCGAGGCCGGGGTGGCCGGACGGCAGCAGCCGCAGGACGTGGCTGCCGTCACGCGCGGTCCGCACCGACTGCACCGTCCACGGGCGACGCGCCAGCCGGCGCGGGCGCAGCACGCGGTTCTCCAGCACCGCGTAGAGCGACGCGCCGACGACCACGGCCAGCGCGGCCTTCTTCCACATCGGCGCGGTGTAGTGACCGACCATCAGCGCATGGCCCAGGCCGATCGCCACCACCAGCAGCGCGAGCGCGCCATGCAGCGCACGCCAGTGTTCGTACTGCAGGCCGAACGACAGGCGCCCCAGTGATGTGGCGGTGAGCCAGGTGGCCGCCAGCAACGCGCACCACAGTGAGGTCGCACGCAGCCAGTCCTCACGTGGATCGAGGTAGTCGAGGAAGCGCGTATCGCCGAGGAACATCGTCAGCGGATGCGCCAGGACCAGGCCCCAGCCGAGCAGGCCGGTCTGGCGATGGAACTGCAGCACGTCGTCCTGGCCGAGTCCACGTGCGAACCAGCGTTGTCGTCCGGAGGTCAGCGCCTGCGCGGCGAGTACGCCCAGTCCGAGCAGGCCGAGCATGGCGCCGGTCTCGACGATCCGTCCGCGAACGGCCGGCGCATCGCCGGCCAGCGCGATCGCCATCGGCAGCAGCGCAGCCGCCATCCACGCCAGCAGCCACAGCGCGAGCCGCCGCCAGCGGGTGTTCATGCCACGCGAGCGCCGGGGTCGCGGCGCAGCTCGCGGATGAGCGCGACGACGAGCAGCAGGCCCACGACCAGATAGGGCACGCCGCCCGGCACCCACATCAGCAGGCCGGCCAGCTGCTGGTCGCGCAGCGCGTCGACGCCGGCCAGCAGGGCGCGGTCGGTATAGGCCGGATAGAGCAGTCGCGGCGAGAACGTCAACAGCGCGCCGAGGAAGCCCATGCACATCATCGCGGTCACCAGCGCCACGCAGGCACCGGCCGCGCCGCCATCGTGCGCGCGCAGTCGCCGCAGGACCGCGCTCCAGAACCACAGGCCGGCGAGCAGCACGCTGGCGAGCATGCCGCGGTGCACGCTTTCGCTCGCGAGCGAGACGGCGATCATGCCGGGCATGTGCCACAGCCACATCGTCGCGATGTGGACCAGCGTGGCCAGGCCCAGTGCGGAGGTCGCGGCGCCGGCCAGTGGCGCCAGCAACCGCCCACTGGCAGCAGCGGCGCCGCGCGGCAGCGTGGAAGCGACGGTCGCGAACGGACGCGCGGCCAGCAGCAGGGGCGGGGCCAGCGCCAGCAGGACCATGTGCTGGGCGACGTGCGCAGATGCGAGGTAGCCCGCGTACGCATCGAGCGGCCAGACCAGCGCGAGCGCCAGCACGAGCATGGCGAACGCGAACGCAAGTGCTTCGCGCAGCGGCGTTCCGCCGTGCGCGCGCTGTCGCATCCACCCCGTCGCATATGCCGCTGCGAGCACCGCCAGGGGCAGCAGCGTCCAGGCAGACAGCGTCCACGCCTGCGACAACGGCGGCGGCGGACCGTCCGCCGGCGCTGCCCACAGATGCGGCGCAGCCAGCAGCAGAACAGAAGCGGTCGATGCGATGAAGGAAATAGGCACACGCGACATGCGCCCGACGGTAGCAGCCCGCTGTCGCAGTCCACGTCGAGGGCACGCCGTATTGATGCGGGGCACCGTACCCTTCAGGCATCGATTCCGCGTGGAGCGCCGGTGTACTTCTGGCTCAAGATCCTGCACATCCTGGCAATGACGATCTGGTTTTCCGGTCTGTTTTTCCTGCCGCGGCTGTTCGTCGCGCGGCATCGCCACGAGATCGACGCGAATCCCGAATACTGGAATCCGGTCACCAACATGCTGTTCTTCCGGATCATGACGCCGGCGGCGCTGGTGACCATCACCGTGGGCGGCATCCTGTTCGCGTGGAATCCCGCGGGCGCGTGGCTGGTGCTCAAGCTGGTCGTCGTTGCAGGCGCGGTGCTGCTGCATCTGTACTTCGGCCTGCTGCTCTACGAGCTGGGGCACGACCGCGACCACCACGGGCCGACGTTCTATCGGGCGATCGGATGGGTGCCGCTGGTCTTCCTGCTGCTCATTGCCGGATTGACCGGCGCCAAGCCGCTGACGCTGGGGAATCTTCCGGCGCCGCCGATGGGACCGGTCGAGGCCGAGGAGATCGTGCCCGGACTGGAGGAGGGCGAGGGCCTGCCGCGGCTGGAGTTGCCGGAGTCCTGATCGCCTTGGCGGTGCTGCGCGTAGCTCGAACGTTTCGCGCGCTGCCGCGCCACGCTCATAGCGCAACCGCAGCGAAGCAGGGCGGGTGCTGGCAGCGTTAACTGCGCGACCTCCGATGGATCACGCCGCTTCGCCCGCTGGCTCGCCATCGGCCATGGGCCATCGGCGCTGCCTTCGCCAGACTGCGGCCGACGTACGCGCCGGCGCGTGCCGATCGTCGAAGGTGCACCGGCCGGCCGCCACCTGCGCGCAGCGACATACGGCAGTACGCGACCGATCTATTCCGCGGGGGGCTTGCGGTCCGGATCCGGACCGTCGGCAGCGTCCGCTTCCTCGTCCCCATAGACGCCCACCCCGTGGCGGAAGCTCAGCGTGCCGCCGAGCCAGCCGGCGACGCCGACCAGGCCGGCCATCACCGCCGACGACAGCAGGCCCCACGGCCACACTGCAGCGACCGGATCGGGCAGCCGCAGCCAGACGCCGAGCGTGGCTATCGCCAGCACCATCACCGCGACGATGAAGTGGTTCCATGCGGAAACGTGCCGGCGTACGACGCGGATCGACATCATGTCGAAGGTGCCGACGACGCCGGCCAGCAGACCGAAGCCGAGGCCGCCGACGTTGAGCCACAGCGACAGTTCCGCCCAGAACGCAGCGCCCAGCCACAGGAAGAGGACGTCGGTGACCACGACCATCGACAGGAACGCGATCGGAAAGGTCACCAGCATCGGGTGGATCGGGTGCTTGGCGATCGCCAGCACGCTTTCCACCGTGTGGCTCCTGGTGTCGGGAACGGGTTGTTTGAGGTCTCTGCGCATGGTTTCCGGGCGCCTCAGGCGCAGGTCTGGAGCATCGCCAGCGGCGATGCGGTGAACACCACGCCAAGCGCGGAGATGGCCGCGCCGAGCAGGCACAGGACCACCATGAAAAGCCGCCGGGCATGGTCGGCGCGACCGGCATCGTCGCTGGCCAGCAGCGCCCGACGGATCTGCCCCGCGCGCCAGGCCTGCCAGGCGATCGCGGCAAGGATGACCGCGGTCAGTCCCCACATCGTCCAGGTCATGATCTCGAGCCCAGCCACGCGCTCACGCCCCAGCTGGCGCGCGCAGGCCAGGCCCTGCAGGCTGTAGATCGCCAGGAAATGCAGCGCCCACAGCGCATACGGCGCGCACATGCGGGTGAGCGTCATGCCGCGTAGCCGGCTCATGCCCACCTCGGGAACAGGTGCAGCACCGCCCAGGTGACCACGCCGATGCCGACGGTGTAGCGCCAGAACGCCGCGGCGATCCGCGACTCGAGGCGGCGCACGCCGTCCACATAGCCACAGCGGATCCGCATCGCGGTGAAGCCACCGATCAGCATCGCCACCAGAATGTGGACCGCGTGGAACCCGGCCAGGGTCCATACGACGGACGCATAGGCATGGACTTGCGGCGCGCCGACCGCCGCCCACAGCGCGGGCAGATGCAGACCCAGATACACGGCGCCGCCGACGACGGCCACCACCTGCCATGCGATCGCCGTGCGCAGCCTGCCCGCCGCCAGCGCCACGGGTCCCAGCCACGCCGCCAGCAGCGGCAGGACCAGCGGGGCCAGCGCGACCAGCGCCGGCCTCCACGCCATGACCGTCGCGCCGACTGCGGGCCACACCGGCGCGTTGAGCCAGAGGTAGAAGTAGGCGAACACCAGCGATGCGAACAGCGAGCCATCGATCAGCAGCGTGACGACCAGCGCCCACCAGCCCGGCGCGTTGCGCGCCGCGGCCTGCGTCGGCAGGCGCAGGCCGGGCGCCACCTCCAACTCCGCCGGCGCATGGCGGTCGCCCGTGGTCCAGGCCCAGTGCAGGAACAGGCCGATCAGCGGCACCAGCATCAGGATCGACAGCCAGTATTGGGAGCTGATGAAGCCGGCCAGCAGGATGGCGATCGTGAACGCCGCCAGGATCGGCAGCCAGGTCGATGTGGAGACCCGGATCACCTGTTCCGGACGCCCGGACTGGATGCCGGTGCCGAGGAGTTCGCGGCGGTCGTCGTGGGCTTCGCCGAGCAGGCCGTCGGTGCGTCGCGTGGCCGCGACCACTTCGGGGTTGTCCCACAGCGGGTAGCGGCTTTCGATCTGCGGCACCGACGCGAAGTTGTAGGTCGGCACCGGCGAGGGCACCGCCCATTCCAGGGTGCCGGCCTGCCAGGGATTCTCGACCCCGCGGCGTCCGAGGACGAAGCACAGCGCGACATCGATCAGGATCGCCACCACGCCGACCGCCATCACGAAGCCCGCCGCCGTCGACAGCAGGTTGAGCCAGTGCACGCCGAGTTCCATCGCGTAGCTGTCCACGCGCCGCGGCATCCCGACCATGCCGGTCAGGTGCATCGGCAGGAATGCGAGATTGAAGCCGATGAACACCAGCCAGAAGCCGCTGCGGCTCAGCGATTCGCTGGGCATGCGCCCGCTGGCCAGCGGCAGCCAGTAATAGAGGCCGGCGAACAGCGGGAACATCAGCCCGCCGATCAGCACGTAGTGCAGATGGGCAACGACGAAGTGGGTGTCGTGCACCTGCCAGTTGAACGGCACGAATGCCAGCATCACGCCGGTCAGGCCGCCGCAGACGAAGACCACGAAGAAGCCGATGATGTAGAGCATCGGCACGCGTAGCCACGGCTTGCCGGCCCACAGCGTCGCCAGCCACGCGAAGATCTGGATGCCGGTCGGGATCGCCACCATCATGCTGGCCGCGCTGAAGAAGGCCAGCGCCAGCAACGGAATGCCGACCGCGAACATGTGGTGCACCCACAGGCCGAAGCTGAGGAAGCCGGTGGCGACCAGCGCCAGCACGATCCAGGTGTAGCCGACCATCGGTCGCCGCGCGAAGGTCGATACGACCATCGACACCACGCCGGCCGCGGGCAGGAAGATGATGTAGACCTCGGGATGGCCGAACAGCCAGAACAGGTGCTGCCACAGCAGCGGATCGCCGCCGCGCGCGACTTCGAAGAACGCGAAATCGAACGCGCGCTGGATCTCGAGCAGGATGCTGGCCAGGATCAGCGGCGGGAAGCCGAACGCGATCATGAAGGCGGTGACCAGCATCGCCCAGACGAACAGCGGCATCCGGCGCAGGTCCATCCCCGGCGCACGGGTGATCAGCACCGCGGCGATCACCTCCACCGCCGAGACCACCGCGGCGATTTCGGCGAAGGTCACGCCGATCAGCCAGAAGTCCGCGCCCTTGCCCGGGGAATAGGTCGAGTCACTGAGCGGCGTGTACATGAACCAGCCCGTGTCGGGCACGCTGCCGAAGATGAAGCTCGAGTACAGGAACAGCCCACCGAACAGGTAGCACCAGTAGCCGAACGACGACAGTCGCGGGAACGGCAGGTCGCGCGCGCCGATCATCTTGGGCACCAGATACATGGCGAACCCGCCCATGATCGGCACCGCGAACAGGAACATCATCGTCGTGCCGTGCATGGTCACGAACTGCGCGTAGCGCTGCGGGTCGAGCACCTGCAGGCCCGGCCAGGCCAGTTGCAGGCGCATGAACATCGACAGCAGGCCGCCGACCAGCAGGAAGGCGAAGCCGGTGACGATCACGCGCATCGAGACCGTGGAATGGTTGACCGCGGTCAGCTGGCCGACCAGGCCCGGCCCATTCGCCCAGACGCGTTCCAGCCTGGCGAGGCGATCGCCATGGCGCAGATGGTCGCCGGGGGTGGGAATGGTGTGGTCGGGCGTCGCGGGGCTCACAGCACGTCCTCCGAGGCGCCGTGGCGTGGCGGCGCGCGTCCGGCCGGCGCGTGGGCCGAGGGTGGCTCGTCGTCAGGCCGTGCATCGCGTCCGGCCAGCCAGTCCGTCAGCGCGGCGGGTTCGAGCACCCGGACCGGAAAGACCATGCGCGCGTGTTCCAACCCACAGAATTCGGCGCATTGGCCGCGTATCGGTGTGGCGCGGTCGGCGCGCAGGCGCAGCACGTTGATGCGGCCGGGAATCGCGTCGACCTTGCCGCCCAGCCTCGGAATCCAGAAGCTGTGGATCACGTCGTCGCTGGTGATGCGGAACTCGATCATCTGCCCCAGCGGCATCGCCAGTTCGTCGATGCTCTCGCCGATCACCTGGTCGTTCGCGTCGCGGTAGCGGAAGTGCCATTGCCACTGGCGCGCGGTCACCTCGACCACCGCATCGGGCTCGCTGCCCACGCCGGTCACGCGCGCGCTGGTCAGCGTGCCGTAGACCAGCAGGCCTGCGACCACGACCAGCGGCAGCGCCACGCCGCCCCACAGGATCAGCCGCTCGGGCCGGCGCGGCGTGTCACCGGCTTCGCGCCGGCGCAGGGTGTACCACAGCAGCAGCATCACCCCGATCCACACCGCGGAAAACAGTCCGGTCATCAACCAACCGCCGCGGGCGATCTCGGCGGCAGCGGGACCGGCAGGATCGAGCATGGACTGCGGGCCGCCGCATGCACTGGCGGCCACCGCGAACGCGGCGGCGAACAGGGCGCTGGCGCGCCGGCGGTCTCGGATCGGCATGTCGATTGTTGCGGCCCCAATGTTCACGGACGGCGGGCGGCCGGTCGGCGAACCCGTCGGGGACGCTACCGAGGACGGTGGCCACAGTATGTGAATGCGTCGCGATGACGTCGGCCTCGCAACAGGCTCAAGGCGACGTCGGCCCTCGGCCCTCGGCAGTCGCAGAAGCTGAGACGACGGCGCAGGAGAGTAGACGCGTGAACCTGACCGACAAGCTCGCGATCCTCGCCGACGCCGCCAAGTACGATGCCTCCTGCGCGTCGAGTGGCGCGAACAGGCGCGACTCGTCGAAGACCGGTGGCATCGGCAGTACCGAAGGCATGGGCATCTGCCATTCCTACACGCCAGACGGCCGGTGCGTATCGCTGCTGAAGATCCTGCTGACGAATTTCTGCGTTTTCGACTGCGCGTATTGCGTCAACCGCGTGTCGAGCAACGTCCGGCGTGCGCGGTTCACGCCCGACGAGGTCGTGACGCTGACGCTGGATTTCTACAAGCGCAACTACATCGAAGGCCTGTTCCTCTCCAGCGGCATCATCCGCAGCGGCGACTACACCATGGAGCAGATGGTCGAAGTCGCGCGCAGCCTGCGCGAGAACCATCGCTTCGCGGGCTACATCCATCTCAAGACCATTCCCGACGCCGCGCCGGAACTGCTGGCGGCCGCGGGCCGGTATGCCGACCGCCTCAGCATCAACATCGAGCTGCCTACCGAAGCCGGGATGACGGAGCTGGCGCCGGAGAAGACCCATGCCGGCATCCACAGTGCGATGGGCGAACTCAAATGGCGCATCGACGAGGACAAGGACGCGCGCAGGGTCAAGCGCCAGGCCGCAGGCGTGCGCCGGGCGAAGGCGCCGCGCTTTGCGCCGGCCGGACAGAGCACGCAGATGATCGTCGGCGCCGACGACGCCAATGATCGCAGCATCCTCGAATCGAGCAGCCGCATGTACGGCACCTACCGGATGCGCCGTGTCTACTACTCGGCCTTCAGCCCGATTCCGGATGCCTCCAGCACCCTGCCGCTCCAGGCGCCGCCGCTGCTGCGCGAGCACCGCCTCTACCAGGCCGACTGGCTGCTGCGCTTCTACGGCTTCGACGTCGACGAGATCACGCCGGAGGCCGGCGCGCAGGACGTTGCTGCGGTCACGCCCGGCATGCTCGATCTCGATGTTGATCCCAAGCTCGCGTGGGCATTGCGCAATCCTGCGCGCTTTCCTGTCGACATCAACCGCGCGCCGCGGGAAATGCTGCTGCGCGTGCCGGGCCTGGGCACGCGCAACGTGGAGCGCATCATCTCGGCGCGTCCGCACGGTGCGCTGCGGCTCGACGACCTCGCACGCCTGCGCATCCCCCTGAAGAAGATCATGCCGTTCGTGATCACGCCGGGGCACCATCCGCGCCAGCGCCTCGACGATCCCGCCCGCCTGCGCAGCGAACTTGCTCCGCAGCCGCGGCAGGCAAGCCTGTTCTGATCCGCGATGGCCGGTGAGTCCACGAGCACCGGTCATGATGCGGGGCATTGCCGCATCACGGCCACGGTCGCGCCGCCCTGGGACGTCGCCGCCTGGCGCAGCGCTGCGCGTGCGGCCGTGTGCGCGGACCTGCCGCCGGACCGGCTGGACTGGAGCGGTGGCGCGCAAGGCGCATTGCTTGGCGGCGCCGATCTCGTCACGTTTCCCGCGAACCGCGAGCCGCCGCGCGTCCCCGCGGAATTCCTCGCCCTCGCCGATGCCGTGCTGTGTCACCGCGCCGGGGACCGCCATGGCCTGCTGTACCGCATGCTCTGGCGCATCGCGCACGGGGAACGTGCCCTGCTGCTGCGCGCATCCGATCCCGATGTGCACCGCGCCCGCACACTGGCACAGGCGGTACGCCGCGACAGCCACAAGATGAAGGCCTTCGTCCGCTTCCGCGCGGCGCCGGGCGACGACGAGCACTACATCGCCTGGTTCGAACCGGATCACCACATCGTCGATCGCGTCGCGCCGTTCTTCGCGCGCCGCTTCGCCGGCATGCGCTGGGCGATCGTCACGCCCGACCGCACCGCGATCTGGGACGGCTCGGCGCTCGCCTTCGCCGGCGGCGGCACCCGCGCCGATGCGCCGGCCGAGGACGCACGCGAAGACCTGTGGCGTACCTACTACGCCAACACCTTCAATCCGGCGCGGCTCAACACCACGATGATGCGCAGCGAGATGCCGCAGAAGTACTGGAGGCATCTGCCCGAAACCGCACTGCTGCCGGCTCTGGTGCGTGATGCCGGTCGGCGTGTGCGCGAGATGGCGGAGCGCGAACACGTGGCCCCGAGACGCCGCATCCCGGTTGCGCCGGGGCCCGCACCCGCCGAGCCCGGCAGCCTGGACGCGCTGCGGGAATCCGCGCGCGACTGCCGGGGTTGTTCCTTGTGGCAGCCGGCGACGCAGACCGTATTCGGCGAAGGTCCGACCGATGCGCGCACGATGATCGTCGGCGAGCAGCCGGGCGACGAGGAGGATCTCTCCGGACGCCCGTTCGTGGGGCCGGCCGGGCGGCTGTTCTCGCGCGCGCTCGACGAGCTCGGCATCGACCGCAGGGGTCTGTATCTGACCAACGCGGTGAAGCATTTCCGCTTCGAGCCGCGCGGCAAGCGGCGCCTGCACAAGCGACCGGACGTCGCGCATATCGAAGCGTGCAATGGCTGGCTGCGCGCGGAGATCGCGCAGGTGAAACCCGAGCGCATCGTCTGCCTGGGCGCCAGTGCCGCGCGGGCGGTTTTCGGACCCGGCGTGCGCCTGAGTGAGGCGCGCGGCGCCTGGCGCACGCGCGATGACGGCGTACGCGCCTTCGCTACCGTGCATCCCGCCTGGGTGCTGCGCCAGGGCGACCTGCAAGCCCAGGCGCTGGCCTACGCGGGATTCGTCGAAGACCTGCGCCTGCTGCTGGCCACCTGAACCGTCGTCGGTCGCTTGCGCGGCATCCCGCCGCTGTTCACCTGCACGTCGCGGCAACGCCAGAACACTCGCCAATCCCCAAAGCAGGAGAAGTGCGATGACGCAGATGACCCCGCTCCGTGGCCTGGTGCTGGCCCTGTCGCTGGCGACCGGGGCTGCTGCCGCCCAGGACGCGATGACCGCGACGCAGGTGCGCGCCGCGTTGACCGAGGGCGGCTATACCGAGATCGAAGACGTCGAGTTCGAGGAGGGCGTGTGGAAGGCCGACGCCAAGGACGCGACCGGCAACAAGATCGACGTGCGCCTGGATCCGGCCACCGGCCGCATCTATCCGGAAACCGCCGGCGCCAGCAATCTGGGCGAAGCCGACATCCGCGCCAAGCTCACCGCTGCCGGGTACACCCGGATCAAGGATGTCGAGTTCGATGACGGTCTGTGGAAAGCCGAGGCCGATAACGCGGAAGGGCAGCGCATGGACCTGAAGCTCGATCCGCAGGACGGACGCATCATCAGCCAGTCGCGCGACTGATCCGCGCTGCGCGGACCCCAACGCCCGGCCTCGTGTCGGGCGTTTCCATGTCCGGGCGCCCGCGAGCAATCAGTCGCCGGTGCGATCCGGGATCGGCACGTCCAGCGGCATCTCGTCGCGCACGCAGTTGGCGGCGTCCTTGGGCGCATCGGAATGGGTGTCGAGGCACCGCGCGGCGATCATCGCCCAACGCGAGACCGCATCCTCGCGCGCCGAAAGCGCACCGGTCGCGACCATCCAGCGTGCGATCTCGACCATGCGGGCGCGCGCTTCCAGCGAGGCGGTGGCGTCGAGCGAGGCCGCGCTGACGATGAAGGCGTGCGCGAACGCCGCGGTCGTGCGCTCGGCCGACACCTCGTCCGGTGCGAGGCCGGCCGGGTCGTCGAGCAATGCCTGCAGGCGGATGGCCTCCTGCGCCTTGAGATCGCCGGCCGAGCCGATGCTCATGCGCAGCAGCACCGTCGCCGACAGCGCGCCGATGAAGATACCGGTCAGCAGCACGAAGATCGCGCCGATCAGCAGCGGGCCGCGCGGCCGGCGCGCGGGTTCATGGTCGGGGTGGGTCACGCATGTACTCCGTCGCCGCCGGATGCGGCGGCGCCATAGGCTAGCGCAGCACGAGCCCGGTGCCGCAGCCGCGGGTGCGACCGATCAGCGCAGCCAAATGGCGGGCTCGCGGCTTGGGCGCCGTCGCGGCGGCTGGAGGGGGCATTGAGCTCGGCCGCAAGCGTCGGATAGGCACTGGCCTCGGCGCAGGTGATGCACCCGTAGCCATCGGTATCCAGCGCCGAGACGTCGGCGCGGTAGCGCGAACCGTCGACCGGGCGCGGCTCGCGCGAGCGGACGATGATCTGGCGGCCGTCCTCGTCCTGCGTGGTCACCATCCCGAGCTGCCGCCCCCGGCTGTCGCGAAAGCTCCGGGGAGCGCTCTGCTGCAGGGCGTGAGGTGCTGATCCGGGCGGCGGCCCGCAACCGCAGCCATGCACGTGGGAGGAGCGCGCGAAGCGTACTGGACTGCCCCGGCTTGAACGAAGCGACAAGATCGCAAGCGTGGCCCGCGCGGGGGCGGTGAGCAGGCCAGTGCGGCTCAGCGGCGGCGCATGCGCAGGGCGATGGTCTGGCCCGCCAGCAGCGCCCCGATGCCGAGCGCCACCCACGCCGAGGTCACCGCGCCCGGCAGCGGCCATTCGGTCTGCTTCATCCAGACCGCGAACAGCCCCCACAGGGCGATCGCAAGATAGGCGACGTTTCCGCGCATGCGCTGGTTGAGGACCAGAAGGACCACCGCCGAGATCGCCCACAGCACGAGGCTCCAGCCGAGCATGCGGCTGGTCGACAGCAGCTCGTAGGCGACGATGGTCTGAGCGAGATTGAGGAAGGCCGCGAGCGACAGCCAGCCGGCATGGATCGACAGCGCCAGCCAGGCCAGCCGGTGCGAGGCGGCATTGCCACCACGCGAGAGCTGCACCGCGCACCAGGCCAGCGCGGCGAGCGCGCCGAAGATCACCACCACGCAGACCCCGAACAGCCCAGCGGAAAACAGCGGCATCCAGATCGCGGTCAGGAAAAAGCCCAATGCCGCGACCGGGGCAATCCGGCCCAGCAGCGGATCGTTGCGCCGGGTCCCTGTGGCCTGCCAGCCGGCATAGAGCAGATCGAGCAGGAAGATCAGCCCCCACACCGAGAACGCATAGCCGGCGGCAACCATCAGGGTCGGGTATCGGTCGGAGATGGTGCCCTGATCCGGACCGAAGGCGCCGGTCTGCGACAGCCAGGCGATGACCGGCATCGCGATCGAACAGAGAAGGACCAACAGGCGCATGACGAAGATTCCGACGTTACAAACCCGCGCATGCTCGCAGCGCCGGCGTGAGGGCATCGTGGCGGGTGCGCGCGGGCAGGACAGTCTTGACCTCTCACCCGGGAGAAGGGGTTTGGCAACCGAAGATTTCGCCGGGCATAGCCCGGCGTCGACGCCAGGCGCGGATGGCGTCGCACGGCAAGCGCCTGCGGCGTCGCAGCGGCGTGGCAGGGATCGGTTCGCGATGCCTGCCTGCGCCGTGCGCGCGCCATCCCACCCCTGGCATCTGCGCCGCAGGCCTCCTCCACGCCCCGCTTGAGCGGGAGCATGGGGAGACCCAGGGGTTGGGCGATCTACATGCCGCTATGCCGCAGCAACGCCGCGATGTCCGGATCGCGGCCGCGGAAGGCGCGGAAGTTCTCGATCGCATCCCGGCTGCCGCCGCGCGAGAGGACCTCTTTGCGGAAACGCGCACCGGTGTCGGCCAACCGCTCCGGCGCTTCCTCGAACGCCGCATAGGCGTCGGCGCTCAGCACCTCGGCCCACTTGTAGCTGTAGTACCCGGCGGCATAACCGCCGGCGAAGATGTGCGAGAACTGGTGCGGAAAGCGGTGCCAGGCCGGGGTGCGATTGACCGCGACCTCGTCGCGCACACGCTCGAGCAGCGATAGCACGTCGTCGTGCATCGGGTCGAAACCCGCGTGCAGCAGCATGTCGAACAGCGCGAACTCGACCTGGCGCAGCGTCTGCAGGCCGCTCTGGAAATTGCGCGCGGCGAGCATGCGGTCGAACAGGTCCCGCGGCAGCGGCTCGCCGGTGTCGACATGGGCGGTCATCGCCTGCACGCGGTCCCATTCCCAGCAGAAGTTCTCCATGAACTGGCTCGGAAGTTCCACCGCGTCCCATTCCACGCCATTGATGCCGGCGATCAGCAATGCATCGACGCGCGTCAGCAGCTGGTGCAGGCCATGGCCCATCTCGTGGAACAGGGTGATGACTTCGCCATGGCTCAGGGTCGCGGGGCGACCGTCGCCGCCGCGGCCGAAGTTGCAGACCAGGTATACCAGCGGCGTCTGCATGCCCTCGGCAGTGGCACGGCGGTTGCGGCAGTCGTCCATCCACGCGCCGCCGCGCTTGCCTTCGCGCGCATAGAGATCGAGATAGAACTGCCCGACCAGTGCGCCGTCGCGGTCGACGAGACGGTAGAAGCGCGCGTCCTCGTGCCAGACCGGCGCCTGGTCGGGTTGCACGCGCAGTCCGTACAGCGATTCGATGACCTCGAACAGGCCCGCGAGAACGCGATCCACGGTGAAATAGCGCTTCACCTCCTGCGCGGAATAGGCATATCGCGATTGCCGCAGGCGGTCACTGGCGAATGCGATGTCCCAGGGTTCGAGGGTGGCGAGCCCAAGCGCTTCGCGGGCGAAGGTTTCGAGTTCGTCGCGGTCGCGCTGCGCGTGCGGGCGGGCACGCGCGGCCAGATCGCGGAGGAAGGTCAGCACCGCGTCGGGCATGGCCGCCATCTTGGTCGTCAGCGACAATTCCGCGTAATTCGCATGGCCGAGCAGCCGTGCCTGCTCGGCGCGCAGCGCGAGAATGCGAGTGATCAGGGGCCCGTTGTCGAGCGCCGCGGGACCGGATTCCGACGCGCGCAGTCCGTACGCGCGATAGAGACGCTCACGCAGTGCGCGGTTGGTCGCATAGGTCTGCACCGGCAGATAACAGGGCATCTGCAGCGTGAGCTTCCAGCCGCTGCGGCCGTCGCGCTGGGCCGCGGCGCGGGCCGCGGCCAGCACGTCGTCCGGCAGGCCATCGAGTTCGGCAGCGTCCTCGACATACAGCGCGAACGCATCGGTGGCATCGAGCACGTGCTCGGAGAACTCCGACGACAGCTTCGCCAGCGCCTGCTGGATCTCGGAGAACCGGGCGCGCTCTGCATCGTCCAGCGCGGCGCCACCCAGCCGGAAATCGCGCAAGCCATGGGCGACCACCCGCCGCTGCAGCGCATCCAGTCCCAGCGCATCCGCCTGGTCGGCAAGTGCCCGGTACTGCGCATACAGCGCCTGATCCTGGCCAAGCCGGCTGTAGAAACGGGTCACTTCGGGCAAGGCCGCGTTATACGCCTCACGCAGCGCCGGCGTGTTGACCACCGCATTGAGATGGCCGACCTGGTTCCACGCCCGGCCCAGGCGCTCGGTCGCGTCCTCGAGCGGGGTCACGATGCTGTCCCAGCCGACCGGCGCGTGTCCGGCCAGGGCCAGCGCGGTCTCGGCTTCGGTGACCAGGGCGTCGATCGCCGGCTGTACGTGTTCGGGCTGGATCTCGTCGAAGCGGGGCAGGCCGGAAAAGTCGAGCAGCGGATTGTCGTGGTTCAAGGGAACTCCGGGTATTGCAAGGGGAGACGCCATTCGGGAATAGCACATGGACCGTCACATGATCGCCGGGCAGCGCTTCCATGAAGTGGTGGCGGGACGCGCCCGCTCAATGGCTGAGAGCGTCATGGCAGACCTGCCACGGGAGGAGCAAGCCTGGCATGCGCCGGTACCCGCGGCTGCTGACCGATGCGGCCGATCAGGCGTTTTTCGCCGCGCCTGCGCCACCGCGCAAGATGAACAAGGTCTTCGCGGGGCGGGCGGCGCCAGCGGGGCCATGGCGCGGCGGAGGTGCGCACGGACATGGAGAACTTTCGTGGGTGAAGACCGGCCACGTTAGAAAGCCCGGCGCGCAGGCGATGTGAGAGACGCGTGTCACAAAAGCAGCGCTCGCTCGCGCTATTGTCTGGGTTCCTTCGTCGTCCTGACGCATCCGCAGATGCATTCGATCGAAGTCGTCCTGGTGATGTTGCTGGCCGTCGTGGTCAGCGGCTACCTCACCCGCGTGCTGCCGCTACCGCTGCCGCTGGTGCAGATCGCGCTGGGCGCGACGATCGCCGGCGCCTTTGGACAGGGCGTGACCCTGGATCCGCATGTGTTCTTCGTGCTGTTCCTGCCGCCGCTGCTGTTCCTCGATGGCTGGCGCATTCCCAAGGACGGCCTGTTCCGCGACAGGGGCCTGGTACTGCAGCTCGCGCTGGGGCTGGTGGTGTTCACCGTTGTCGGCATCGGGCTGCTGATCCACTGGATGATTCCGGCAATGCCATTGGGGGTGGCGTTCGCCCTCGCCGCCATCCTGTCGCCCACCGATCCGGTCGCGGTCTCCTCAATCGCCGCGCGCAGCCCGATACCCCGCCGGGTCATGCACATCCTCGAGGGCGAATCGCTGCTCAATGATGCGACGGGCCTGGTGTGCTTCCGCTTCGCGATCGCGGCCGCGCTGACCGGCAGCT
Source organism: Luteimonas chenhongjianii (assembly GCF_002327105.1). Classification (GTDB taxonomy): domain Bacteria; phylum Pseudomonadota; class Gammaproteobacteria; order Xanthomonadales; family Xanthomonadaceae; genus Luteimonas; species Luteimonas chenhongjianii. Next base: position 289,018 of record NZ_CP023406.1, on the reverse strand, counting down.
TCTCACTGGTGTCGGCATCGCTGACCTTCCTGTGGTTGGCGATCGGCGGCATCGCGGTCGGTGTGGCTGTGACCTTCGGCATCAATCTCGGTCACGCGATGGTGTCGCGGCTCTTCGGCGAGGCGGCCGGCACCCCGATCCTGATCAGTCTGCTGACGCCGTTCGGTGCCTATCTGCTGGCCGAGCAGATCGGGGCATCGGGCATCCTGGCGGCGGTCGCCGCCGGCATCACCATGAGTTATGTCGAACTCAGTGGCCGCGCGCTGGCGACCACCCGCGTGCAGCGGACCGCAGTCTGGGACACGGTGCAGTTCTCGCTCAATGGCATCATCTTCGTACTGCTGGGCGAGCAGCTGCCATGGATCGTCCAGCGTGCGATGCGCTCGGTACTCGAGGCCGGACATGTACAGGCCTGGTGGCTGGTGGTCTACGTGGTCGCGATCTATGGCGGCCTGTTCGCGCTGCGCTTCGGCTGGGTGTGGACATCGCTGCGCTTCGGCCTGTACCGGGGAGGACCTGAGGCGCAACGCCCGAGCCGGCGGCTGGTTGCCGCGATGTCCCTGGCCGGCGTCCGGGGCGCGCTGACTCTTGCCGGCGTGCTGACCCTGCCGTTGCTGCTCGCCGATGGCAGTCCCTTCCCGACCCGGGATCTCGCGATCTTCCTCGCCGCCGCGGTGATCATCCTGTCACTGCTGCTCGGCAGCTTCGTCCTGCCGCGCCTGCTACGCGGCCTCGAAGTGCCCGAAGCCGGCGAAGAGGAACGCGCCGTGGACCACGCCAGGCACGAGGCCGCAGTCGCCGCAGTCGCCGCGGTCGAACGCGCACAACATGACCTCCCCGAGGCCCGCAACCATCCTGACCTCTACGCGAGCGCTGCGCTGCGGGTGATGTCGTTGTACGAGGACCGCCTGCGCCGTGATCCGGTCAAGGGTATCGATGCGGATGCATTGCGTCGGGCAGATGACGCCGAGCGCGCGCTGCGCCTCGCGGGCGTGCACGCCGAGCGTGCGCGCATCTACGAACTCGCACGCAACCGCGAAATCTCCGATGCCATCGCCCGCAAGCTGGTGCGCGAGCTGGACCTGATGGAAGCGCGTAACCGCTGAGTGGGCCCCCTCCGTGGACGGAAGGCGGGACGAACCTGCCCCTGGCCGGACGCCGCGGGCGAGTGCCCGCCGGGAACACGCGCCATTCGCAGCGAGGCAACTGCTCCAATCAGCTCCGCTCCCCGACTGTCGCGTCGCTACACGCTGTCCCCACGTCGCCCTGGCGAGGCGACGTATATTTCCGGTCGATCCCGTGCGAACGAAAGCCTCAGCCCGGCTGCCAGTCGAAGGTCAGGGTTTCCTCGCGGGCGAAGCGCTGCAGGTGGTTCTCGATGACCTGCTGGTAGCGCTCGATGCTGTCGGCATCGGGCTGGGTCAGCACGATGCGCAGCGTGTCGCCCTCGACGAAGAAGTCGGCGCCGTTGTCCTCTCCCTGGAACGGGATGAAGGCGTGGCTGTCCTCGTCGTCACGGGTGATTTCGAACTTGTGCCGCCAGTGATTGCACAGGGTGCGCAGCAGGCGGGGAGCGTCGTTGGACGCCGTGGTCGCGGTGGTGGTGATCGACATCGTGGACTCCATCGGGCGGCGCCGTCGCCGCGGCCGCGAGCATAGGCGGGCATGCCGGTGCCGTGAACCCCCGCCGGCCAGGACACTGTTGCAGCGGCCCGCGCAGGGCGGATGCCGCACACTGGGCGGCCCACTGTCGCTACAAGGTCACCCATGGATGCTTCCGCCATGCCGCGCGCGTTTCCCTGGCCGGTGGTGCTGTTCGATCTGGACGGCACCCTGGTCGACAGCGCGTCCGATATCGCGGCCGCGGTCAACCGGCTGCTGACTGAGCTCGGACACCACGCCGTCGACGAAGCCACGGTACGCAGCTGGATCGGCGACGGCGCGCGTGAGCTGGTTACCCAGGCGCTTCGCCACGCCGGCGATACCCGTGACGTCGGGGCGGTGATGCCGCGTTTCATGGTCCATTACGGCGATTGCCTGCTGCTCGATCCGCGGCTGTATCCGGGCGTGGAGACGACGCTGGAGGCGCTGCGCACTGCCGGCGTGCGCATGGCGGTGTGCACCAACAAGCCGGCGCAGTACGTGTCGCCGCTGCTCGAGGCGCTGGGTATCGATGGCTTCTTCGACGCGGTGCTCGGCGCCGGTGTGCTGCCCGAGCGCAAGCCGCATCCGTTGCCGCTGCTGCATCTGGCCAGGGAATTCGGCGTCGACATCGGCCGGTGCCTGATGGTCGGCGATTCCGCCACCGATGCCGGCGCGGCGATCGCTGCCGGGGCGCCGCTGGTACTGGTGGCCTATGGCTACCGCCGCGATTTCGACCTCTATGGCTGCGGCGCGCTCGCGGTGATCGATCGCTTCGACCAGCTGCTCGACCTGCGCTGAGGGCCCGGGCCGCATGTCTTTGGGCGCGGCGGCGCTCTGCAGGCACGTGGCCAGGGACCTTCAGTCCCCGAGCCGCGCCCGTACTTCGGCGGCGACCCGTGCGGTTTCGCGCAGCGGCACCACATCGAACGCGGGCAGGGCACCCTCGAAGCGGCGCACGCGGCGGTCCGCAATCATGCTGTCGACGAACTGCTGCGGTGCGCCGTCGAGCGGCCCCGGCGCGAACACGAACACCGGCGCGCGCGTGGCGCAGGCTTCCGACAGCATGTTCACCGAGTCCGCCGAACAGACGATGCGATCGGCCCAGGCAAGTATGCCCGCATAGGGATTCTCGCCGTCGCGTGCCTCGGCCCAGACGCAGGCCGCGCGGCCTGCATAACGCGCGCGCAGCGCCGCGCGCACGGCCGGCGATGTGCGCCGGGAACCGGTCAGCAGCAGGCTGCCGCCGTCACGCGCAACGCATGCATCGAGACGGTCGGCAAGCGCAGCGAACGCGGCGACATCGAAGCGTCCGTGCCGCGAATCACCGCCGAGCAGCACCGCGATTCGCGGGCCGGGCAGGGCACCGAACTGCGGATACGCCGCGCGCGCGCGCGCCAGCCACGCGTCGTCGACCGGATGCAGGCTGCCGCGCGCGACCAGCACGTTCTCGCCGCGCAGCATGTCGTGTTCGGGCACGACCACGAGATCCCAGTGGCGCGGCGGCATGCGGGGGTCGAGGATCTGCACCGTGCGCGCGCCACGCGCGCCGGCGAGCCGGGTTGCCAGCGCAGCCTGGCGGCCGCAGCCGATCACCAGCGCCGGCGGCGTCGACAGCCGCGCCGCGAACTCGTGACCGAACGCCAGCCGCGCGCCCGGCAGCTGGTGGGGCGAGGCCCAGCGCCACGGAGCGCGGGGCGTGAGCTGCAGCTCTTCGGCCCGGGGCGACAGCCAGTGAGCCAGCGCGCCGGCCTGGCGGGCGTTGCCGGCACGGCCGTCGCTGACTGCCCAGACATGTCCCGGATCCCGGTCGCTGGCGGAGGCGCGTTCCACGTATGTGATCATCCGTTCTGCGCCGACCACGCGGCGCGTCGCCGCAGGACTCTACACTGCGGCCCTGTTCCTGCCCCGTTCCTATCGAGATGCCGATGACCGACACACTGCCCGATGCCGCGCTCGACCAGCTGTTCCGTACCGCACGCACCTACAACGGTTTCAGCGGCGAGATCAGCGACGAGACCCTGCACCAGCTCTACGAGCTGCTGAAGTTCGCGCCGACCTCGGCCAATGCGTCGCCCGCGCGCTTCGTGTTCGTGAAGTCGGCCGAGGGCAAGGCCAGGCTGGGTGCGGCGCTGTCGGAGGGCAACTACGACAAGACGATGTCCGCGCCGGTGACCGTGATCGTCGCCCACGACGAGGACTTCCACGAAAAGCTGCCGTTCCTGTTTCCGCACACCGACGCGAAGAGCTGGTTCGACGGTCCGCGCGAGAACCGCGAAGTGCCCGCGTTCCGCAACGGCACGCTGCAGGGCGCCTACCTGATCATGGCCGCGCGCGCGCTCGGTCTCGACACCGGTCCGATGTCGGGCTTCGACAATGCCAAGGTGGATGAAGCCTTCTTCGCCGGCACGTCGATCAAGTCCAATTTCCTGGTCAATCTGGGCAAGGGCGATCCCGCGACGATCTTCCCGCGCTCGCCCCGCCTGCCGTTCGACGAAGCCGCACGCATCGTCTGACCGCCCGTTCTTCCGCTGCGCCTTCCGGCGCGGTGTCATCGCCGCCCACGTGATCGAGGATTCCGTCATGCGTACCGCCTACCTGCTGCTCCCGCTCGCCGCCGCCATCGCTCTTGCCGCCTGCGCCCAGCAGGACCCGGCGTCGACGGACGTCGCCGCGCCCGCATCCGCCCAGACCGCCCAGACCGCCCAGACCGCTTCGCCGTCCGAGGCCATGGCCGAAACCGAGCCGACCGCCGAAGCCATCGCCGGTGTCTCGGGCACCTACGTGCTCGATCCCAAGCACACCGACGTGATCGCGCAATGGAGCCACTTCGGCTTCTCCAACCCGATCGCGCACTTCGGCGACGTGTCCGGCCAGATCGTCTACGACGCCGACAACGTCGGCGCGTCGTCGGTCGAGGTCACGCTGCCGCTCTCGGGCTTGAATTCGCACGTCGGTGACTTCGACGCCCACCTGCGCAGCGCCGACTTCTTCGACGCCGCCAAGTACCCCAACGCCACGTTCAAGAGCACCTCGGTCGAGAGCGCCGGTCCCAACAAGCTCAAGGTCACCGGTGACCTGACGATCAAGGACATCACCCGGCCGGTGGTGCTCGACGTCACGATCAACAAGTTCGGCGAGCAGCCGATGGCCAAGCGCCCCGCCGCCGGCTTCGATGCGGTCACGCAGATCAAGCGCAGCGATTTCGGCATGGGCATGGCCGCGCCCAACGTCAGCGACGAGGTCGAGCTGCGCATCACCACCGAGGCCGTCGCCGCCGGCGATGCGCCCGCAGCAACCGCCGCGCAGTAAAATCCGCGGTCAGGACGCCGGTGCAGGGGTTTCCCTGCGCCGGCGTTTCCGTTTTCGCGTTCCGGATTCCGCCGTCATGAAAGTCCATCGTCCCGCCGATCAGCGTGGCCGCACCACGTACGGCGACCGCACGCGCCTGTGTACCTTCTCCAGCGGCGATTACCACGACGGCGACTGGATGGGCTGGGGCGCGCTGCGCCAGCTCAATGAGGAATTCCTGCCGCCGGGCGCTACCGTCCCCTCGCAGCGCGTGGCGAACATGGAACTGCTGACACTGGTGCTCGACGGCGTGCTGCTGCGCGATGACCTGGCGCTGGGCGCGGGCGCGCTGGCCTGGACCGGCGCCGGGCATGCCAGCGATACGCCGGTGGAGACCGTCGGCGCGGATGGCGCCCGCGTGCTGCGCATCGCGATCCAGCCCGAGCGCGTCAACCTGCCGCCCGCGGCGGCGATCCGCAATGCGGATCCCGGCGCGCCGGTCGATGCGTGGACCTTGCTGGCGGGGGGCGATGCAGCGCCGGCCGGCCTGCCGCTGCGCCAGCAGGCCTGGCTGCGGCACGCGCGCCTGTCCCCGGGCGCGCGCCTGGCGCTCTCGCTCGTGCCCTCGCATCGCTACTGGCTGCAGTTGCTGCAGGGCGCCGCCATGGTCGATGGCCTGGCCTTGAGTGCCGGCGACGGCGTCGCCTGGGCGAACGAGAGCGTCGCCGATGCGATCGTCGCGGGTGTCGACGGCGCTTCCGTCCTGCTGTTCACGCTGCCGCGCTGAGGCCGCGCCCATGACGGCGCGCTAGAATGACCGCCTCCACACGATGAATGTCACCGTCATGACCGCAGCCCCCGTCCAGCCGACGCAAGCCAACGCCGCCAACCGTTACGAAGTGCGCCGCGCCGACCTGCCGCTGAGCTGCCCGCTGCCGTCCATGGCGCTGTGGAACTCGCATCCGCGCGTGTACCTGCCGATCGAAGCGGAGAACGGCGAGTCCGTCTGCCCTTACTGCGGCGCGCATTTCGTCCTCGTCGACTGACGCCTCGCGCTGCGGTCGCATGCGTCGTCCGCTGACCGTGGTCCAGCTGCTGCCGGCGCTGTCGTCGGGCGGCGTCGAGCGTTCCACCATCGAGATCGCGCAGGCGCTGGTCGACGCCGGCCATCGCGCCATCGTCGTCTCCGCCGGCGGGCGGCTGGTGCCGGCGCTCGAGGCGACCGGCGCAAGCCACGTCACGCTCGACATCGGTGCCAAATCGTTGCGCGTGCTGCGCCATGTGCGCGCCCTGCGCCGGCTGTTCGCGGAAACCGGCGCCGACATCGTCCACGCACGCTCGCGCCTGCCGGCATGGATCGGCTGGTGGGCGCTGCGTGGCATGCCCGCGGGGCGCCGCCCCCGTTTCGTCACCACGATGCACGGCCTCAACTCGCCGTCGCGCTACAGCGCGATCATGGCCCGCGGCGAGCGGGTGATCTGCGTATCGGAAACCGTGCGCGACTACCTGCTGCGGCACTATCCGGGCACACCGCGCGACCGCCTGCGGGTGATCCCGCGCGGCATCGATCCGACGAAGTTTCCGGCAGCGCCGCGTCCCGACGCCGTCGCTCGGGCCGAGGTCGCATCGCGCTGGCCCGCGCTCGGTGGCGACGGCCCGCTGCTGCTGCTTCCCGGGCGCGGCACGCGGCTCAAGGGCCACCACGACGCGATCGCGCTGCTCGCGGACCTGCGCGGCAGCGGCCTCGACGCCCGCCTGTGGATGCCCGGTGCACGCGAGGCGGGTCGCGAGGCCTACCTCGCCGAACTCACGCGCGCGGCCGAGGCCGCCGGCTGCAGCGACGCACTGGCGATGACCGAACCCACCGACGCGATCGCCCGCGCCTACGCCGCCAGCGATCTGGTACTGCAGCTTTCGCGCAAACCCGAGGCCTTCGGCCGCACCGTGCTCGAAGCTTTGTCCTGCGCACGTCCGGTGGTGGGCTGGGCGCATGGCGGCGTCGGTGAACTGCTCGCGCAGCTGCAGCCCCAGGGCGCGGTGGCCCCGTTCGACCTGGCCGCGTTGGCGCAGACCGCGCGCGCGCTGGTCACGCGACCGCCGCGAGCCGTTACGATGCCCGACACGCTGCGTGCGATGCAGGAGGCGACCCTCGCGGTCTATGACGAGTTCGACGACAACTGATTCCGTGCGCGATCCGCGCGCACCGCGCACCGTAGGCTGGCGTTGGGCGCCGCACTGGGTCCTGGCCTTCGTGATCCTGTGGCCCGCGCCCGGTTATGCCGAAGGCGTGATGGTGCTGGGCGCGCTGGCAGCGCTCATCCACCTGGTCGCGGCGCGTTTCCGTGGCGGGGCCGCCCTGCTCAGCGCGCCTGCGTGGGCGCTGACCAGCGTGCTGTTCTTCGCCTACTGGCTGCCGCAGCTGATCTCGGCGGTGGATTCGGTCGATGTCGGACGTGCGTTGCGCGAAGCCGTGGTGGATCTGCGCTATCTGCCGTTCCTGTGGCTGGTGGCGTCCGCTGTGGCCACGCCGCGCGGCCGCCGGATCACGCTCGGTGGCCTGGCCGCGATCGTCGCGGTGTGGACGATCGACGGACTGTGCGAAGTGGTGTTCGGGACCAGCCCCTTGTTCTTCGGCATCGACCAGCTCAAGCAGCTGATCAGCAACCGCCCCATGTGCAGCGTCGAGCAGCTCGCCGCCGCCGACCGTCTCGGCGGCGTGCTCGGCCCCTGCAATCTCAAGCTCGGCATCGTCCTCGCCAGCCTGTCGCCGTTCGCGCTGTACTGGGTCGGGCGTCGCTTCGGCGCGACCGGCTGGCTGGTCTCCAGCGCGGCGATCGGCATCGTGATCCTGTTCGCCGGCTCGCGGGCCTCGTGGCTGACCTATGCGCTGGTGCTGCTGTTCTCGGGCTGGCGCCTGCTGGGCTGGCGCCGGTTGCTGGCGGTCTTCGCGGCCGGCCTGGTCCTGGCTGCAATCGGGGCCACCGTTTCGCCACAGGTCCGCGACCGTATCGAACGCACCGCGGCGGGGCTGTCGGCCGACGAGTCCGGTGTCGACGCCGCGCTGTCGGGCCGTGCCCGCATCTGGGACGCGGCGGTCTGCATGATCCGCGAGAACCCGATCAACGGCGTCGGCGCGCGCGGCTTCCGCGAGGCGTTCCCGGGCTGCGATCCCGATGCCGGACAAATCGCTGCCTGGGGCGATGGCCCTGCGTTCCATGCGCACCAGATCGTGCTGGAAATCGGCAGCGAGACCGGCCTCGTCGGCCTGTTGCTGTGGCTGGCCGGCGCGGCGATGGCCTGGCGCGCGTGGCGGTTCGCGCCGCCGATCGCCCGCGAACGCGCGCGCCCGGCCATGCTGGCGCTCGCGGTCACGGTGTTCCCCTTCAACACCCATCTCGCGTTCTATTCGACGTTCTGGGGTGGCTTCACCCTGCTCCTGTCCGCCCTGTACGCGGGAACCCTGCTCGCACGCGTGGAGCCGTCGCAGCCCGGCGAGGGCAAGGCGCCGCACTGAGCGCCTCGCGCAGCGCACGACGAATCGACCAGCCATCCGCCTTCGGGCCTGGATGGTGAAGCAATTAGTCCGCGCGCAGGACGGACAGCCGCAGGGCTTTCCAAGCCCTGTCGGCCATGCTGCGCTAGCTTGCCTTCAGGTGAGGGGCCCCGGCGGTCCGACCCCTCCGTGGACCCTGCCTAGTAGGGCGGTGCCTGGCCGTCGGGCTGGCGCTTGAAGCGCCGGTGGATCCACAGGTACTGGTCGGGAGCGGCCCGGGCCATGGCTTCGATGGCGGCCATCACGGTGGCGGTGTCGGCGGTCGCATCGGTTGTCGGATAGGGGTCAGGCGCGGGGGTCAGGCTCAGGGTGTAGCCGCCATCGGCGCGGCGCACGTGGCGGAAGAACACGACCGCAGCGCCGGACATGCGTGCCAGCTGGTGGGTCGAGGTCAGGCTGTGCGCGGGCCGCCCGAAGAACGGCACGTACACAGCGTCGCCGCCGCTGGGGTCCTGGTCGGGCGCGTACCACAGCAGGCCGCCGCGCTTGAGATGGCGCACCACCCCACGGACGTCGCGTTTGGGGAACATCGCCGCGGCATAGCGCGCGCGACCGCGCCGCACCGCCCATTCCATCGCGGCTTCCGAATGCGGGCGATACATGCCCGCCAGCGGAACGTAATCGCACATCAGGCGGCCGCAGACCTCGAGCGTGGTGAAGTGCCCGGAGACCACGATCACGCCGCGCCCGGCCGCGCGAGCGGCCTCGATGTGCTCGACGCCTTCCACGACGAGCCCGCGCCGCAGCGGCGTGATCGAGCCCCACCACGCGCGCGCGAACTCGAACAGGCCGATGCCCAGCGCCTGGAAGTGCCCCCGCAGCAGGGCATCGCGCGCAGGCGCGTCGAGCTCGGGAAAACACAGCGCCAGATTCCGCGCGGCCACCCGGCGGCGGGCCGGCAGCGCCACGCGCAGCACATTGCCCAGGCCGCGACCGAGCACACGCTGCAAGGGCCAGGGAATCCGCGCCGCCAGCGCCATCAGGCCGATTCCAGCCCAGGCAGGCCAGTGGCGGGGTCCGAGCGGTGGTCGGGGCAGGGGCGTCGTCGACATCGCGCCATTGTAGGAGGTGGTGCGATGCGGGCATCCGTTATCCTGTGCGGATGCGGGCCGACATCACCGAACGACTGCTGCGCGGCCTCTATTCGGCGCTGCTGGTCGTGCTTGCGCCGGTCACGGTGTATCACCTGATCTGGCGCGGCTTCCGTCAGTCGGCCTATCTGCTGCGCTGGGACGAGCGGTATGGCATCTACCGCGCGCCGGCGGAGACGACGCCGGTGTGGGTGCATGCGGTGTCGGTGGGCGAGGTCAACGCCGCAGCGCCGCTGATCAACGCCCTGCTGGCGCGCGACCCCGCACGGCGTCTTCTGGTCACGACGATCACTCCGACCGGCTCGGAGCGGGTACGCGCGCTGTGGGGCCAACGCGTCGAACACGTCTACCTACCCTACGACCTGTCGGGTGCGGTGCGGCGGTTCCTGCGGCATTTCCGGCCGCAGATCGGCCTGATCGTCGAAACCGAGCTGTGGCCGAACCTGCTGTTCTGCTGCCGCGATGCAGGGGTGCCGACGATGATCGTCAATGCCCGGCTCTCGGCACGTTCGCTGCGCGGCTACCGCGTCCTGCGGCCGCTGGTCGGGCGCGCGCTGCGCACGGTCAAGCGGGTGGCGACGCAATCGGCCGACGACGGCAAGCGGTTCGTGAAGCTCGGCGCCCGCCGCGAGACGGTCGTCGACACCGGCAACCTGAAATTCGACATCACCCCGGACGAGGCGAAGATCACGGCGCTGCGCGACGAGTTCCGCAGGCATGCCGGCGTGCGGCCGGTCTGGATCGCGGCCAGCACCCATCCCGACGAGGAGGCTGCCGTCGTCGACATCCACCGCCAGCTGCGCGCGCGATGGCCGGACCTGCTGCTGATCTGGGCGCCGCGCCATCCCGAGCGCTTCCGCGGGGCGATGCAGCTCGCGGTCGAGGCCGGCTGGCGGGTGGCCACGCGCGCGCTGACCACCTGGCCCGATTCCGGCGACAACGTGTTCGTGCTCGATACCCTGGGCGAGCTCGGTCTGTTCTTCGCCTGCGCCGATGTCGCCTTCGTCGGCGGCAGCCTGCAGGACATCGGCGGCCACAACCTGCTCGAGCCGGCTGCGGTCGGTACGCCGGTCGTCACCGGCCCGCATCTGCAGAACTTCACCGACATCGCCCGCCAGCTCGAGCGCGCCGGCGCGCTGCGGATCGGTGCCGACGCCGACGCCGTGCGCGCCCACATCGCCGAGCTGCTCGAAGATCCCCAGGCGCGGCGGACAATGGGGGAGGCGGGCCGTGCCCTCGTCGTCAGCGGCCGCGGCACGCTTGCCCGCACCCTGGCGCTGATCGAGCCCGACCTGCCGGCGCCGGACACGAAAACGGCGCGGACCCTGCGATCCGCGCCGTCGTCACTTTGAACCGGCTTTCCGCTTACTGCGTCTGAGTGCCGGTGCCGGTCGAGGCGCCGATGCTGTTGACGTCGACGGTCAGCTGACGGTTGATGTCCTGCAGGTTGCCGATGTCCAGCGTGCCCGCGGCCTGCTCGAGCAGCAGCCGGCTCTGCAGGAAGTTGTACTTGGCGAACGCGTACTGCTGGCGCGCCGAGAACAGGTTCTGCTGGTTGATCAGCACGTCGATGACGGTGCGCGTGCCCACTTCCAGTCCGACCTGCGAGGCCTCGTAGGCGGCATTGGCCGAGACCAGCGCCGCCCGGCGCGCCTCGACCTCGGTGATGCCGGCGACGAGATTCTGGTAGGCGCTGCGGGTGTTGCGCTCGATCGAACGGCGGGTCGCCTCGTACTGGTCGGCCGTGATGTCGCGCTGGGCGATCGACTGGCGCACGCGCGACTGCGTGATGCCGCCAGTGAAGATCGGCACCGTCAACGTCACGCCGATGCTGTTGGTCTCGCCGCGGCTGGTGAGCGCATCGACGTTGTCCCGGCCCCAGGTGTCGCTGTTGCCGTAGCTGGCGCTCAGGTCGAGGGTCGGCAGGTGGCCGGCCTTCGCCGCGGCGACGCTGTAGTCCGACGCGGTGACCTGGTAGCGCAGCGCCTGCAACTGCGGGTTCTGCTCGATGGCCGTGGCCACCCAGGCTTCGACGTCACGGCCTTCGGGCAGCTGCGGGGTGAAATCGTCGGGGAGGCCGCGCAGGTCGCGGACTTCCGAGCCGGTGATCTCGGCCAGTGCCTGGTAGGCATCCAGCAGCGCGTTGCGCTGCAGAATGGTGTTGGCACGTGCGGCATCGTACTGCGCACGCGCCTCGTGCACGTCGGTGATCGGCGCCAGACCCACTTCGAGGCGCTTGTCGGCGAAGTCGAACTGGCGCTTGAACGCGGCCTCGGCGGCCTCGGCGGCGGCCAGGGTCTCGGTCGAGACCAGCACATCGAAATAGGCCGCGGCGGTGCGCGTGATCAGCGAGTCGTTGTCGGCGTCGAGCTGGAAATCGGCCGCCGTACTCAGCGCGCGCTGCGAACGCAGCGTGGAGATCTGGCCCCAGTCGAACAGCACCTGGCCGGCGTTGACCCCGTAGCTGCGCGTGCGTGCGCGGCCGGAGACCCCGGCCACGCGGCTGTCGCTCAGCGAGGCACTGCCGCCGATCTGCGGCAACAGCGCGCCACGCGCCTGCACCGCGCCTTCGCGGGTCGACAGGCGCTGCGATTCGGAAATCGAAAGGGTCGGGTCATTGGTACGGGCCAGCTCGTAGGTCTGGACGAGATCGGCGGCAAACAGCGGGCCGGACGTCAGCGCGAGCGCGAGTGACAGGAACAGGGGGCGGCGGAACATGGCGATCCTTCGACGATCAGAGAGTGAACTGCGGCACCGGCGCGGCGCCTGCGAGATAGGCGAGCCCGGTCTCGAACAACGATTCGATGTGCGTGGCGTTGACCCCGTCACCATCGCGGCGGACCTGCACCGCTTCCATGGCCGGTGCACGGCCGCGGACGATGAACATGCGACCACCGGGGCGCAGCCACTGCACGAAGCGCTCCGGCACGATGTCCACCGCGCCGCCGACACAGATCGCATCGAAGCGGCGGTCGGTTTCCCAGGCGAAGACGTCAGCCGTGACCACGTCGACGTTGGCGATGCCCTGCGCCTCCAGCCGGCCGCGGGCGGCGTCGGCGAGATCGGCATGCCGCTCCAGGCTCAGCACGTCGCGGGCGAGGTAGGCGAGGCAGGCCGTGAGATATCCACTGCCGGTGCCGATCTCCAGCACCTCGTCGCCCGGTTCGAGTTCCAGCGCCTGCAGCGCGCGCCCTTCGACGACCGGCTTGAGCATGCTCTCGCCGTGGCCGAGCGGGAGTTCCAGGTCGCTGTAGGCCAGCGCGCGGTGTGCGTCGGACACGAAGGCTTCGCGCGGCACGCGCGAGATCGTCTCCAGGACGCGTGCATCGAGCACGTCCCAGGGCCGTACCTGTTGTTCCACCATCGCCACTCGGGCACGGGCGTAATCGATCGTCATTGTTGCGGGGTTCCTTCGTTCGCCGACGCGCAATTCTAGCGGTGCCGGGGCGGGTCCATCATCGTAGCGGGCGTACGGTCACCGCAGTGCCGGAAGTCACCGGCCCGCCCGGCATGGGCGTCGGCGGCTGCGGGCGCCCACGGGGCTGGTTCAGCGCGTCCCGCGCGCACGGCCGTAGGCGCGCAGGAACATGTCCACCGACGCCTCCAGATGCAGGCGCCGTTGCCGCGCGCAATCGCCGGCGTCGTCGCAGTCGAACACCAGCCGCTGGTAGATGTCGCCCTTGAGCAGCACGAAGAACTGCGCGGCGGCGGTCGGCACCAGCGCGTCCTCGATGTCGAGGTCGCCGGTTTCGATCCGGCGGCGCAGCAGGGTGGCGAACGACGATTGCAGGCGCTCGGGGCCGCTCCTCCAGAACCGTTGCGGCAGGCGTTTTTCGACCATCTGCGGCGTGCACAGCAGGCGGTGGCCGGCGATCGCCTCGGGCGACGCCACCATCGCGAAGAAGGCCTCGGCCACTTCGAGCAGACGCTGGCGCAGCGGGGTGTCGGGCGAGGGCTGGAAGACCGAATCGGGCATCTGCTGTTCGCAGTACCGGGTGGCGGCTTCGGTGAACAGAGTGTCCTTGTCGCCGAAGTGGCTGTAGACGGTCAGCTTGGACACCCCGGCCTCGGCCGCGATCTGGTCCATGCTGACGCCCTCGTAGCCCTGCTGCAGGAACATGCGCTCGGCCGCTTCGAGGATCGCAGCGCGCTTGGCGAGGTCCTTCGGCCGGCCCGGCCCGGGCGGCGCCTTCTCGGGCGTCGGAGCAGGAGGCGGCGCGGACGGTTGTGTCGACATGACGCGGAATACTATACCAGCGAGTTCTGAAAATATACGATACGGCTCCGTATCCCTGTCGGACAGCCGTTGTGCCCTCACGCATGCTTCGATCCAAACCGCGTCCGAATGCCCGGCTGTGGCTTGCTGCCGGCGCGCTGGCATGGGCGCTTGGCGGTTGCAGCGCCCCGGCCGAGCCGGAAGCCGCCGCGCGTCCGGTGCTGGTGGTCCATCCCGATGCGGCGGGCGACGCCGGTGCCTGGACCTTTCCCGGTGAGATCCGGGCCAGGGAGGAGAGCGCGCTCGCGTTCCAGGTGGGTGGCCAGCTGCTGCGACGCGAGGTCGACGCCGGCGCGCATGTGACCCGCGGCCAGATCCTGGCCGAGATCGCACCGGACGACCTGCGCCTGCAGCAGCAGTCGGCGCAGGCGCAGGTGGCCGCGGCCGAGGCGGAGTACACCCGTGCGCGCACCGACCGCGACCGCTACGCCGCGCTCGTCGACCAGCAACTCGTCAGCCGCTCGCAGATGGACGCGCAGGACGCCGCCTACCGCGCCGCACAGTCGCAACTGCGCGCGGCGCGCGCGCAGGCCGACGTGGCCGGCAACCAGGCCGGCTACACGCGATTGCGCGCACCGCGCGACGGGGTGATCGCGAGCCGCGAAGCGGAGGCCGGCCAGGTCGTCGCCGCCGGCCAGGCGATCTTCATGCTCGCCGGCGACGCCGGTCGCGAGGTCGCGATCGCGCTGCCCGAATCGCGCATCGCCGCATTCGCCGTCGGCCAGGCCGCGCAGATCGAACTCTGGAACCGCCCAGGCGAGCGCATCGCGGGGACCATCCGCGAGATCTCGGCGGCTGCCGACCCGCAGGCGCGGACCTACGCCGCCAGGGTCGCGCTCGATGCCGATGCCGTCGACGGCGTCGAGCTCGGCCAGAGCGCGCGCGTGACCATCGCGGCGGAACGGGCCGACGATGGCCTGCTGGTGCCCCTGGCCGCGATCCAGCCCGGGCCGGAGGGCGGCAAGGCGGTCTGGGTGGTCGATCCCGCCACCCACACCCTGCAGTCGATCCCGGTTGAAACCGGTGCCTACGGCGCGCGCATGGTACCGGTGCGCTCGGGCCTGTCGCCCGATGCCCTGGTGGTCGCCGCCGGCGGGCATCTGCTGCGCGTCGGACAGCGGGTAACGCCGGTCGATCGCGAGAACCGGCCTTATCGACTGGACGCCTCCAAGCCGGCGGCGTCGGAATGATGGCGGTCCTCATCGCAAGCGGATCCGGCGCGGGGCGGACAGGCCGCCCGCTGCGGGCGGAGAGGTCGGCCGCGGGCCTGTATCGGGCGCGGCAGTCGCGCGGGCACGGGCCGGCGCGTGAGGGCGTCTGCGGAACGGCGGCGTCGCGCGCCGGGACGCTTCCAGGCGGGCGCTGCCCGTGATGAGCCGATTCAACCTTTCCGAATGGGCACTGCGCAACCGCACGCTGGTGCTCTACGTGATGCTGGTGGTGGCGCTCGCCGGCATCCTCTCCTACGGCCGCCTCGGCCAGTCCGAGGACCCGCCTTTCACATTCAAGGCGATGGTCATCCAGACCCAGTGGCCGGGTGCGACCGCCGAGCAGGTGTCGCGCCAGGTCACCGATCGCATCGAAGCCAAGCTCATGGAAACCGGCGACTACGAGTTCCTGCGCTCGTACTCGCGGCCGGGCGAATCGCAGGTGATCTTCTTCGCCCGTGATTCGATGCGCTCGGGGGAGATCCCCGACCTGTGGTACCAGGTACGCAAGAAGGTCTCCGACCTGCGGCCGTCGCTGCCCCAGGACATCATTGGTCCGTTCTTCAACGACGAATTCGGCGACACCTTCGGCAACATCTACGCGCTGACCGGCGAAGGCTTCGACGACGCGATCAAGAAGGACTACGCCGACCGCATCCAGCGCGAGCTGCAGTTGCTCGACGATGTCGGCAAGGTCGAACTGATCGGCCTGCAGGACGAGAAGGTCTTCGTCGAAATCAGCAACACCCGGCTGGCGACACTGGGCATTCCGATGGCGGCGGTGCAGCAGGCGCTGTCGGAACAGAACGCGCTGGTGCCGGCCGGCTTCTTCGAGACCGACAGCGCGCGGGTGCAGTTGCGTGTGGAAGGCGCGTTCGCCTCGGTCGAGGCGATCCGCGAATTCCCGATCCGTGCCGGCGATCGCACGGTGCGCCTGGGCGACATCGCGACTGTCGAGCGCGGCTTCAATGATCCGGCCGCGCCGCGCATGCGTTTCATGGGCGAGGACGCCATCGGCATCGCGGTGGCGATGCACGAGGGCGGCGACATCCTCAAGCTCGGCAAGCGGCTGGAGGCCGAATTCGCCCGCCTGCAGGAGTCCCTGCCTGCCGGCATGGAGCTGCGCAAGGTGTCGGATCAGCCGCGCGCCGTGCGCGATTCGGTCGGCGAGTTCGTCAAGGTGCTCGCCGAAGCGGTGATCATCGTGCTGCTGGTGAGCTTCGTCTCGCTGGGCTTCCGCACCGGGCTGGTGGTCGCGGTGTCGATTCCGCTGGTGCTGGCGATGACCTTCATCGCGATGGACCAGTTCGGCATCGGCCTGCACAAGATCTCGCTGGGCGCGCTGGTGCTCGCGCTCGGATTGATGGTCGACGACGCGATCATCGCGGTGGAGATGATGGCCATCCGCATGGAGCAGGGGGATTCGCGGCTCGCGGCGGCGAGTTACGCCTGGACCCATACCGCGTTTCCGATGCTGACCGGCACCCTGGTCACTGCGGCGGGCTTCCTGCCGATCGCGACCGCGGCCTCGAGTACCGGCGAGTACACGCGCTCGCTGTTCCAGGTGGTGACGATCGCGCTGGTGGTGTCGTGGATCGCCGCGGTGCTGTTCATTCCGCTGCTCGGCGAGAAGATGCTGCCCGATCTTGCCAACCCCCGGCCGCCGCGCCCCGGCTCGCTGCCCGCGCGCTGGCGCGACATGCGCAGCCGCATGGCCGCTCGCTGGCCGCGGCTTGCATTCGCACTGGCGCCGGCCGAGCCCCATTCGCACGCGCATGATCCCTACCAGCGGCCGTTCTATCGCCGCTTCCGCACCTGGCTGCACTGGTCGCTGACCCACCGCTGGCTGGTGATCGGCGCGACCGCGGCGCTCTTCGTCGCGTCGCTGCTGTTGTTCCGCTTCGTGCCGCAGCAGTTCTTCCCCGACTCGACGCGGCTGGAGCTGATGGTCGACATGGAGCTGGCCGAAGGCAGCTCGCTCCGGGCGACCGAGCAGGCCGCGGCGCGTCTGGATGCGATGCTCGAGAACCGCCCGGGCATCGACAGCCGCGTGGCGTATGTCGGCACCGGATCCCCGCGCTTCTATCTGCCGCTGGACCAGCAGCTGCCGCAGGCGAACTTCGCCCAGTTCGTCGTCACGACGACCGACGTCGACGCGCGCGAGCGCATTCGCGCCTGGCTGACCGATGAGGTGGCACCGGCCTTCCCCGAACTGCAGTTGCGCGTGACCCGGCTCGAAACCGGTCCGCCGGTCGGGTATCCGGTGCAGTTGCGGGTGTCCGGCGAACATGTGGAGCGCGTGCGCGGCATCGCCGATGCGATCGCCGCACAGGTGCGCGCGAATCCGCACGTCGCCAACGTCAATCTCGACTGGGACGAGCCCAGCCGCATCGTGCGCCTGGTCATCGACCAGGAACGTGCGCGCGTGCTCGGCGTGAGTTCGCAGCAGCTGGCGCAGTCCCTGTCGAGCTCGCTGTCGGGGCTTCCGATCGGGACCTATCGCGAAGGCCGCGAGTTGATCGGCCTCGTCCTGCGCGGGACGGATGACGAGCGCGACCGGCTGGAGATGCTCGAGAGCCTGGCGATTACCACGGCCAACGGCCAGGCGGTGCCGCTCGGCCAGGTGGCGCGGCTGGAATCGACGTTCGAGGACGGCATCATCTGGCACCGCGACCGACTGCCGACGATCACCGTGCGCGCCGACATCCGCGACGAGGTCACCCCGCCGACGGTGGTCGCCCAGATCCTGCCGACGCTCGAGGACATCCGCGCGTCGATGCCCGAGGGCTACCGGCTCGAGACCGGCGGCACGGTCGAGGATTCCGCCAAGGGCCAGGATTCGATCAAGGCCGGGCTTCCGCTGTTCCTGCTGGTGGTGGTGACGCTGCTGATGGTGCAGCTGCGCAGCTTCTCGCGCGCGGCGCTGGTGCTGTTGACCGCGCCGCTCGGCATGATCGGCGTCACCCTGTTCCTGCTGGTGTTCCGGGTGCCCTTCGGCTTTGTCGCGATGCTCGGCACGATCGCCCTGGCCGGCATGATCATGCGCAACTCGATCATCCTGGTCGACCAGATCGAACAGGACATCGCGGCCGGCCACGCGCGCTGGGACGCGGTGATCGATGCCACGGTGCGCCGTTTCCGCCCGATCGTGCTGACCGCCGCCGCGGCGATCCTGGCGATGATTCCGCTCTCGCGCAGTGTCTTCTTCGGGCCGATGGCGGTGGCGATCATGGGCGGCCTGACCGTGGCCACGCTGCTGACGCTGACCTTCCTGCCGGCCCTGTATGCGGCGTGGTTCAAGGTGCGCGAGGACGAAACGCCGCCGGCCGCATGAGCGGCGACCGGCGGCGGGTCAGGGCAACCAGAGCTTCTCCAGGTCCCGCAGGCCCCAGTCGCCCGGTGCCTCCGACTGCACGATGCGGTCGTCGCAGCCGGCGAGCGACAGGTCGACATCCCGCATCAGCACGCGCGCCTGCCGGCGCGTGCAGTGGAAGATCCGCACCCGCGGCTTCAACAGCGCGGTGGGCACCTGTTCGATCACCACCGCCAGGTGCTGCGACTGCAGGCGCACCAGTGTGCCCACCGGATAGATGCCCAGGCTCTTGACGAAGGCCTGGAAGATGGCCGGATCGAAATGCCCGGTCCACGATGCCATGCGCTTGAGCGATTCCGCCGGGCACCAGCCGCGCTTGTAGGGCCGGTCGGAGGTGATCGCGTCGTAGACATCGCAGACCGCCGCCATCCTGGCCATCTGCGAGATGCGTTCTCCGGGCAGCCGGTGCGGATAGCCGGTGCCGTCCATCTTCTCGTGATGGTGCAGGGCGATGTCGAGCGCCGCCGCGTCGTCGACGCCGCTCTCCAGCAGCAGCCGATGGCCATCCTCGGGGTGCCGGCGCATGGTGCTGTATTCGTCCTCGGTCAGGCTGCCCGGCTTGTTGAGTACGTGCAGCGGCGCGACCGCCTTGCCCATGTCGTGCAGCAGGCCGCCCTTCGCTGCGGCGTGCACCGCGTCCTCCGGCAGGCCCAGCCGCCGGGCCAGGGCCGTCATCAGCCCGGCCACGGCCATCGAATGCAGGTAGGTGTAGTCGTCCGCGGTCTTCAGCCGCGCCACACTGACCAGTGCATGCGGGTTTCGCAGCACCGAATCGCAGACCGCATCGACCAGTGGATCGGCCGCGTCAGGATCGATGGCGCGGCCCAGGCGGGCCTCGGAGAACATCGCCTCGACCAGCGCCCGGCCCGACGCCAGCAGCTGCCGGGCATTCCGGACCTCGTTCTCGAAGTTCGCTACACCCTTCCGGGGGGCGGCCGGCGCGGAAGGCGGCTGCGCAGCCTGGGCCGGCTCGGGCTGCGGCTGCGGTGCAGGTGCAGGTGCAGGTGCAGGTGCAGCTTCGGCAGGAAGGTGGGCGTCCGCCTCGGGGGCAAGCCCCAGGCTCACGTCGATGACCAGCTCCGGCACCCCGCTGTCGCGGATCCGGCTCACTGCTTCCGCGTCGGCCAGAAACGAGCTGCGCCAGAACGGGTGATCCAGCCAAGAGCCCGACAGGCGCTGGACGTACATTCCCGGACGAAGCTGATCGGAGCGGATCGTACGCAGCATGGCCGGCCAGGAAGGACGTGCAGTGATGGGCGCATGCGGGGCACGCATGCCGGGCCGCCTTTGCGGCAGGACGGTCGCCATCTGCGTTGTCGGCCGGTCGGGAGCGGACTTGAGGCCAGGACCAGGCGTTGCCGCACCCCCACCTCGGCGCAGCCACGTGCTCGGCCGTGCCCAGGACTCGGGCACGACGTGTCTGCAGCAGTGAGCGCGGCAAGCCCTGGGCAGATGGCTCCCGAGCATCATCGGGTACCTGCGTTGCACTACTGGCCCAAGTGCACTGGCGGCGGCCTGAGAGACGCCCTGATCAAGCTGCGTCGCGATGCCGCGCCCGATTGAATGAGGCCTGAGGCTTCACCGCACACAGGCCCTCACCAACCGCTACTCCGTTGGAGGCGTGGGGCGGTGATCGAAGCTCAACACCCTCGCCAGCTTCCAGCTGTCGCCCTCGCGTTTCCACAGATGCACGAACTGCGCGATTTCGGCGCCGGGCTCTCCGGCCCTTGCGAAACTGTGCCGACCGGTCTGTATCGCGCCGTAGCCCTGCATCGGGTAGACCTCGAGGCTTCCGGGAACCAGCGTCCTGGTGACCCCGTCGTCACGCGGGCAGGACTTCAAGCTTCGAACCTCGTCACCAAAAGCTGCGCCGGTACGATCGTGATAGAACTCCGCGTCCTCGGTGAATACCGCGGCGAAATCATCCGCGTCGCACGTAACAAAGGCGGCTTCAAAGCGCGCGCTGTCCATGCGTTCCAGCTCGTCGTAGAGCGGGCCGCCGCGTGCCGTGTCCTGTGCAAAGCCGGCCTGGGCAAGGAGTGCCAGCAGTGCGGCGGCAACACCCTGGCCCCAGTGGAAGTGCGGAGCGCCGGAGCGACGCCGGCCCCTGCTCATGGAAGGGATGACGGTGCGCATGGTTTCTCCCTGTAAGACCGAGTGTCCGAAGCCGCGGGCGCTTGCGTGAACTCCATGGCAGCCGCTACCTGCTGGCACTTTGCCCGACGCAACGGCGTCGGCCTGCATGGACTGTCAGGACGCGTTGCGGCGCCGGCGCCACGCGGAAACGAGCCCGCCCAGGGCTGCCCCGATCGCGGCACCGTACAAGGCGCCGCTGGAGAAGTGATGGCCGGTGAAGTGGGCAATGCCAGCTCCGAGCGGCATTGCGACCAGGGCGACCGAGGCACGCTTGCGTCCCTCGCTCAGGCGCTGCGCCTCCACCGCACGTTTGTGGCGGAGTTCCGCCTGGACTTTCAGGTCCGGCTCGAGGATGGCTTGAGCGATCGCCTCTGCCCGTGACTTGTCCATCATCTGCTCCTCCAATCCACGCCCCGACAATTGAACCCAGCCGTCCGTAACGCGAACGGTACCGACGGCGATGATATCCAGAAACCGACATAATCAGCGAAGGCGGGCAGGGCCGGTTCGAATGGAGTTGGCTGGCCATTCTCTCGCGGTAAAAGCGGCCAGTCAGAACTGCTGCGCAGAGTCGAACACGCGCATTCGAATAAATGCCGTCCAATGCGCCATGACCCGCGCCAGTGCCGATGGCAAAGCCAGCGAGGCCAAACCAGGCGGCGGTGCTGAGCCTGCGGCTTGACTCCGCTCCGGCCCAGGCATGCTCGAGCAGTCGCATCGGCTCGATTCGTGATCTGTCGTGACCTTGCACCTTCCTTTTCGAGGACGGCCTGAGGCCCTGATCCAGGCATCCGCGAAGTGGTGCCCGCCGCGGTGCGAGCCCAGCTGGCCAGTCGCGTCGCGCAGTCCCCGCGACGGACCCACGTTGACGGCCATATCGCGCCCGAAGACTCGATCAGCCACGCGAAACAGGAGCACGTCGAACGCGCCGCACGGCCGCCGCGCCCACCGCGAGCAAGCCGCATCACGCCTCAAGCGGCGCGTTTCAATGGCTCGCGTGCTCCCAGCTCCATTGCGGATCGCCCGCGATGCTAGCCAAACGATGCCCGGGGCCGAGTCCGCGCCGTGTCGGCTGCGGGAGGCCGCTCGCATGCCCGCATACAATGCCGCCCGCCGTCCGTTGAGCCTCTGCACATGCGCCCCGTCCTGCTTGCCGGTTTCCTGTTTCCCGTCCTCCTGGTCGCTTCCATGGCGCTGCCGGCCTCTCCAGGCACGGCCGCCGTGGCTGCGCAGCCAACAGGGCCTGGCGCCAGTGCCGTGCTGCTGGGCCGGCTGTTCGATGCACGCTCGGGCAAGGTCGTCGAACAGGGCGTGGTCGTCGTCGCCGGCGACCGCATCCGCTGTGCCGGACAAGAGTGGGATTGCGCGCGGCCGCGAGGCGCGGCAGTGCACGACTACGGCCGCTCCATGCTGCTGCCCGGGCTGATCGATCTACACGTGCATGCGCGGCCGCACTACATCGGCGCCTTCGTGCCGTCGGGCGTGACCACGGTGCGCGACGCCAACAACACCCTGACCACCATCGCCATGCTGCACGCCGCCCCGGGCGCACCGCGCATCCTCACCAGCGGCCCGGCGCTGGACGGACCCGCCAGCGTGCTGGGCGAGGCGCCCTCTCCGCTGGGAAGCCAGACCCTGGAAACGCTGATGCCAGTCACCGTCACCACGGCCGATGAAGCCGCCAGTGCGGTGCAGGCCCTGGTGGGCGCTGGCGCCGACTGGATCAAGCTCTACGAGCAGCTGTCACCGGAAGCGATGGCGGCGGCGGTACAGGCCGCGCGCCAGGCCGGCGTTCCGGTCATGGCCGACCTCGGTCTGGTGCTCACCCGCGGCCTCAGTGGCGCGCAGGTAGATGCGGTGCAGGCCGGCCAGGCCGGCGTCTCGACGCTGGAACACCTTTCCGGCGCCGCGCTGGCCTACCAGCGCATGGGCGGGGACCCACGCGCGGAGCTGGATCCGGCCCTGCTCGACCGGCTCGCCGCCGACATCGCCGCCACCGGCATGGCCGTCGTGCCCACCCGCGCCAACACGCGCCAGTTCAACGCACCGGGCAGCCTGACGCTGGAAGGCCTGCCGGGCGAGGATCGGATACGTCCTCATTTCGAAGGCTTCTGGCGTTACCTGGAGGACGCGGTCGCAGGTGAAAGCGCCAGGGCCGAAAGCGCCGCCGACCTGCGCCTGTCATCGGCCCTGTTGCCGCGCCTGCTTGCTGCAGGCGTGCCCATCGGCGCTGGCTCGGATCTGCCTGCCGCCCCGCAAATGCTGCCCGGCGGCGCCCTGCACCAGGAGCTGCAGGCGCTGGTCGAGGCCGGGCTCAGCCCCGTCCAGGCGCTGCAGGCGGCCACCCATGTCGCTGGAAGTATCCTCGGTCGCGAAGACCTCGGCCGCCTGGAAGCCGGCGCGCTGGCCGACATCCTCGTGGTCGACGGCGACCCGACCGCCGACATCCTCCACACCCGCAAGGTGCGCGCGGTGTGGCTCGACGGGGAGGTGGTCGAGCTGGAGGCGGCGTGGGAGCAAGTGGAGCAGGGGCTGGAAGCGGCGGCGCAGTAGCGGACATTCCCCACGAAAGCTGTCGAACCGTCAGGCCGCGGGGCAATCAATCCCGCGTCCTGTCGCCAGAGTCAGGCCGCGCCGCGAAGCGGCGTCGGCTTGAATGATTGGTCAGGCGCGTGCCTGGAGACTGCGAAGTACTTGGGCACGTTGCTCCTCGTACTCCGACTCCGTGATCAGATCCTTGGACCGCAGAGAAGCAAGCTCTCGAAGCCGCGCTTCCGCGGAGGACTGTGGGGGCCCTGAGGCCGGAATCGGTCCCGCCGGCACGGCAGGTTTCCTGACCGCCCGAACGATCAGCCAGATGACCAGGCCAATGCCAACCGGTATGGCAAGCATGATGAGCACGATGATCCCGTGCCAGAGGCTGAAACTGCCCATGTGTTTCTCTCCATTCTTGTACAGGCCAGCTCAAGCGGCTGACGCTTGGGTGAAGCCGCGCTACGAAGCGGCGACGGCGGGAATGAATTGTCAGGTGCCACCCATCTGCGAGTAGAGATACGCGAGCCCTGCTCCTTGTACAACGAGCCAGAGCCACCCGGCAGCAGCAAGTTGAAAGCGCATGTTCAGCGATCGGTGGGGCTGCGCCCCGGCGCAGATGAGGGAATTGGCGATAGCCAGCGATACGCCAAGCATGGCCATGCCGCCGCGCGGGTAAAACAAGCCCCACGCCTGGTCGGTTCGCGCCAGGCCCAGATAGACGGGCAAAACAAGAATGGAGACTGCAGCAGCGAGTAGCTTCATGTGCGGCCTGATGCCTGACCTGAGCCGACCCGCGAAACGGGGCTGGTTTGAATGACGGCTAGGCCCGCTGACCACCGTCAAGCGGCACGCCAGACAATGCGGGAGCTAGAGAAAGACCATGAGGACAATGCAGATGGCAGCGAGCGCGATGACCCAACACAAACCAACCGCGGAGGTTCTGCGGCGAAGGCAATCCTTGCAGTGCAGAGCGAGCGCGTCCGAACCATCATCCGGGAAGAAAAGGAAAGCTGCGTACCACGGCAGATGTTCCGTCGCGGGGCGCTGTTCCTGGCAGTGCTTGCAGTTCTCTATCATGCGGCCTGACTTCCGAGTTATGCCGACGCGCGAAGCGGGTTCGACCTGGATGAGTCGTCAGGTGCGCTACGGTGCACCTGTGTACTCCGCCCACGACGGCAGTCCGTGCTTGCGGGCCAAATGCCGGAAGTATGCCGCCATGGTGAGGCCGAACAGGGCACCCGCCGCGATGGCAGTGGCCGCCATGAGGATCGCGGGCATGCCCTGATGCACCCAAAGAATGGCCCACATGAACAGCCCCCAGAACAGTCCGAAGAACGCGCCCATTGCCAGTGCCCCAGGCATGAAGGGCGTGAACAATGGCGGTGGAATCTCGATGCCGAAGCGCCATAGCAGGCGCCAGGCCGGTGGGGCTGCCGTGCTCCTGGACACGCCGAGCATCGCCATATGCCGATACATCTCTTCCAGTTTCTCTTGATGTGTCATGAGTGCCCAATGCCTGAGTTAAGCCACGTCGCGAATTGGCGTCGGCTTGAACGAACTGTTGGTACTCACCGCCAGAAGCGCATGGCAATTGCCGCAAGCACCAACACCGTGCCTGCGATCGATGCGTAACGACCCCGCAGTATGGAAGTCGGTACTGCGGAACCCGTTCTTGTAGATGCCATATGCTATGAGGAGCAAGCCGGTCCCGGCCAGCAGATCGCGCATTTGCTGACCGTAGAAGATGAAGTCAATCACCCGAATGGCGCCGAACGCAACGAAGAGACCGAGGGCTAACTTGGCCGTGTTGCTCATTGGTGTTCCGGGGACTGAGTTCATGCGATCTGTGTTGTGAGCTAACGCCTGAATCAGGTCGCGCCGCGAAGCGGCGTCGGCCCACGTATCACCTTCACTACTGCGACGGTTCGTTTGATGCGAGAACCCTGCTCAGCTCGCGTCGGTAAACGATCGCTCCGAGGACGAACAGCGCTACGCCCGCAATGAGTGATAGAGGCGTCGCCCTGACTGCCAGGGCAATGCCGATCATCTGCGCCAGTATGGCCAGGTTGAGTTTCGTGCTGGAGATGTACTTGAACATTTCAATTCCTTTTGGTTCGAACACCTGACGCCTGGGTTCGGCCGCGCCGCGAACCGACGTCGGCTTGAATGAACTGTTAGACACTCCCTTCGCGCTCGACGACTAGAACCCTCGCCTCGCCGATCGGGTGTGCCACATGCTCGGTGCCGATGGAAGCGTAGAACACATCCCCGCTTTCCAGAAGCGTGCGTTGCTCGGCCCCCGTTTTGTCGCGGAACCGCATCTCTACGCATCCGGCCAGAACGGCGAAGACCTCCTCACCGTCATTGGTGTGCCATTTGTACGGCTGATCTGTCCAGTGGAGGCGAGTGGTGACACCGCCCATGTTGGCGATCTCGACTGCGCCCCAGGCGCGATCTGCTTTGAACGTGCTGCCGCGGAATACTTTCATGCAGTGGATAACGCCAGAATTAAGCCGCGCCGCGAAGCAGCGTCGGTGTGGACGAATTGTCAGGTGCTGGCCGTGCGCCAGCCGTGCACCGCGAGCCCAACCGACGTCCCCCCGCTTTCAGTAGCGGGACCGTTTGGAGCCCGGGGTTACTGTAGCTGAGCTTCTGCCAGTTGTTTTGCGTGGGCGGCGGGCGTCAGCCCGCCGAGTGATTTCTTTGGTCGTTCCTCGTTGTATTCCTGCCGCCAGCGCTCGATCTCGCTTCGGGCATGCAGCAGCGTCGGGAACCAGTGTTCGTTGAGGCATTCATCGCGTAGGCGCCCGTTGAAGGACTCGACGTATGCGTTCTGATTCGGCTTACCCGGCTGGATCAAGCGCAGCATCACGCCCTGCTCGTGCGCCCAGGCCACCATCGCCTTGCCGCAGAACTCCTTGCCGTTGTCCGTTCGGACTATCTTCGGCAGGCCACGGCTGACTGCCAGGCGGTCGAGCACACGACTGACCCCGTGCCCGGAAATCGCGCGTTCGACTTCGATCGCCACAGATTCGTGGCTCGCGTCGTCCACGATCACCAGGCACTTGATGACGCGGCCGTCGGCTGTGCGGTCGAAGATGAAGTCCATCGACCACACTTCATTGGCCGCAACCGGACGGATCAGCGGTTGCCGCTCGCCCACCGGCACCTTCTTGCGCTTGCGTCGCCGCACCTGCAGCTTGGCCTGCTGATACAGCCGCTCCACGCGTTTGTAATTCACGGCATGGCCGCCTTGCCGCAGCTTGAGATAGATCATGCCCACGCCGTAGCGCCTGTGCCGATGCGCCAATGCCTGGATCTGCTCTCGCAGTTCGACATTGCGATCCCGGACGAGGTGTATAGCGCAGTGCGCTGGCGCTCATGCCCACCACGCGCAAAGCGCGCCGCTCGCTGAGGCCTTTACCTGCCATGTAGCGCACCTGCTCGCGACGGGCCGGTGCGCTCACCATTTTTTTCGCAGCACGTCCTTGATCACCTCATTCTCGAGGACTTGCTCGGCCAGCAGCTTCTTCAGACGCGCGTTCTCGA
Organism: Luteimonas chenhongjianii; assembly: GCF_002327105.1. Taxonomy (GTDB): domain Bacteria; phylum Pseudomonadota; class Gammaproteobacteria; order Xanthomonadales; family Xanthomonadaceae; genus Luteimonas; species Luteimonas chenhongjianii. The sequence continues at coordinate 262,365 of NZ_CP023406.1, read as the reverse complement.
TCTCGAGTTCCTTGAGCCGCTTGGCCTCGGAGACATTCATCCCGCCGAACTTGCTGCGCCACAGGTAGTACGACGCCTCGCTGAAGCCATGCCGCCGGCACAGCTCCTTGACCGGCAAACCGGCCTCGGCCTCACGCAGGAAGCCGATGATCTGTTCTTCGCTGAAACGCTTCTTCACGTCCAATCTCCTTCTCGTTGGGGATTGGACTCCAAAGCAGTTCGCTACTCAATTACGGGGGGACGTCGCAACCATGAAAAGTCCGCAGGCCAGCCAAAGCGCTACAGCCAAGCAAACGCGGTGGCTGCGACGCAAAGCAGATAGTGCCACGGTTGAAGCGACTGAAACTCTCAATCTGGCCCGATGCAATGCCAGAGCACCCGAGGTAGGGCGCATACCCGCCGACCCCAGCTATCAGCCCAAGGCCGCGGACCAGACCACCCCCGGGCGCTTCTTACGAGTTTTGCTTCGATGCAGCATCCAGCACCCGATGCTTGAATTGCGCCGCGCCACGGCGTTGCGTCGTCTTGAATGAATTGTCAGGGCCCAGAGCCGCGTGCTGGGCCCGCTCGAGGAGCTTGGCCGACACGAATAGATTCTTCGCCGGAACGATCAGGCCCGACTCGAAGGGAGTGAAGATCACAGTCATGATGATCATGGGCACCAGGCCGATGGTCCTGGCGCCCGGGTCGATTGCCCGACACGCTGTGTGCACTGCTGCCGCGTAGGCGATCACCGGAGGAACCGTGATGAGCGCCAGCATGGTCGCGATGGCGATGGTTCTCGGCGATGCATGGATCACCGCGGTGGCGACCATTGCGGTGAACCACATGACGTGTACCGCGTAGCTTTGCAGCAACCGTCGCCGCTGCCTTCTCAGGTCCGAGATCAACAATGATTCCATTGGGACCTCGCGCTTGAACATTGTTAGGCGGCGCACCAGAGCGCGATGCCGCCGATAACAAACAGTACCAGCCAAGACAAGTGCTTGCCCCTTGTAAGCAGGAGGGGCAGGAACCCGGAGGCAACGAAGGTCAGCCCAAGGATCTGGAGCATGCCCGATACCGTCAGATCGCCGCGGCCCGCGTGAACGAGCAGGGCGGCAAAGCCATACCAGCCTATCGTAGTGATGTGCCAAGCAAAGCGCAGGGTGCGGGTTGTGAACTCCGATCCGCCGAACAACTTGGGCAGATCATTGCGTCGAAACAGACGGGTGAGAATGTACCTCTCCCCCAGCACGGAGTGCGCCGTGCCGAGAGCTGCCGCAAGGACTGCTGCGATGTAGAGAAGTCCTTCCATAGCCGCCTGACACCTGAGTGAAGCCGCGCCGCCCAGCGGCGTCGCCTCGAATGAATGGTTAGGCAGCGGGCCGATTGACCAGGCGAGCAATGAGTGCGCCAGCCAGCAGGCCTACGAACCCACCAGCTACTCCGTACATCGCGACTCGACCGAACCCGAAGTAGCCGATAGCGGCACCCGCCACGTAGCCGACAACAAAGTACAAGGTCTGACGTCGATGGGCGGCGGCGCGTTGCGCACGGCGTTCCCTGAGTTGCCGAACCTCCGCTTGCTCTTTGAGGCTTGGCTCCAGGATGGCCTGGGCGACTACGTCAGCCTGAGACTTGTCCATGTTTGCGATGTCCGGGTTCTACCCCGTTTCCGCGGACGGTTTGATTAAGGCTGAAAACGCCCGGTCACGGCGGGCTACTCTACGGCGCATGCGCGGGTTGTGGAACCGCTCGAGGTAATCAAACAAGTCCGCACGCGCCTCGTCGCGGGTTCGGTAGTGTCGGCGGTGTACGCGCTCACGCTTGAGCAATCCAAAGAAGCCTTCGCATGCGGCGTTGTCGGCGCAGTGACCCACTTTGCTCATGCTGCTCACCAATGCGTTTCCGCCCAGGAACTTCTGGTAGGTGCCGCTGATGAACTGGCCGCCGCGATCCGAATGCAGGATGACTTCGGCGCTGCTCTGCCGTTGCCACACCGCCATCTGCACCGCACGCACGACCATGTGGCGGTCCTGCCGGTGATGCATCGACCAGCCCACCACCAGCTTGCTGTAGAGATCGACCACTACGCACAGGTACAGCTTGCCTTCCACTGTCGCGATCTCGGTGATGTCGGTGACCCACTTGGTCTCCGGTTCGCTGGCATTGAAGTCGCGATCGAGCCGGTTCTCGATGCCCACCGGGCGTGCACCCGGCTTGCCGCCGAAGCGACGCTTCCTGCGCCGGGGCCATCCCTGCAGATTGGCGCCCGCCATCAGCCTGGCGACGCGATTGAGGCTGATCTGTTCGCCCTCGTCGACCAGATCCTCGTGCATGCGCGGCGCGCCGATCACGCCGCCGCTGTCCTCGTGAATCTGCGCGATACGCGCAAGCACACGTGCGTTTGCGCGCGCCCTGGGCCCCGGCTTGCGGCCGGCCCAGCCATAGAAGCCACTGGTCGACACGTCCAGGCAGCGGCACATCATTCCGATGGAATAGTGGCTGCGGCAGCGCTCAATCACCGCGTACCGTTCGGTGACTGCTTCGCGAAGTACGCTGCCGCGTCTTTTAAAAAATCCCGCTCCTTCGTCACCCGTGCCAGCTCGCGTTTGAGCCTGGCGATGTCTTCATCGCGGGGTGTGCCGCCGCCGGGGAACGCCTTGCCGCCCTCGGCCTCGGCTTCGCGCACCCACCGGGTGAGCATGTTCGGATTGACCCCCACTTCCAGACCGATCTGACGGCAGCTCGTCTTCGATCGCCGGACCAGATCAACCAGCTCTCGCTTGTACTCGGGGCTGTAACGCTTGCGCTTCGACATAGACACTCCTTTTGCTCAGTGTGAGCCTTGATGGATGTGTCCGCGAAATCGGGGTAGAACCCTCCTTGTGTGAGCGGCCTAACGTCTGAATTAAGCCGACGCCACTTGTGACGTTCGGCTTGAATGAATTGTTAGGCGGCGCGTCATGACCTAGCGAGGACCTCGTAATGCGTCACAAATGGTTCGCGCTCCAGCAGATATTCGTCGTCTTCCGGGTAGTAACGCGCTCGCTCCCAGTCGGCTCCGGCAAATGAGCGGATGGCATCCATCGATTCCCAAAAAGTGATTAGTAGGAAGTGCGTTACACCATCATCTGTGCGCTGTAGGACTTGGACACCCTGGTTCCCTGGCGTGGACGCGTAGTCATTGAGGCCTGTGCGTACTAGATACGCGTGGTACGCGGCAGCTTTTTCAGAGGGAACGCGGCCATGCCAAGTTCTTGCAATCATGAATCCTCCGAAGTGTGCGATAGCGGCCTAACACTTGAGTTAAGCCGCGCCGCGGAGCGGCGGGGACTTCCTTCGATAAAGTGGACACCCGTTGGTTAGGCGCATGTGCGCTCGTACGCGGCGGGTGCGGTGTAACCCAGCGCCGAGTGTAGGCGCTGGTGGTTATAGAAGTCGACGTAGCTGCGGATGGCAGCGTGCAGGTCCTGGTCGCTGGCGAAGGTCTGCCGGTGATACAGATCTGACTTCATGGATTTGTTCCAGGACTCCATGTGCGCGTTGTCGTTCATGCGCTTGGGGCGGTTGACCGACTGGGCGAAGCCTGCGCGCTGTAACTGGCGCTTGAATTCGCCAGCGATGAACTCGATGCCGCGATCGCTATGGAACAATGTGCCCTGCGCGGGCTTACGCGTGCGCAGAGCCGCAGCAAGTGCGCGGCAGGTCAGCGTCGTCGTTCGATCCTTGCCCAACGCCCAGCCAAGCAGCCGCCGCGAGTGGCGATCCATGATCGTGGCGAGGTAGCGCCACTCGCCGCGCACCTTGAGATAGGTGACGTCGGCCACCCAGACCTTGTCGATGGCGCTGGCATCCACCGCGTGCGCACGGCTCTCGATGCTGGCGAGAAAACGGGCAAGCCCCGGCCGTCGGCGGTACTGGCGTGCGGAGCAGGCGCGAACGCCTGTTTCCCGCATCAATCGCTCGATCCGGCGCCGGCCGACTGACTCGCCCGACTGGCGCAGGGCTGCATGCACGCGTGGGCTGCCATAGGTCTCGCGGCTCTGTGCATGGACAGCGCGGATCCGGTCGACCAGAACCGCGTCGTCTTGAGCGCGCTGACTTGGCGGTCGCTGCTGCCACGCATAGAAGCCGGATGCGCTGACGCCGTAGAGCCGGCACATCGTTCTCACCGGGCAGGCTTCCTGGTGGTGCGCGATAAAGGCGAAGACGTCGGCTTTCGAGCCGAAGTGAACGCGATGGCTTTTTTTAAAAGGTCATGCTCGACCTGTAGCCGTTCGTACTTCCGCTTCACTTCGCGCAGCGCCTTGAGCTCTGCGGCCACTGTCCTGTCCAGCTCCGTACCCTTGGTCACGATCACTCCCTCGCGGGCCAACCTGCGCCAACGAGACAACATGAAAGGGTGGATGTAAAGCGACTCGGCAACGTCGGCGACGGAGACGCCGGGAAGCTCGCTCAGGCGCACTGCTGTGGCTTTGAACTGGTCGGTGTAACGGTAGGTTGTTCTGGGGCCTGGTGTTGGCATGGGAAGCTCCTGACAGTTAGGTCAGGGTGTCCACTAAAGCGAAGGAACTACCGCATCGGCTTGAATGACTTGTTAGGCGGCAAGCTAGCTGCCGCCCAACTTTTTTGGAAAGAGACTGCCCCAGAAGCCCCACAGCAGGCCCAGCGCGGCCACAACGCCGATGATCAGAAACACCTTGACTCCGACCCAAGCTCCCTGCGTGTACCCATACACCGCAGCAGGAAACAGAGCCACAAGGGCAAGCCAGCCTAGGGTGCGGAGGCAGATCGGGACGACCTGTTTGTTGAGTCTCGCGAATAGGGCCATTGCCGCCTAACAACTATTGGACCGCCTAAACGCGGTGTTGCACCGAGTATCGGGCACGGGGGCTGGCGCGGGAAGAGGGGAAATCCGACGGAGCATCAACGGCTTAGTGGATGGCCATGACGGTGATGGCGGGTAAGGCTGCCTGCGTTATCCGACCAAAAAGCGGGCGTATGAGTTACATCGGCGGAAACGAGGGTGTAACGGGCGCGCAGGCGCCCCGGTTGCTGGATCAGGTGCGGGCGCGTTTGCGGCTGCGGCACTACAGCCTGCGTACCGAGCAGGCCTATGTGGCGTGGATCCGGCGCTTTGTGCTGGCCAACGGTCGCCGCCATCCACGGGGGCTGGGGCTGGTCGAGGTGGAGGCATTCCTGAGCGGCTTGGCAACGCAGGGGCGGGTCTCGGCAGGCACCCAGAACCAGGCGCTGTCGGCGCTGCTGTTTCTATACCGCGAAGTACTGGATATCGACCTGCCGTGGATGGAGGGCCTGGTGCGGGCCAAGCGTCCGCGGCGTATTCCGGTGGTGTTGTCGCAGGAGGAGGTCGCGCGCCTGCTGTCTGCGCTGGAGGGGCCATGCTGGCTGATGGGCGGCCTGCTCTACGGCAGCGGCATGCGCCTGCTCGAGTGCCTGCGGTTGCGAATCAAGGATGTGGATGCCGCGCGCGGCGAGATCGTGGTGCGTGATGGCAAGGGCGGCAAGGACCGGCGCGTGCCCTTGCCCGCGAGCCTGCTGCCCGAGCTGGAGCGGCAGCGCGCCCGCGCAGTCCTGCAGCATGCCGCCGATCGCGAGCGCGGGGGCGGGCGTGTCCATCTGCCGCACGCGCTTGCGCGTAAATATCCGGGCGCGGATCTCGAGCCGGGCTGGCAGTACCTGTTCCCGTCGGCGCGTATATCCATCGATCCACGCACCGGTCGCGCCGGTCGCCACCATGTGTCGGAGGAAGTTTTGCAGCGTGCGGTGAAGGCTGCACGCCTGCGCGCGGGCATCGTCAAGCCGGCAACCTGCCACACCCTGCGGCATTCGTTTGCCACCCATCTGCTGGAGGCCGGCTACGACATCCGCACGGTGCAGGAGCTGCTGGGGCACAAGGATGTCGCCACGACGCAGATCTATACCCATGTTCTGGGCCGCGGGGCATCCGCGGTGGCGAGCCCGCTGGATCGGCTGCCCACTGGCGCGGCAACCTGGCCAGGCACGTGAGATGTGCGCCTGTTCAATCGCCGAGCAGGGCGCGATCGCGTACCGCGCCCTTGTCGGCACTCGTGGCCAGCAGTGCGTAGGCCTTGAGCGCGGTACTCACCCGGCGGGGGCGCGGGTTCCCGGGCTTCCAGCCGCGGGCATGCTGCGCGTCGCGGCGTGCGTCGAGTTCCGCGGAGTCCACCAGCAAGCTGATCGTGCGCGCGGGAATGTCGATCCGGATGCGGTCGCCATCGCGCACCAGGGCGATTGCACCGCCGGCAGCGGCTTCCGGCGACACATGCCCGATCGACAGGCCTGACGTGCCACCTGAGAACCGCCCGTCGGTCAGCAGTGCGCACTGCGCGCCCAGTCCTCTGGATTTCAGATAGCTGGTCGGATACAGCATTTCCTGCATGCCGGGACCGCCCTTGGGGCCTTCGTAGCGGATCACGACGACCTCGCCCGGCTGCACCACGTCGCCGAGGATGCCGGCCACGGCGTCCTCCTGGCTTTCGAAGACCCGCGCGGGGCCTTCGAACATGTGGATCGACGGGTCCACGCCTGCCGTCTTCACCACGCAGCCATCCGGGGCGAGGTTACCGGTCAGTACGGCCAGGCCGCCTTCGGGGGAGTAGGCATGGCCGGTGTCGCGGATGCAGCCGCCGGCGCGGTCGGCATCGAGCGACGGCCAGCGCGTCGCCTGGCTGAAGGCGGTCTGGGTGGGAATGCCGGCGGGGCCGGCGCGGAAGAACGTGTGCACGGCCGGGTCGTCGGTCGCATCGATGTCCCACCGGGCGATCGCGTCGCCCAGGGTCGGGGCGTGCACCGTGGCAACCCCGGTGTGCAGCAGGCCGCCGCGCGCGAGCGCGCCGAGGATCGCGGGTATGCCACCGGCGCGGTGCACGTCCTCGACGTGGTAGTCGGGCGAGTTCGGCGCCACCTTGCACAGCTGCGGCACGCGCCGCGACAGCCGGTCGATGTCGGCCATCGTGAAGTCCACCGCGGCTTCCTGCGCCGCGGCGAGCAGGTGCAGGATGGTGTTGGTCGAACCGCCCATCGCGATGTCCAGTGTCATCGCGTTCTCGAAGGCCTCGAACGTTGCGATGCCGCGCGGCAGGGCACTCGGGTCCGCGGCGCCGTACCAGCGGTGGCACAGCTCGACGATGGTGCGTCCCGCTCGCAGGAAAAGCTCCTCGCGATCGGCGTGGGTAGCCAGCAGGGTGCCGTTGCCGGGCAGCGCAAGCCCCAGTACCTCGGTCAGGCAGTTCATCGAGTTCGCGGTGAACATGCCCGAGCACGAGCCGCAGGTCGGGCAGGCGCTGCGCTCTACATCGGCGACCTGGGCGTCGCTCGCCGCCGGGTCGGCCGCCATCACCATCGCATCCACGAGGTCGAGTTTGCGGCTGTCCTCGCTGCCGTCCGCGAGCCGCGTCTTGCCGGCTTCCATCGGCCCGCCGGACACGAACACCACCGGCACGTCGAGCCGCAACGCGGCCATCAGCATGCCGGGGGTGATCTTGTCGCAGTTGGAGATGCACACCAGCGCATCGGCGCAGTGGGCATTGACCATGTACTCCACCGCGTCGGCGATCAGCTCGCGGCTCGGCAGCGAATACAGCATGCCGTCATGGCCCATGGCGATGCCGTCGTCCACGGCGATGGTGTTGAACTCCCTGGCCACGCCACCCACGCGCGCGATCTCGCGCGCCACCAGCTGGCCCATGTCCTTGAGGTGCACGTGGCCCGGGACGAACTGGGTGAACGAGTTGGCGACCGCGATGATCGGCTTGTGGAAGTCCTCGTCACCCATGCCGGTCGCGCGCCACAGGGCGCGGGCGCCTGCCATGTTGCGGCCGTGGGTGGAAGTTCTGGAGCGGTACTCGGGCATCGCGGTTCCTGGCGCGCCGGATGTGCCGGCGCTGGTTCGAAGGGCGGGGCGGCATTGCCGCCACCGTCTGGTCAGTCGCGCAGTTCTGCGACCTGGCACGCGGTCTCGATGCGCGAGAGCACCGCCGTCGTGGCCTCGCGGGTCGAAACTGCCGCGCCGGTTTGCGCCAGGTCCGCAGTGAACACGCCCGCCGCGAGCGCGCCGTCCACGGCGGCCTCGATACAGGCCGCTTCGCGCGCCAGGTCGAGCGAATGACGCAGCAACAGCGCGGCGCTGAGGATCGCGCCGTAGGGATTGGCGATGCCTCGGCCGGCGATGTCGGGCGCCGAGCCGTGGATCGGCTCGAAGATGCCTCGGGCACGCCCCGACGCAGTGGAGCCGGCGCCGGGCATCGCGTCATCGCCGAGCGAGGCCGAAGGCAGCAGACCCAGTGAGCCGGCCAGCATCGAAGCCTCGTCGGTCAGGATGTCGCCGAACATGTTCTCGGTCACGATGACATCGAACGCACGCGGCTTCGACAGCAGGTGCATCGCCATCGAATCCACCAGCTGGTGCTCGAGGGTGATGTCGGGGAACTCGTCGCGTGCGATGCGGCTGGCGACATCGCGCCACAGCCGCGAGGTCTCGAGCACGTTGGCCTTGTCGACCGAGATCACATGGCCACGTCGATCGCGTGCGAGCAGGCAGGCGCGGCGCACTACACGTTCGATCTCGTGCACGCTGTAGCGGCACAGGTCGCTGGCGGTGTCGGCATCGCGGGTCTTGTCACCGAAGTAGATGCCGCCGGTCAGCTCGCGCACCACCAGCAGGTCCACGCCGGCGAGCAGATGCGGCTTGATCGGCGAGGCGCCGAGCGCGGCCGGATGCGGCTTGGTGGGGCGCAGGTTCGCATACAGCCCCAGAGCCTTGCGGATCGCCAGCAGGCCCTGTTCCGGGCGCACGCTGGCATTGGGATCAGACCACTTCGGGCCACCCACCGCGCCCAGCAGAACCGCGTCGGCAGCGCGCGCCGCGGCCAGCGTGGCGTCGGGTAGCGGCGTGCCGGTGGCGTCGATCGCGGCCCCGCCGATGAGGTGCTCGTGCAGGGAGAAGCGATGGCCGAAGCGCGTCGCCACCGCCTGCAGCACGTCGACCGCGGCGGCGGCCACCTCGGGGCCGATCCCGTCTCCGGGCAGAACGACGATGTCAGCGTGCATGGTGGGTGTCCTCGTAATTGCGGATGTCGGCCCTGCGCGCAAGCAGGAAGCCCATTTCGTCGACGCCTTCGAGCAGGCAGGTCCGCGCGAACGCATCGAGCGCGAATGCATGGACGCTGCCGTCCGGTGTTCGCAGTTCGCACGCGATGATGTCGACGGTCAGCACGTCGTCGGGTCGCGTCATCAGGTCCTGCACCACGTGCTCGGGCAGCACGACCGGCAGCAGGCCGTTCTTCAATGCGTTGCCCCGGAAGATGTCGGCGATCTCGCTGCTGACCACGACCCGCAGGCCCAGATCACGCAGCGCCCACGGCGCATGCTCGCGCGATGAGCCGCAGCCGAAATTCCGGCCCGCCAGCAGCACCGAGCGTCCGGCGTTGTGCGCCTGGTTGAAGGCGAAGTCCGGACGGGCGCTGCCATCCTCGCGCCAGCGCCAGTCGTTGAACGCATAGCGGCCGAGCCCCTTGCGCTCGGTCGTCGAAAGAAAGCGCGCGGGAATGATCTGGTCGGTGTCGATGTTGGTCTGCGGCAGCACCACGCTGGCCGAGCGGACCGGGAATTCCGAAACGTGGGCGGTGGACATCAGGCCACCTCCCGCCGGTCGACGAAGCGTTCGCGTGGGTCGGCCACGACGCCGCGCACCGCGGCCCACGCAGCCGTCGCCGGCGAGGCCAGCAGCGTGCGTGCGCCGGGGCCCTGACGGCCTTCGAAATTGCGGTTGCTGGTGCTCACCGCCAGCTGGCCGGGCGCAACCAGATCGCCGTTCATGGCGATGCACATCGAGCAGCCCGGCTCGCGCCATTCGGCGCCGGCATCGCGGACGATCCTGTCGATGCCTTCGGCCTCGGCCTCGCGCTTGACGATCTCCGAGCCCGGCACGACCAGCATGCGCACGCCGGCCGCGACGCGCTGACCGCGCAGCACCTCGGCGACCTCGCGCATGTCGCGCAGGCGGCCGTTGGTGCAGGAGCCGACGAACACCACGTCGACCGGCATGCCGGCCAGCGACTGGCCGGCGATGACGCGCATGTAGTCCTGGCCTTTCTGTTCGGCGGCATCGGTTGCGACCGGCACCGGCACGTCGACGCCGATCGCGGTACCCGGGTGGGTGCCCCAGGTGAGCGTCGGACGGATGTCCGCGGCATTGATTCGGATCTCCACATCGAAGTGCGCGCCTTCATCGCTGCGCAGCTGTCGCCAGCGGGCGAGCGCAGCGTCGAGATCGGCGCCCTTTGGCCCGCGCGGGGTGCGCGCGATCCAGTCGAACGTGGTGTCGTCGGGCGCGACCATTCCGGCGCGCGCGCCGGCCTCGATCGACATGTTGCACAGGGTCATGCGCTGCTCCATGTCCATCGCCTCGATGGTGGAGCCGCGGTACTCGATCACGTGGCCGGTACCGCCGTTGACGCCGATGACTCCGATCGCATGCAGGATCACGTCCTTGGCGCCGACGCCAGGCGCAAGCGCACCGTCGATGGTGATCGACATGGTCCTGGGCCTGCGCTGCAGCAGGCATTGCGTCGCCAGCACGTTGCCCACTTCGCTGGTGCCGATGCCGAACGCCAGCGCGCCGAACGCGCCGTGCGTGGAGGTGTGACTGTCGCCGCAGACAATGGTCATGCCGGGCAGGGTGAAGCCCTGCTCGGGTGCGACGACATGCACGATGCCGCGCTGGTCGGAGTCCATGTCGAACAGCTCGATGGCGAACTCCGCGCAGTTCGCCGCGAGCATCTCGACCTGGGCGCGTGCGGCATCGCTTGCGTAGCGCGGATTGCCTTGCGCATCGCGGGGGAGCGTCGGCGTGGAGTGGTCCATCGTCGCCTTGGTGCGCTCCGGGCGGTGCGGCCTGAGGCCGCGCGCGCGCAGCTCGGTGAAGGCCTGCGGCGAGGTGACCTCGTGGATCAGGTGCAGGTCGATGTACAGCACCGCGGGCGCGGCCTCGGTCTCGGGAGTCACGATGTGGGCGTCCCACAGTTTGTCGAACAGGGTGCGTGGCGTGCTGGCGGTCATTGCGGGCTCTTGATGCTTGATTCGGAGTGGCGCGCGCGGACGCGCGAGAAGACGCGGGCAGTCGGGGCGCTACGAGCGCCTGCGGGCGCCCCGCGGGAGATGGACCGGTCAGGCATGCGCGGCCTGCGGCGCCGCGGCGCGCGGACGGTGCAGGATGCGGTTCGCGACATCGAGCCACGCCAGCGCGCTGGCCTCGATGATGTCGCGGCTGGTGCCGGAACCCTCGTGGACGTCGTCGCCGTGGCGCAGGCTGACACTGGCCTCGCCGCGCGCATCGCGGCCCACGCCGACGCTGTGCACCTGGTAGCTTTCCAGGGCCAGTTCGACCCCGGTCGCGGCGGCCAGTGCGGCGAACAGCGCATCGACCGGGCCATCGCCAAGCGCGCTTTCGGTGACCTTGCCGCCTTCCGGATCGGACAGCTCGACCTGGGCGCTGGCGCGCTGGCCGCGGTCGCTGACGGTCATCGAGGCCAGCCGCCAGCCCCGCCCGTGCACGTCGCCGTGCAGCAGTGCCTCCAGATCGTTGTCATCGACCACGCGCTGGCGCTCGCACAGCGCCTTGAACGCGGCGAAGACCTGTTCCAGCTGCGGCTCGTCCAGCGTGTGGCCGAGCGCGCGGATGCGATGGCCTACCGCGGCGCGGCCACTGTGGCGGCCCAGCACCAGCTTCGAATCCGGCCAGCCCACATCGGCCGGATTCATGATTTCGTAGGTGCCGCGGTGGCGCAGCATGCCGTGCTGGTGGATGCCCGATTCGTGCGCGAACGCGTTCTCGCCGACGATGGCCTTGTTGCGCTGGATGGCCATGCCAGTCAGGCGACGCAGCAGCTGCGAGGTCGGGACCAGGCGGCGCGTGTCGATCCGTGTGTCCAGGTTGTAGAACGCGTTGCGGACCTTCAGCGCCATCGCCAGCTCCTCGACCGCGCAGTTGCCGGCACGCTCGCCGATGCCGTTGACCGTGCATTCCACCTGGCGCGCGCCGCCCTCGATGGCTGCCAGCGAGTTGGCGACCGCCAGACCCAGATCGTTGTGGCAATGCGCACTGAAGATCACCTCGCGCGCGCCGGGAATCGTTCCGATCAGGCGCGCGAACAGTGCCCTGGTTTCCTCCGGCGTCGCGTAACCCAGCGTGTCGGGCACGTTGATCGTGGTGGCACCGTTGGCGATCGCAACGCCGATCACCTCGCCCAGGAAGTCGTCTTCGGTGCGGGTGGCATCTTCGGCCGAGAACTCGACATCGCCGATCAGGCGCCGTGCATGGGCCACGCTCGCCGCGGTCATGTCCAGCACCTGCTGACGGCTCATGCGCAGCTTGTGCTCGCGGTGCAGCGGGCTGGTCGAGATGAAGACGTGCAGGCGTGGATTCGCGGTGCCGTCCAGTACCCGCGCCGACGCTTCGATGTCGGCCGGCAGGCAACGCGACAGGACCGCCAGTGTCGGCCGGCGAACCTCGCGCGCGATCAGGCGTGCGGCCTCGCGATCGGATTCGGAACTGGCGGGAAAGCCGGTCTCGATGATGTCGACGCCCAGGGCGTCAAGCGCACGCGCCATCACCACCTTCTGCTGCGGCGTCATGCTGCAGCCGGGCGACTGTTCGCCGTCGCGCAGGGTGGTGTCGAAAATCCGGATGGTGTCGGAAGCGGTCATGCGGGGAGTTCCCTGGAAAGTGCGTGTGGCGGGCATGCGGCGCGGGGACAAGGCGCGGGTCGAAGTCGCGGTTCGCCGCCCCCGGGCGGCGCGCGTGCAGCGAGGTCGTTGCGGCGTCGCGGGGTCGCCGCGCGCGCGGCGGACGCGAGCGGCGCGAGTGCCGCCGTCCCGGCCGCGGTGGCGCGCGGGGAGCGACGCGGCCACTGCAGTGGGCCTGGATGCACGTTCGACCGAAGCCACGTCAGCAAGCCTGCGCCAGGGTTGCCGAACGCGATCCTGCGCCTGCCGCCGGCGCGGCCTGCGGCCAGCTGGCGCAGCCGCAAACGCCCGGCCGGCGCATCACCGGCATTCGTTTGCGGGGCATGGCCTGCGTCGGATCGGCTCATGCTCAGACCGCCGTCAGCCAGCCGCGCGCAGCCTCGGCTTCACCGCGTACGACGCGCGCATACAACGCGGCCAGTTCGCGGGTCACCGGGTTGTCGCCATAGCTGCGACCTTCGACGCCGTGCACCGGCGCGACTTCGGCGGCGGTGCCACAGGCGAACACTTCGTCGGCGTCGAACAGCTCCTCGAGGGTGACTGTGCGCGACTCCGCGCCGCTCAGGCGGATGAGGGTGTCGCGGGTGATGCCGGGCAGCGCGTCGCGGTGCTGGACCGCGGTGACGCGGCCTGCCCTGACGATGAAGACGTTGGCGCCCGTGCATTCGACGACGAAGCCGTCGGCATCGGTGAACAGCGCCTCGTCGAATCCACGCGACCTGCTCTCGCGCTTGGCCAGGATGGAGTTGACGTAGGCGCCGCACAGCTTCAGCGGCGGCAGCGAGTCGGCGGGATTGCGCCGCCACGTGCTGATGCCCAGTCGCGCGCGGGTGCCGCCAAGGTGCACCCGGGTCGAGGTGGTCGCGACCATCAGGTGTTCGGCGTGGCCCTCGACATCCAGGCCGAAGCCGCCTTCGCCGAACCACGTCAACGGGCGGATATACGCATCGCGATGCCGGTTGGCGCGCAGCGTTGCCAGTACCGCGTCGGTGGCCTGCGCGGGATCGAAGCGCATGCCCAGCAGCGCCGCGCCTTCGCGCATGCGCGCCATGTGCTCGGGCAGGCGGAACACCGCGGCGCCATCGGCGGTCGCGTAGCTGCGGATGCCTTCGAACACGCCGCTGCCGTAGTGCATCGCATGCGTGGTCAGGCCGGCCTGCAGCGCATCGATATCGCACAGCACGCCGTCGAACCAGACCTGTGGACGCGCGGGTACCGCCGGCTCCGCGATCGATGGCGGCGGCGCCTGCGCAGCTTCGGCAGTGGCGTTCAACGACACTGCGACACCTCCACCGAGACGCAGTCGTAGAGCTTGGCCAGCTGGCCCTGCAAGCTGCCCGCGGGGCGGTCGCCCTCGACGGTCATGCGCAGCTTCCAGTGCTCGCTGTGACCGTGCGTGTCGCCCTCGAACGAGACCGGGCGGAAGCCGCGGCGCTCGGTCGTGCCGAGCACGCGCACCAGCGCGCCTTCGGCGCGGCGCAGGGTCATCTCACACTGGTAATGCATGGCTCGACTCCTCGGATGGCGTGGTGACTACGGGTTCGGATACAGGCGCGACGGATGTGCCGACATCGAGCGAAGTGATTTCGTCGGCATCGAGCATCTGCGCGTTGTTGTGGTTGGGCGGTACCAGCGGCCAGACGTTGGCGGCGGTGTCGATGGCGACGTGCAGCAGGGCCGGGCCGTCGGCTGCAAGCAACGCGAGCAGTGCGGACTCGACATCGGCAGCCTTGTCTACCGAGAGCGCCTGGATGCCGAATGCGCGCGCGACCTCGGCAAAGTCCGGGTTGTCGGACAGGTCCACTTCCGAATAGCGGCGCTGGAAGAACAGCTCCTGCCACTGGCGCACCATGCCCAGCGCCTGGTTGTCGAGCAGGATGATCTTCACCGGCACGCCGTAACGCTTCAGCGTGGCCAGCTCCTGCACGTTCATCAGGAACGAACCGTCGCCGCTGACGCAGATCACGCGCCGCGACGGGTCTTCGATCTGCGCGCCGATCGCAGCCGGCAGGCCGAAGCCCATCGCGCCGAGCGCGCCGCTGGTGAGGTGTTTGCGCGGATGGTCGAAGCGCCAGTGCTGCGCGACCCACATCTGGTGCTGGCCGACATCGCAGGCGACGGTCGCGTCGGGTGCCAGCTCGCTCATGCGCTTGAGCAGCGCCGGGGCAAAGACCTTGTCGCCCGGCGCGTCGTAGCGCGCGGCGAAGGTTTCGCGGCGCTGCGCGCACAGCTCGCACCACGCGCTGCGCGCCGCGGCGTGCCGGCCCCGCATCTGCGCCGCGCAAGGTGCGCCCAGGCGCGACAGGCTCGTCGTCAGGTCGCCGCACACCGGCACATCCGCCGCGCGCAGCTTGCCGACCTCGCAGCCGTCGCCATCCAGATGCACGATGCGCGCCAGCGGTGCGAATTCGGCCAGCTTGCCGGTCGCCCGATCGTCGAAGCGCGCCCCGACGACGATCAGCAGATCCGATTCCTGCACCGCCAGGTTCGCCGCGCGTGTGCCGTGCATGCCCAGCATGCCCAGATTCGCCGGATGCGCCGACGGGAGCGCGCCCAGTGCGCGCAGCGTCAGCACGGTCGGGATCCGGGTCAGATCGGCGAACTCGCGGAATGCCTCCAGCGCATCGCCCAGGATGATGCCGCCGCCGCCGTAGACCACCGGCCGCTGAGCCTGGGAGATCAGCGCGGCGGCCTGATGCAGGGCGTGGTCCGCGCAGGGCGGCATCGTGTCCACCTGCCCGGGCACGTGCGCGCGCAGGTGCGTGGCATCGCCGGTCTGCACGTCCTTGGGCAGATCGATCAGCACCGGACCTGGACGCCCGGAGCGCGCGAGGCGGAATGCTTCGGCGACAACGTCGGGCAGTTGGTCGACATGGCGCACGAGAAAGCTGTGCTTGACGATCGGCAGGGTCATGCCGAACACGTCGAGCTCCTGGAAGGCGTCCGTGCCCATCAGCGGCGTTGCCACCTGGCCGGTGATGATCACCATCGGTACCGAATCGAGCATCGCATCGGCAATGCCGGTGATCAGGTTCGCGGCGCCCGGGCCGGAGGTCGCCACGCAGACACCGACGCGCCCGCCGGCTCGCGCGAAGCCGTTCGCTGCGAACGCCGCGCCCTGCTCGTGGCGAACCAGCACGTGCCTGAGCGCCGCGCCGTGCAGCGCGTCGTAGAACGGCATGATCGCGCCGCCCGGATAGCCGAAGATCGTCCCGACCCCCTCGGCTTCCAGCGCGTGCACCAGCCAGCGGGCGCCGTTCATCAGGCGGCCTCTGGCCGCAGGTCTTCGGCGGGGGTGTGCGCCTGCGCTGCCGGCCTTGTCGCAGCAGCGCCGGACGCGTCCTGCAGCCACACCATCTTCTCCCGGAGCGCCCGGCCGACCTGCTCGATCGGATGGTCCAGATCCGCCTGCCGCAGGCGCCGGTAGTTCGGCAGGCCGGCTGCATGCTCGGCGACCCAGTTGCGGGTGAAGGTGCCGTCCTGGATGTCGCTCAGCACCTCCTTCATGCGCGCCTTGACGCTGGCGTCGATGATCCGCGGACCACTGACGTAGTCGCCGTACTGCGCGGTCTCGGACACGAACTCCAGCATCCGGGTGATGCCGCCCTCGTAGAACAGGTCGACGATCAGCTTCAGTTCGTGCAGCACTTCGTAATACGCGATCTCGGGTTGGTAGCCGGCCTCGACCAGCGTCTCGAACCCGGCCTGCACAAGCGACGACGCACCGCCGCACAACACCGCCTGCTCGCCGAACAGATCGGTCTCGGTCTCTTCCTTGAACGTGGTCCTGATGATGTTGGCGCGCGCGCCGCCAAGGCCCGTGGCATAGACCAGTGCCAGCTGCTCGGCCCGGCCAGTGGGATCCTGGTGCACGGCATAGATGCAAGGTACGCCGCGGCCGATCTCGTATTCGCGGCGTACCAGTGCGCCGGGGCCCTTGGGCGCGACCAGCACCACGTCCAGGTCCGCGCGCGGGGCGATCATGTCGAAGTGCACATTGAGGCCGTGCGCGAACAGCAGGCAGGCGCCCTGTTTCATGTGCGGGGCCAGCACGTCCGCATACAACTGCCGCTGCACCATGTCGGGGGTGAGCACGGCGACCAGGTCGGCGGCGGCGACCGCATCTGCCGGCGGTCTCGGAACGAAGCCGTCGGCCCTGGCCTTGTGGTCGGTCGGTCCGCCGGGCCGCAGCCCCACGGTGACGTCGAAGCCGGAGTCACGCAGGTTCAGCGCATGCGCGCGGCCCTGGCTGCCGTAGCCGACGATGGCGATGGAGGGTTTGCCGTTGCTGGTCATGGGCGTTGATGTCCGATCAGGGGTGGGAAGAGGCGCTGTTGCAGGCGATCCGCTGCGGTGGGAGCTGCGGCTCGCTGGCGGGCGATCGCGATGTCCGGCTTCGTCCGGCTGGTGAAGGCGAGGCGTTGGCGGAGCCCCCGCTGGCGCGCGCATTCGCGGCCGGCGCAATGCCGCGCTCGAAGGCGGGTCCGGTGGGTGGCGTGATCGGGGCAGTGGCTGGCGGACATGGCGGGCTCGCGTTCGGTGCGGTCTTGCGAGGGCCGGGCAAACAAAAACCCCGTGCCTCTCGGCACGGGGTTCAGGTTCTTTCGACCTTGGGTTTCGTATTCGCTACACGAACCCCATCCCCGCGCCGGACTGGACGGTAATAAGGAGTACGAGAAGGAGAAGGGCCGAGGTGAGCGCGAGCGGCAGGCGCGTGTCACGCGCGCCAGGGCGGGCGGAAATTGCGGTCTGCGGGTGGCTGCTGCGCTGCGTCATGGGTCGAGAAAAGCACGGGCTCGCGCAGTGCGTCAACAGTTACTTTGACAACGATTTCGCTGGGCGCCTGCGGTGCCGCTGCCGCAACAGCTTCAGCGCCGCGGCTTCCCACTGGCGTTCGCCGCGCGCATTGCCTGCAGCGCGCTGCAGGCCGCCGTCGCGCCAGGCCGCGTACAGCACCGGATCGATGTAGGCCTTGCGACAGACCGCGACCGTGTTGCCGAGTGCATCGGCGACGTCGGCGATCACGATCTTCTCCTGGGTGGCCAGCGCGCGCTCGCTCGGCGCGCCGCCGTTGCCGTCTTCCGGCAGGGGCATTGAAGCGAAGCGCCGGAATGCCATCAGCGTGCCGCCCCAGGTGCGGAAGTCCTTGGCCGTGAACGCGCCACCCATCGTCTCGCGCAGGTAGTCGTTGACCATGCCCGAATCGATGCCGTGCCGTTCTCCGTCATCCCCGATGTACTGGAACAGCGATTGCCCGGGCAGCTGCTGCACCTTGCGTACCAGCGCGGTCAGTTTCGCGTCGTCGAGTTCGATCTCCTGTTCCTGGCCGCTCTTGCCGCGGAACCGCAGCAGTGCACGACCTGCGCCGAGCGGCTTGAAATGACGGTTGCGCAATGTGGTCAGGCCGTATGAGCCGTTACTGCGGGTGTAGCTGTCGTTGCCCACACGAACGAAGGTCTGCGCCATCAGCGACACGACGATTGCCAGCACCTTGTCGCGCTGCAGATCCGGCAACCTCAGGTCACGGCCCAGCGCACGGCGCAGTCGCGGCAGCGCGGTGCCGAAGGCAACGATGCGGTCGAACTTGCCGTGCCCCCGCACCTCGCTCCAGTCTGGGTGATAGCGGTACTGCTTGCGCCCGCGCGCATCGCGCGCCGTGGCCTGCAGGTGGCCGTTGGCGAGCGTGCAGATCCAGACGTCGCGATATGCCGGCGGAATCGCCAGCCTGCGCACCCGCTCGAGCGTGGCGCCATCGCGCACGACCCGGCCATCGGCATCGCGGTAGCAGAAGCCCTTGCCGGCGCGATGGCGACTGAGCCCCGGCTGGTCGTCGCAGACCCAGCGCAGTCCGGCCTCGCGCGCGGCGAGGACATTCTGGTGATCGGGCTGGGCGCCCGCCATGCCGGCCGTGGATTTCATCAGCGGCTGGATAGCAACCGCTCGATCAGTGGATTGTGAACAGGACGCTGCGCGCTTCACCCCGCGGGCACGAGTCGCTTCCCACACTCGCTGCACACCCAATCAGGAGTATCGCCATGAAGACGATGCGCAAGACCATTCTGGCCGCCGCGATTGCGGGTTCGATGATGTTCGCGGGCGCTGCAATGGCCCAGCAGGCCGATCGTTCCGACCGCACCACCGCCGCGCAGACCGAATCCAACCAGCCGATGTCGGACACCTGGATCACGACCAAGGTCAAGGCCGCTCTGCTTGCCGACGGCGACGTGTCCGGACTCGACATCACCGTGGAAACGGCGAACGGCACGGTAAGCCTGTCGGGCGATGTCGACAGCCGCGACCAGATCGATCGCGCAACCGCGATCGCCCGTGATATCGAAGGCGTGCGCGCCGTCGATACCAAGCAGCTGGCCGTCAACGCCTCGCGCGACCGCGCCGCCGATCGCCGCGCCACGAACGCCGATGGCGACCGCAACACCGGCGCTGCAGCGGATCGCAACGACCACAGGGACCGCGGCGACCGCAATGCGGACAACGATCGCAAGGACCGCACCGTGGCGGCGAACACCGAATCCAACCAGCCGGTCTCCGACACCTGGATCACCACCAAGGTGAAGGCCGATCTTCTCGCGAGCAGCGACGTGTCTGGCCTCGACATCAGTGTCGAGACCGCCAACGGGATCGTCAGCCTGTCGGGCGATGTCGACAACCGCGGCCAGATCGAGCGGGCGACTGCCATCGCGCGCGATATCGAAGGTGTGCAGCGCGTCGATACCAGCCAGCTGAAGGTCGGCAAGAACGGCAACCGCAGCGCCGGCAACAACTGACGCGCCTGGTGTGTTGAAAAGGCCTCCCTGCCGGGAGGCCTTTTTTTTGCCCGCGGCGGGGTCGGCGCGACCTGCCTGGCGCGCTCGCAATCGCGGCGAGTCGCCATGGATTCAGGCGTCGAGGAGCATCCGGCGCAGCGCGTCTGGTTCACGTCCGAGGCGGACCCCCTGTGCCGGCCGCGCCAGACACGCAGCCAGGGCGGGTGGCACCGGCACGGCATGCCCGACGAGCGGCTCGACGATGGCATCGAACTTCGCCGGGTGCGCGGTCGCCACGACCGCCCAGTCGCGCCGGTCGCCGTCGGCGCGCAAGGCCTCGAGGAGATGCAGGCCGGCGGCAGTGTGCGGACAGGGCACGATGCCGTGCCGCGCTTCCGCGTTGCGGATCGTCGCGCGGATGGCGGCATCGTCGACCGAGCGGGCCACGAACGCGCCGCGGAGCGCGACATCGTCGCCATGCCAGTGGCGCAGGCGCTCGAAGTTGCTCGGCGCGCCCACGTCCATCGCATTGGCAAGCGTGGCGCGCGTCGGCTGCGGCAGGTAGCCGGCACCGCCGAAGAACCGCGGGAGAGTGTCGTTGGCATTGCAGGCCAGGCGGATCTCGCCCAGCGGCGCGCCCATCGCGCGCGCGATGAAGGCCGCGCAAGCGTTGCCCAGATTGCCGGTGGGCACGATGACGTTCAGCGGTCGGGCATGGGCTGCGTAATGGTGCGCGGCCGCGTGTGCGTAATAGGCCGCCTGCGGCAGCAGGCGCCCGAGGCTGATGCTGTTCGCAGTGGTCAGCGGCCTGCGGGCGCGCAGGTCCGCATCCGACAGGGCGTCCTTGGCCAGCCGCTGGCAGTCGTCAAAACTGCCGTCGATGCGGAATGCGCGCACGTTGTCGCCCCAGCACTCGAGGCCGTGCGCCTGGCGCGGCGACACGCGTCCTTCGGGATAGAGGATCACGACCGCGAAGCCGGGGCGGCGATGGAAGGCCGAGGCGACTGCAGCGCCGGTGTCGCCCGAGGTGGCGACGAGGATCGTGCTGTCGGCCGCGTGCGGCGTGCGCAGCGCGGACAGCGCGCCGGCAAGGAACCTGGCTGCGTAGTCCTTGAAGGCCGCAGTGGGGCCGTGGAAGAGTTCGAGCAGATGATCGCCATCGCCCGCGAGCGCACGCAGCGGCGCAGGCCAGGCGAAGGCATCCGCGCACAGGCCCGGCAGGTGCGACTGGATCCTCGAGCCGGCGAACCAGGGCGCCAGGGTCGCCAACGCGGTGTCGGCGAGCGAGTCGCGCGGGCGGGCCAGATCGGCGGCTGGAATCGTGTCCGGGACATACAGGCCGCCATCGGGCGCGAGGCCGGCCACCAGCGCCGCGTCGATGTCCACGGCCGGCGCCTGGCCGCGGGTACTGACGAACTTCATGCCGGTGGTGCCTGCAGCAGTTCCGCGCGCTGCCCGGCGACGGGCGACACGTAGGCGCGGGCGTCGAAGCCGGCCATGGCGAAGCCGGCGCGCATCGCCGGCGCCGCGCGCTCCGCAGCGGCGCGGGATTCGAACCACGCGAACACGCTCGGCCCGCCGCCGGAAATGCTCGCGCCCAGCGCGCCGTGCTCGAGCGCCGCGCGCTTGACCGCCTCGAAGCCGGGAATCAGCGGGGCACGCCGCGGCTCGACCAGGACATCGCGCAGGCCCGCACGGATCAGCGCCGCGTCGCCGCGCTGCAGCCCGGTCAGGAACAACGCCAGGTGCGCCGAATGCGCGACCACGTCGCCGAGACCGTAGGGCGCGCCCAGCACGGCCCGCGAGCGTCGCGTCTCCAGGGTCTGGTCCGGGTGCACCACCACCGCGTGCAGCCAGGCGGGTACGTCGAGCGCGATCGCCTGCTCGGGCGTGGAGAGGGTGATGCCGCCGAGCAGCATCGGCGCGACGTTGTCGCCATGCCGCGCGCCGGATGCGACCGATTCGCCATCGAGCGCGAACGGATACAGCGCCGCGCGCGTGAGTGGCGCATCGAGCAGGGCGTTGGCCGCCACCAGCGCCGCCACGCATGACGCCGCCGATCCGCCCAGCCCCGAGCCGAGCGGAATGCCCTTCTCGAGCGTCAGCGCGAAGCCGAACGGCAGCGACAGCGCCTCGCACATCGATTGCAGCGCGCGACCGGCGGTGTTGTCGCTGGCGGCCAGCGGCAGGCGGTCCGCGCCGGCGACAGCGCCGCCGATCGCTTCGATGCGCACTTCGCGCTCGGCGATGCGGCGCACGTGGGCAATGTCGCGCGGCCCGTCAATCACGTGGCCCAGCACATCGAAGCCGACCCCGATGTTGCCGACGCTGGCCGGGGCGAAGGCACTGGCGCCGCGTGCGACCGGTGCCCGCCCACCATCCGGGACGGACGCGGTCATGCGTGCCGCCAACCGGCGCGTGCGCCGAGTGCGTGGGCGATCGCGAGCACGTCGCCGAACACCCCGGCGGCGGTGACCTGCGGACCCGCGCCCGGGCCCTGCACGACCAGCGGGTTGTCCGCGTAGCGCGCGGTGGTGAACTGGACGAGGTTGTCGGTCAGGCGGGTGTGCATGCACGCATGATCCGACGGCAGCGCGGATACGCCAACAGTCGCGCGGCCCGCGGCGTCGAGCCGGGCGACGTGGCGCAGCCCGCGACCCTGCGCGTGTGCCGCGTCGAGCCGTGCCTGCATCGGTGCATCCAGGGCCTCCAGGCTGCCGAGGAACGCATCCAGGGACAGATCGCGCAGGGCTTCGGGCACCAGGTTCTCCACCTCCACATCGGCCAGCGACAGCGTGCGCCCGGCCTCGCGGGCGAGAATCACCAGCTTGCGCGCGACGTCGAGACCCGACAGGTCGTCGCGCGGGTCGGGCTCGGTGTAGCCGAGTGCGCGTGCCTCGCGGACCAGCGCCGAGAACGGGCGACTGCCGTCGAAACTGTTGAACAGCCACGCCAGCGTGCCCGACAGCATGCCGTCGATCGAATGCAGGGTGTCGCCGGTATCGATCAGGTTGCGCAGCGTGGCGATGACCGGCAGTCCGGCGCCGACCGTTGCTTCGTACAGGAAGCGGCTGTGGCCCGTCACGCGCGCCTCGGCGATACGGGCGTACCGCGACCACTCGCCGCTGCCCGCGTGCTTGTTCGGAGTGACGATGTGGATGCCGGCTGCCAGCCAGTCGGCATACCGCGCCGCGACCGCGTCGCTGGCGCTGCAGTCGATGATCATCGCGTGCGGCAGGTCGCTGGCGCGGACGTGCGCGGCGAACGCGTCGAGGTCACAGGGGTCGGCATCGTCGCCGAGCAGGGTCGCCGCCGACGCGGGCGCGAGTGCCGTGCCGGCGAGATGTATGCGACGGCTGCCGGCGATCGCGCGCAGGCGCAGGTCGACCCCGGCACGCGCCCGCAGGCCGGGCATCACGTCATCGAGTTGCGCGAGCAGTGCCCGGCCCACGTTGCCGGGGCCGATGAGGCCGACCGATACCGTCTGCGGCGACAACCAGAAAGTGGCGTGCGCGGCGCGCAGCGCGCGCTCGGCATCGTCCTGCGCGATCGCGACCGACAGGTTGCGCTCGCTCGCGCCCTGGGCGATCGCGCGGATGTTCACGCGCGCCTGCGCGAGCCCCTCGAACAACCGCGCGGCCACGCCCCGGTTGCCGCGCATGCCGTCACCGACGGCGGCCAGTACGCACAGCCCGGTCTGCATGCGCACACCTTCGACCTGGCCCGCGGCGATTGCACCGGCGAACGCCGTCTCGATCGCGGCGCGACCGCGCGCCGCTTCGCTGCCGCGTACCACGCAGCAGATCGAATGCTCGGACGAGCCCTGGGAAATCATCGTCACCGACACGCCAGCGCCGTGCAGCGCGGCGAACAGCACCTCGGCCACGCCCGGCACGCCGACCATGCCGCTGCCGACGAGCTCGAGCACGGCCATGTCGTCGACGATGCTCAGGCCCTTGACCGGCGAACGCGCCGGTTCGCCGCGGCTGTCGATGCGGGTGCCGGGCGCGGCGGGGTCGAGCGAACTGCGGATCATCAGCGGGATGCCGCGGACCTGCAGCGGGGCGATGGTTCGCGGGTGCAGGACCTTGGCGCCGAAGTAGGCGAGCTCGCAGGCTTCCGCATACGTGAGGGCGTCCAGGCGCACTGCGTCGGGCACCAGCCGCGGGTCGGCCGAGAGCACGCCATCGACGTCGGTCCAGATGGTCACCGTGCTCGCGTCGAAGAGATCGGCCAGCAGGGCCGCCGAGTGATCGCTGCCGTTGCGGCCCAGGGTGGTCGCGTGGCCATCTGCGGTGCGCGCGATGAAACCGGTCGCGACCACGTTGCGCTGTGGATGCCGCGCGCGCCATGCGGCCAGCCGCTGCAGGCTCGCCTCGCGATCGATGTGCACGCCGATCTCGCCCGCCTGCACCACCAGCACCTCGCGCGCGTCGAGCCACGCCCAGCCGCCGGCCTCACCGCCCAGTGCGGCGTGCATCAGCCAGGCGCTGCACAGCTCGCCATGTCCCCAGATGCGCTCGGCAAGCCGGGTGGCCACGGCGCCACGTGCCTGGGCCAGCGCCTCGAGATCGGCTCCGAGCGCCTGGGCCTGCGCGTCGAGTGCGGCAAGCAGCTTGTCGCGACACGCGGCCCCGGATGCGCGCGCGGCGTCGGCATGGCGCGTCCGCAGCCGCTGCGCACCGTCGTGCCAGGGGGCGCCGCTGCGTGCGGCCTCGACCAGTTCGACCAGGGCGTCGGTGACTCCGCGCATCGCCGAGACCACCACGACACTGCACTGGTCGTGCGCTGGGGCCGCGAGCCGCGCGGCTGCTTCGATGCGAGCGGCATCAGCGACGCTGCTGCCGCCGAACTTGTGCAGATGCAGCGGAAGGGACGAGACGGGAAACGGGCGGGCGGACATCGTGGGCTCCTTGGGATGGGGCCCCGCGTCTCGGTCCAGGTCGGCGGTACAGCCGCACCCGGATCGGGTGCGGAGCGGCGTGCTGTCAGTCGGACACGCCAGTCCGCACCCGGGTTCGGGTGGTGCCGGTCGTGATGGTGGTGAACGCGTCCGCGCACCCATCGCATCGCCTGCTGCAGCGGCAGCTTGCGGAGGCGAACGGCGTGCAGTCGGCGGCCAATGGCATGGCCCGAGCTTCCCCCTCGATGGTGCGCTGCGTCAAGGGCCGTGCTCAACATCCCGCTTCCATGGCCGCTAACAGAAACAGAGGGATCGACAGGGGACAGGGCAATGACGGACATGCAGGCGAGGGCAGAGGCCACGGCCGGAGCCACCGTTCCGGGAAGGTGCGGGGATCTGCCCGATGCGCCGGTCGGACTGTTGCGGCTCGATGCCGACGGCTGCCTGATCGAGGCCAACCGCGCCGCGATCGACCTGCTGGGCCTTGCCGGCGCCGCCCTCGATGGGCGCACCCGGGGCCTGCCCTGGGGCCTGACGGTCGATGCATTGACCGGGCGCGACGGCATCTGGCTTGCGCCTGGCAACGACCCCGCCGCGCGGGTTCGCTACCAGGCCGACAGCGAACGTGGCGGCTGGGTGCTGTCGCTGCCGCATGCCGAGACCGCGGCGCTGCTGCGCGAGGTCGCTGGCCTCGCCGGTGGCGATGGACCCGCGCCTGCGCTCGCCGTGCTGCAGCCGCTTGCGTGCCAGCTCGAGGAGGCTGCGGCCGCGCACCACCTGCTTGATGGTATCGGCGGCCTGTTGAGCCGCTGCGACCTGGACCTGGCATCGCTGTGCGACGCCACCGACGACCGCCCGCTGGCGCGGCGCTTGTCCGCCGGCTTCGGCAACCTGGCCGAGGCCATCCGCCAGGCCGTTGCCCTGTCGGTCGGCATCGCCGACGAGGTGCCGCATCTGGTCGGGGAGAACGACGACCTGGTGCGCCAGTCGCAGGCGCAACTGGAGGCGCTCGAGTCCGTGCAGGCGGCGAGCCGGCGTCTGCTGGCCGACCTGCAGGCGGTGGCCGGCGATCTGCAGGCCGTGCGCGAGGTGGCTGGCAGCGCCGACGCCCGTGCGCGCGAGGGCATCGAGGCGGCGCGGGCGCTTGCCGACTCGATGGCCGCCGTGCAGCAGCGCTCCGCGCGGGCCCACAGCGTGATCGAGGTCATCGACACGGTGGCGTTCCAGACCAACATCCTGTCGATCAATGCCAGCATCGAGGCGGCGCATGCCGGCGAAGCGGGGCGCGGCTTCGCAGTGGTCGCCAGCGAGATCCGTCGCCTGGCCGACCAGGCGGCCAGCGCTGCGCGCGACGTGCGCGGGATCATCGGCGAGACCGTCTCCGCGCTCGGCGAAGGCGCCGCGTCCGCACGCCACACCGGCGAGGTGCTCGATGGCATCGGCGAACTGCTGGGCGGCGCGGGCCGCGCGATGGCCTCGGTGGCCACCCGCGTCGACGCGCAGAGCGGCGAGATCGCCGCGATCGATCGCGCCGTCGAACAGGTGGTCACGCTGGGACGCAGCAACCTCGAACATGCCGCGCAGGTCGCCGAGCGCAGCGAGGGCCTGGGCCGTGATGCCGCCACGCTGCACGACGGCGTGCGCCTGTTCCGCCTGCCTGCCGATCCGATGGCGACGCCGCGCCATGCCTGCGTGCGCGACCTGGCGCAGACCGCGGCATCGCGCATCGGCGATGCGCTGGACGCGGCGATTGCCCGGCGCGAGATCGATACCGAAGCGCTGTTCTCGCGCGACTACGCTGCGGTGCCCGGCGTCTCGCCGGCGAAATACAGCACCAGCTTCGATGCGCTGTGCGATGTGGTCCTGCCGCCGCTGCAGGAACCGGTGGCTTTGGCGCATCCATGGATCGTGTTCGCGATCTGCGCCAATCCCGATGGCTACGTACCCACGCACAACCTTCGCTTCAGTCAGCCCCTGACCGGCGATCCGGCGGTCGATCTCGTCGGCAACCGCACCAAGCGCATCTTCGAGGACCGCGTCGGGCGCAGCGTCGGCGCGCATACCGACCCGTGGCGGCTGCAGGTCTACCGCCGCGACACCGGACAGATCATGTTCGACCTGTCGGTGCCGGTGTTCGTGGCCGGCCGGCACTGGGGCGGGTTCCGGGTCGGTTACAGCCTGGAGTAGGCGCGGCGTGGCGCGCGCGTGGCGCCGTGGCTGGCGCCGCCTGCCGCTTCGCGATCTAATGCCCGGGAAGCGGGGGTACCGGCATCACGCCGGTTGAGACAGTCCCTTCGAACCTGATCCGGTTGATACCGGCGTAGGGAGCTTCGCAGCACCCGCCTGGCGCCCGTCGTCCGCACCCTTGGTGCGGCCCGGGCCCTTCGGGGCCGCGCCGCCGCTTCGTCCCGTTCCCAGCGAACACGCCACAAGGACGAATGCCATGAATGCCGAGCCATCCACGCTGCAGCAGCAGACCGACCAGCTCTCGGGATCGGTGACACGCCCGATTCCGGGTTCCCGCAAGATCCACGTGCAGGGCACGCGCCCGGACCTGCGCGTGGCCATGCGCGAGATCGTGCAGACCCGCACGCCGACCCTGTTCGGCGGCGAGGACAACCCGCCGGTCACCGTCTACGACCCCTCGGGGCCCTACACCGATCCGCAGGCCACCATCGACCTTGCCGCCGGGCTGGCGCCCTTGCGCGCGCGCTGGATCGAGGAGCGTGGCGACACCCGGCTGCTGCCGGCCTTGAGTTCGGCCTTCGGTCGCGGCCGCGAGCATGATCCCCGGCTCGACCATGTGCGCTTTCCGGCGCGGACGCTGCCCCGCGTGGCGAACGCCGGCGCCAACGTGACCCAGATGCATTACGCGCGCCGCGGCATCGTGACGCCGGAGATGGAATACGTCGCGATCCGCGAGAACCAGCGCCTGGATCTGGTGCGCGATGCACTGTTGCGCCAGCAGCACCCGGGCGAGGCCTTCGGCGCGCACATCCAGCAGGTGATCACCCCGGAATTCGTGCGCGACGAGATCGCCCGCGGCCGCGCGATCCTGCCGAGCAACATCAACCACCCCGAAAGCGAGCCGATGATCATCGGCCGCAATTTCCTGACCAAGATCAACGCCAACATCGGCAACTCCGCAGTGAGCTCGGGCATCGCCGAGGAAGTGGAGAAGCTGGTCTGGGCGATCCGCTGGGGCGGCGACACGGTGATGGACCTGTCGACCGGCAAGCACATCCATGAGACGCGCGAGTGGATCCTGCGCAACTCGCCGGTGCCGATCGGCACGGTGCCGATCTACCAGGCGCTGGAGAAGGTCGACGGCCGCGCCGAGGAGCTGACCTGGGAGATCTTCCGCGACACGCTGATCGAACAGGCCGAGCAGGGCGTGGACTACTTCACCATCCATGCCGGCGTGCTGCTGCGCTACGTGCCGCTGACCGCCGGCCGCATGACCGGCATCGTCTCGCGCGGGGGTTCGATCATGGCCAAATGGTGCCTGGCGCACCATCGCGAGAGCTTCCTCTACGAACACTTCGAGGACATCTGCGAGATCATGAAGGCCTACGACGTGGCCTTCTCCCTGGGCGACGGCCTGCGTCCTGGCTGCATTGCCGATGCCAACGACGCCGCCCAGTTCGGCGAACTCGAGACGCTGGGCGAGCTGACGCGGATCGCGTGGAAGCACGACATCCAGACCATGATCGAAGGGCCTGGCCATGTGCCGATGCAACTGATCAAGGAGAACATGGACAAGCAGCTGCGCGAGTGCGGCGAGGCGCCGTTC
Source organism: Luteimonas chenhongjianii (assembly GCF_002327105.1). Lineage (GTDB taxonomy): Bacteria > Pseudomonadota > Gammaproteobacteria > Xanthomonadales > Xanthomonadaceae > Luteimonas > Luteimonas chenhongjianii. The sequence goes on along the minus strand of NZ_CP023406.1, from coordinate 234,131 downwards.
TACACGCTCGGTCCGCTGACCACCGACATCGCGCCGGGTTACGACCACATCACCAGCGCGATCGGCGCGGCGATGATCGGCTGGTACGGCTGCGCGATGCTCTGCTACGTGACGCCCAAGGAGCATCTGGGCCTGCCCAACCGCGAGGACGTGCGCGACGGGATCATGGCCTACAAGATCGCCGCCCACGCGGCCGATCTTGCCAAGGGCCATCCGGGGGCGCAGGTGCGCGACAACGCACTGTCGAAGGCGCGATTCGAGTTCCGCTGGCAGGACCAGTTCCACCTCGGGCTCGATCCCGAAAAGGCCGAAGCCTTCCACGACGAGACCCTGCCCAAGGACGCGCACAAGGCGGCGCACTTCTGCTCGATGTGCGGTCCGCATTTCTGCTCGATGAAGATCACCCAGGACGTACGCGATTACGCCGCGGGGCAGGGCGTCACCGCAGTCGACGCGCTGGCTGCAGGCATGGCGGAAAAATCCGCCGAGTTCCGCGCCCAAGGCGCCGAGGTCTATCGCCCCGGCTGAACATTCGCCCCGGCCCTCGCATGTATTGCACGAGGGTCGGGGTATGTTCAGGACCGGTATCGGGACCGCCGGTCACGATCCGCCAGACCACAGGGAGACTCCACATGAAGACCTCGTCCCGCGTTGCCACCTGGCTCGTGGCGCTGTGCGGCCTCGTGCTGCTCGCCGGCTGCGCCACCGGCCCCCGTGTTACCACCGAAGCGGATCCGCGCGTCGACTTCTCGGTGTACCGCACCTGGTCGTTCTACACGCCGCTGGCGATCGAGAAGGAAGGCTACGAGACCCAGACCAGCGAGATCGCCAAGGCTGCGGTGCGCGCCGAGATGGAACGTCGCGGTTACATCTACAGCGAAACCAACCCGGACCTGTGGGTGAACATCAATGCCTATCTGGAACGCCGCACCGATGTCAGCAGCGTGCCGACGGTCGATTACGGGTACTACTACAGCTACCGTTATCGCGGTTACTTCGCGGTGCCGTACTGGAACGACCGCACCACCGTGTACCGCTACACCGAGGGCACGATGAACATCGATCTGGTCGACGCACGCCAGAAGCGACTGGTATGGGAAGGCGTGGCTGTGGGACGCGTCGCCAATCTCAGGCCCGACCAGCGCGCGCAGCAGATCAATTCGGCGATCGCGGAGATCTTCGCCAAATATCCGTACCGGGCCGGGACGCGCGCGCAGGCGATGTAAGCCTGGCGGGACGACGCGGACGAAAAAAAAAGCGGGCCGATCGGCCCGCTTTTTTCATGTCCCGGCAATCAGGGCGGAGCGCCGGGCGCCGCGGCAAGCCGTTGCAGCAAGCTGCGCCACGTCGCGCCGTCGCGCGTTGGATCGTATTCGCTGCCCAGCGCCATGATGCGCGCCCCGAGCGCGGCATCGTCCAGTCCATCGTCGAGCAGGGCCTGGGCTTCCCCGCGCGCGCGCGCCACCTGGTCGGGCGATTCGCTGCTCCGGTAATACGCGATCACCTCGTCCGCACTGCCGTGTTCGACTGCCCAGTCCTGGTGGAAATAGGCGGCGAAGAAATTCTCGAGCGTCGGATAGTCGCGCATGCGGGGCGTGGACTCGTCAGGGCTTGCTGGGATAGCCGGTCACGATTCTATAGCCGATATCCAGCTGGCTCGAACGCTCGAGCACCAGCCGTACCGAGAAGACGTCGACCGCGTGGGTGTCGCCGCGGCTCACCGAAATGCCGGTGCTGGCGTCGAACGTGGAGTCGATCACCAGTCGGTTGCCGCCGCTCCCTTCGACCCATGCATCGACGCGGGCCTGGTGGTCGGCAATCGTGGCCGACACGAAGCGCTCGGCCTCGGGCATATCGCGGAAGCTCGACGCTGCGCTGATGTTGTCGCGGCTCACCCGGTCGAGCAGCCATTGCTCGCTCTTGGCGACGTGGCGCTCGATCAGGTGGCCGCCGGCGTCTTCGTGGGCTTCGAGTCCGCCACCGGGCACGGCGCCGGCCCCGTCGGGGGCCTCGGGCCCCTGCACGCCCTCGAGCCAAGCATCGATGCGGGCCACCGTGGCCTCCAGCGCGTCGCGTTCGACCCTCGACAGCGACTGCCCGGGTACCGCGTCAAGCGCATCGCGAATCCCGCCGAGCACGGGCGCGAGCTCCTCGGCGAAGACCGGGCTGCGCTCGGCAAGCGTGACCGCGGCTTCGGTCTCGGCGAGGAAGCCTTCGAGGTCGCCGGCGTCGATCCGCTGGGCGATGTGCGTGTCCAGGGCGTCGCGCGAAAACGCGGCCAGGTCGCGGGCGGGTCCGGGTGCGAGGCCGGGCAACGCCGACCAGTGGTGCGCGCCGCTGTAGGGCAGGGCGGTTGTGTCCATCGCGGCTGGATGTCCTGTCACGGGAGGCCCGGACACTAGACGGCGCAGGTCGCCTGCACAGCCTCGGGCGGACCCGAGGGTCCAGAGGCATGCGTGACCTGTGTCACGCGCGTGTTTGCTGAATAAGGCCGCAAGCTGCGCTTCATTCAGTGTGTGTTGACTACTCTCGCTCGCCTGCCTGTTGGGTTATTGATGTCCGATCCGATGTTTTCCGACGCAGCGGCCCCCAACCGTCTGCGTGTGGGTGATGGCATCGTCGATCTCGCCACGCGTGAGATCCAGATGCCCGGGACGCGAAGTCCTCGACGCGTGACGCCGAAAGCCATCGGTGTCCTGCGGGCGCTCGCGCGCGTCCCCGGCGCGGTGGTCGGGCGGGGGAGCTGTTGGCCGAGGTCTGGCCCGATACGCTGCCGACGGACGACGTGTTGACCCAGGCCGTCACCCAACTGCGGAAGGCCTTCGGTGCCGGCACGGTCGGCGTTCAGGCCGGCAAGACCTACATCGAAACCATTGCGAAGGGCGGTTATCGCCTGACCGTCCCTGTGGAGGTGCTGGAGCAGGGGCCGGTTGCCGCGATGCCGTCGGAAGTCAGGACCACCGATCCGGCGTTCCAGGCCATCCACGCGCCGGCGCCCGCCGCACAGCCTGCGCCCCCGAGCCATCACAAGGGCCTGCGGCTGACGGCTCTTGCCACGCTGTTCGCGCTCGTCGCCGGGCTGGGCGTGTGGGCCGCCGTCCAGCTCACCCGCCTGCCGGACCACGTGGAGGTCGGCAGTGCCGGTCCGGCGCCGGTGAGCCGTCCCTACCGGCTCATCACCGATGCGGTGGGATTCGAGATGTCGCCCTCCCTATCGCCGGATGCCTCGATGGTCGCGTACGCGGGCTCGGGAATAGGCGAAGCGGCTTCGCGGTCTTCGATCTTCGTCCAGACCACGTCGACCGCAGCGCCGCGGCAATTGTCGCGCCCGCCTGCCGATGCGCAGGATGACCTGCCGGCCTGGTCGCCCGACGGCCGCGAGATCGCATTCGCCCGCCGGGAGGCGGGGGGCGCCTGTCGCGTGCTGCTGATCGCCGCCACCGGGGTTGGCGACGAGCGCGAGATCGCCCGTTGCGACGGCAGCGACATGCTCAGTTTCGACTGGCTTCCCGACGGCAGCGGCCTGCTGTTCGGTACGATGACCGGGGTCGCCGACGGGGGGCGGCTGCGGATCCTGGACGCGTCCACGGGACGCTGGCGCAATCTGGACTATCCCGGCGCCCCGGGGGACGTCGACTTCGCGCCGCAGATCTCCCCCGATGGCCAATGGATCGGTTTCATCCGAAACCCGCAGATGGGCGATCTGTGGCGGATTCCGGTGGCCGGCGGTACCCCGCAGCAGATCACGCGGCTGGGGGCGGAGATGCGCGGCTGGAGCTGGGCGCCCGACGGCGACGGCATGGTGTTCGGCCTGCGTGTGGACAGCGAGGCGCGCCTGTACCGGGTGAGCGTCGGATCGGGCCGGCTCGTTGACCTCGGGATCGAGGATGCGCAGTCGCCATCGGTCGCGACCCGCACGGGCCAGATGGCTTTCGTGCACCGGCGCCCGCAGTTCGGCCTGTATCGGATCGAGGCCGAGACCGGCGACTGGCAGCGCCTGTTCACTTCTTCGGGCCGCGATTCCCAGCCCACGCTGGCGCCCGACGGCGATCAACTGGTCTTTACCTCCGACCGGGCAGGCCGCTTCGAATTGTGGTGGGCGCGTCTCGACGATCCGGGCTCGCTGCGGCCGATCGAAGGCGTACGGCCCGATACGCGGCAGCCCCCGGCCTGGTCGGCGGACGGGCGCCGCCTGTTGTTGACCGCGCTCGACGAGGCGCATGCCCCGATGATTCTCGAGGTGGATCCGCGTCGCGGGCGCGTGGAACGGTTGGATGTGCCCAGCGAACGCCCCGCGCAGGCGATCTACGGCCCTGGGGATTCGATTCTGGTGATCGAGGAGATGGGGAACGGCGGGACCGCCCTGGTGGCCTATGAACGCACCTCCTGGCGGCCACTCGGCCGCATCGCGGACGTGTCGCAGGTCCGGCTGGACCTGGCGCGGGACCGTGTGCTGTACACCCGCCTCGACGCTAGCGGGCTGTGGTCGGCACCGCTTTCGCTGGACGCCGCCGACACGGTCCGGCTCAGCGATACCGTCCCTTCGCGCTGGCGCTATCGCAGCTGGACGGTGACCCAGACAGGACATCTCGCTTATCTGGATGCGACACCCTCATGCCGGACGCGGCTCCGGCATTTCCTGATCGAGGACGCCACGATGCGTGGCGACGAAGAGGTGTGCGTGGACTCCGTCATCTACAGCGCGACCAACGGGTTTTCGGTGGACAAGGACGCAGCGCTCATTGCGCTGGCCTCCGATGATGGCAGCGACATCGGCTTCATGACCCTGCCGCCTGCTCCTTACGAGCCGGACGCGTTCAGCAAGTGGCTGATTTCAATCAGGAAAAAGGCTTCGTAGTTTTTTCGGCAAGAATTCGCCTCGAATTCGGCAAAGCCTAGGCGCGACTTCGGGCAAGGCAGCAGGCCGGACGGCACAAAGGGTTCCCCCCATTCCCGTCCCAATTCCCATGTCGACCTGCCTGTGGGCCGCGCGCGGCCAGATGCTTCCGTTCGAAACCCTGAGCACACCTGCGCACTGCCTGGGCGTGGCACGCCTGGGCGGCATCCAGATGACCGCGCCCGTGTTCAATCTGTGGGTGCAGCTGCGCGGGCAGGGCTGGATCGAATCGCGCGAAGGGCGGTTCCGCATGCGCCGAGGCGACTGGATGGCATTCGAGAAAGAGTCCACGCCCCTGGTACAGAGCGACGCCCACGGGCTCTGTATCGGCATCGCGCTTGACGCCAGTGCGCTCGAAGCGCTGCAGGTGCTCAGCGACGGCAGCCTCTATGCGGGGCGTGGCCGGATGCCGGCACGCGAACTACGCTCCCTGCTGCGGCTGTGGCGCGAGGCCGCGCGATCCGGTGGCGAGGCGCTCGCGGTACGGCCTCTGTTGCTGCAGCTGGCGCACGTCCAGCGCGAGCTCGCCGCGCGCGTGCGCCGGTGCCCCGGCCGGTCGCGGAGCCGCAAGCGCCAGGTCTTCGGTCGCATGCAGCGCGCGCGTATGTATCTGGAAGGCAACGCGGACCGGGTGGTGCGCATCAGCGAGCTCGCCGACCTCACCAGCTTCTCCAGCTGGTACTTCTCCAAGGCCTTCCATGCGCTCTACGACGAGAGCCCGCAGCAGCTGTCGGTCCGCCTCCGGCTCGAGCGCGCAGGCCATCTGCTCAGGACCACGTCGATGATGGTCGGGGAGGTGGCTGCGGCCTCGGGCTTCGACAACTGCTGCAGCTTCGCGCGTGCCTTCAAGAACCACCACGGCGTCTCGGCCAGCCGCTACCGCAGCGAGACCCATCGCGGCGCGGCGGCATGAGCAAGGCTGTTATGCGCGCCGCTTAACATGGCGAGTGAACCGGATCTGGCTGTATAGGGATTTTTGCTCCAGGCGCCAGATTCGGCAAACGCAGGCGGCGATGGTGGCAAGGCGGTGCGGGTCTCTAGGGACGTAACGTGCGGATGGCGTTTTTAACGCGTCAGTAACGCTCACACTCTGGAGAGAGAACTTTGAAGAACCTTCGCACTCCCGCATTGCGGAAGGGCCTGCTGCCGGCCGCGATCATGGCCGCCGTCGTACCGGCGGTGAGCTTCGCCCAGGCGCAACCCGCGAGCGGCACCACTGAGCTCGACCGCATCCAGGTCACCGGCTCGCGCATCCGCGGCGTCGAAATCGAAAACCAGCAGCCGATCCTCACCGTGTCGCGTGAAGACATCGCGCGTTCGGGCCAGGCGACGGTCGCCGACCTGCTGCAGAACATCTCGTCGGCGGGTTCGCCGGCGATCTCGCGCGCCGACGCCCTGGCGTCGGGCGAGAACGTCGGTGGCTACTACATCGACATCCGCAACCTCGGTGCCAACCGTACCCTGGTGCTGATCAACGGCGTCCGTCTCGGTGCGACCACCGGCGGCTACCAGGACCTGAGCCAGATCCCGGTGTCGGCGATCGAGCGCATCGACATCCTCAAGGATGGCGCATCGGCGCTGTACGGCTCGGACGCGATCGCTGCCGTGGTGAACGTGATCACCCGTTCGCGCTTCGACGGTGCTGAGGCTTCGGTCCAGTACGGCCAGTACTCCGATGGCGACGGTGGCGAAACCATCTACTCGGCGACCTTCGGTACCACCAACGACCGCGGCGGCATCACGGTCTCGGCTGAGGTCATGGAGGGCGATCCGGTCTTCGCCGGCGATCGTTTCTTCAGCGCTTTCGGCGACGCCGGCCCCGACTATCCGGGCTCGGGCTTCAGCCCGGTCAGCCAGAACGGTTCGTGGTACGACGAGGCGACCGGAACGTGGCTGACGCTGCGCGAAGGCGGCAACCCCGCCAACCGTGGCGATTACGTGCCGCACACGGCCGAGTACAACGCCAACTCGAACCAGCAGATGATGGTGCAGACGGGTCTGGAACGTAAGTCGGTGTTCACAAACATCAACTACGACCTGACCGATCGCATCACCTTCAACAGCGACATCCTCTACAACAAGCGCACCACGGACCAGCAGATCGCCGGCTATCCGTATCAGTCGGCCGCGTTCGGCACCTTGCTTTCGGGCGACAGCGCGTTCAACCCGACCGGCGAAGACATCGACTTCCGTCGTCGTCTCTGGGAAGTGCCGCGCACCACCCGCAGCGAGCTGACCACGTTCCGTGTCGTTGCCGGCCTTACCGGCTACTTCGAAGTCAACGAGCGTCCGTGGGACTGGGGCGTCAGCTACGCCAACAACCGCAATGAAGTGACCAAGACCGGTCACGGCGACGCCAGCCTGCTGGCGACCGGCCCGGCCCTCGGCCCGTCGTTCATCGATGCCAATGGCGTTGCGCGTTGCGGCACCGTCGGCAGCGTGATCGCGGGCTGCACGCCCTGGAACCCGCTGCTGCCCGCGGGCGTTGCAGGTCCCGGCTCGCTGGGCAATGCGGACGTGCAGAACTTCCTGTTCCCGACCTACACCGACTCCGGTGAGACCAGCAGCAAGATCTACTCGGCCAACCTGAGCGGCGGCCTGTTCGAGCTGCCGGCCGGCGACCTCGGCTTCGCAGTGGGTATCGAGCGCCGCGAAGAGACGGGCCGCTTCGTGCCGGACGCGTTCAACCAGAGTGGCAACTCGACCGGCCTGCCGGCGACCACCACCCAGGGCGAGTACGACGTCAACGAAGCTTACCTGGAGCTCAATGTTCCGGTGCTGGCCGACATGGCCTTCGCCCAGGAACTGACCCTGAACTTCGCGTCGCGTTATTCGGACTACAGCAACTTCGGTAACACGACCAACTCCAAGGGCAGCTTCCTGTGGCGTCCAATCGACTCGCTCGCGGTGCGTGGCACCTGGGCGCAGGGCTTCCGTGCGCCTTCGATCGACAACCTCTACGGCGGCATCGGCGGCAGCTTCGAGAGCTACACCGACCCGTGCTCGGTCGGTGTCTCGGGTAGCGTTGCCGGCAATGCGGCCTGTACGGCGGCCGGCGTCTCGCCGACCTACGTGCAGCTGGGCCAGGGCCTGGTGCCCTGCACCTCGTGGCCGTGCCAGACCCCGGACCAGTTCATCTCGGGTTCGAACCCGGACCTCGGCCCGGAAGAGTCGATCAGCAAGACCGCCGGCATCGTCTGGAGCCCCGGTTTCGCCGAGGGTCTGACCCTGAGCCTGGACTGGTACAACTACAAGCTGTCGAACTACATCATCTCCGACAGCGTCAACCGCATCCTGCGTGACTGCTACGTGCTGGGCGATGCCAGCCGCTGCGACGGCGTCACGCGCGCCGCAGATGGTCACATCTCGGGCATGTTCTACGGCCTGACCAACCTCGGCGAGCTGGAAACGGAAGGCTGGGACTTCGGCGCGCGTTACCGCATGGCCGATACCGCGTTCGGCGGCTTCACGTTCGACTGGCAGACGAGCTACCTGTCGCAGTACGACTCGCTTGGCCAGAACTCGGCCGGCGAGAACGTGTTCATCGGCGGCGCCGGTGACCCGGGCCTGTTCCGCGTCCGTTCGACCCTCAGCACCAACTGGGAAGTCAACGACGAGTGGAACGTGACCTGGAACATGCGTTACTACTCCGGCATCAACGACGGCTGCGTCACCAACCGTCCGTGCTCGGATCCTGACCGCTACCAGCTCGGCGAAACCGCACCTCGCAACCGTCTGGGTTCGAACACGTTCCACAACCTGCAGGTGTCCTACAGCGCACCTTGGGACGGCACGATCTCGGTCGGCGTCGACAACGTGCTCGATCGCGAGGCTGCGATCATGTTCAGCGGCGGCAACGTGAGCACGGGCTTCCCGTACTACCCCGAGTTCGATATCGGCCGCTTCATGTACATGCGTTACACCCAGCGCTTCTGATCGGCTAACGATCGAAGCTCTTGAACCACGGCCCGCAAGGGCCGTGGTTTTTTTGTGTCTGGGGACAGGCGGCCGGGCGTTCCGACGACCTGTGCGCGGCGCGCCGTGCGCGGGTGTGGTTCGCGCTTGCCAAGCGCAGGCGCCGGGATAGTCGCGGTCGCCGCTGCGATCAGCCGTGCGACGTACGGGCACGCGGACGCTCGACCGCTCGCGGCGGCGCATCGTTCAATCCGGGGGCGGGGCTATCCAGTGCTGCGGAGCGGCGCGGGCCTGGCGTGGCCGGCGCGGGTCACTACCGCATGCGGGCGACCGCGGCTTGCGCGGTGCCCTGGGTGCAGGCCCGGCGGGTCAGGCCGTCTGCGGGTCGGTGAGGCCGAGCAGGCGGTCGGCGTGACCGCGCCAGCCGTCGAGTTTGTCGAGCACGCCGGTGCGCTGCAGGTAGTCCTCATGGACTGCCTCACCTTCGGCCAGGGCGGTGGCGACGTGCACGGCGCCGGTGACCCAGAAGCTGCGCGTACCGCTGCGCGCCGGACAACGCTGGAACGCGACCGCTTCGATGATCGGCATCGGCAGGCCCCACAGGCCCAGCAGATAGGCGCCGGCCTCGGTATGGCCCGGTGCATCGACGGGTTGGGTGTCGGGCGCAGCACGCTCGTCGCGGATGCCCGGCAGCAACAGGCCGATGTCGGCGAGCAGCGCCGCGGTCGCGCCGAGCTCCGCGCTCGACTCGGGCAGCATGCGCCGGGCGAGCTGCGAGGCGATCAGGGCGCGCTGCTGCATGCCGGCACGATCGAGGTCGGGACGGGCTCCGTGCGCGAATACCTCGCTGGCCAGCACGAGGTCGCGCATCGTGGCCATGCCCAGGCGGGTGACCGCCGCGCGCAGATCGGTGATGGCGCGCCCGGTCGAAAAATATGCGGAATTGCACAGCTGCAGCACCTTGGCTGCGATGGCGGGATCACCCGCGATCAGCTGTGCGATGTCGTTGGCGCTGGTGTCCTCGTCGGCTTCCAGTGCATGGGCCAGCGCCAGATAGGTCTGCGGCGGCGAGGGCAGCTTCTCGATCTGGCCGATGGATTCGCGCAGCGCCGGGTTGTCCAGCAGTTCCCGCAGTTCTTCCAGACTGCCGATCGCCTCGAGCAGCTGCGCCTCGCCCACCGGCAAGGGCAGGAACCGGTGCGCGAGCGAAAGCACGCGTGCGGCAGGCTGGCCGCCGATGACGGCGATACGCGAGGTTTCCGGGCGCAACGTGCGGATCTGTCCCAGCAGGGTCGCCACCGACATGTCGGGCAGCGTCGGCGCCACCACCAGGACATCCTGCGGGGCCTCCGCGATCAGGGAAATCGCGGTGGCGCCATCGCCAGCCCGCTTCACCTGCCAGCTGTCATCCATGTCCCCGACGAGGGCGACAAGCTCCGACGGCAGGCTGTCTTCGCCGCCTACAAACAGAATACGCACGATCTGGAATCCCCTGAACGCCGCGGCATGCACATCACGGCGCCGGCGTGAACCGATAGTAGCAAGCGCACCGCGCCGGAAGCCGGCGCGGTGTCTCGAAGTGTGACGATGGCTGCGCCCGATGCCTTATTCGGCGGCGTAGGCGGCGATCGCCTCGTTGAGCAATGCCTTGGCTTCCGCCGCATTGCCCCAGCCGCTGATCTTCACCCACTTGCCCTTCTCGAGATCCTTGTAGTGCTCGAAGAAGTGGCCGATGCGCTCGAGCCAGTGGGCCGAGACCTTGTCGAGATCGTCGACATGGGCATAACCGGCGAACACCTTCTCCACCGGCACGGCGAGGATCTTCTCGTCGCTGCCGGCCTCGTCGGTCATCTTCAGCACGCCCACCGGACGGCAGCGGATCACCGAGCCCGGGATCAGCGGCAGCGGCAGTACCACCAGCACGTCGGCCGGGTCGCCATCGCCACAGACGGTGTTGGGCACGTAGCCGTAATTGCAGGGGTAGCGCATCGGCGTGGACAGGATGCGGTCGACGAAGATCGCTCCGCTGTCCTTGTCGACCTCGTACTTGACCGGCTCGGCGTCCTTCGGGATTTCGATGATGACGTTGATTTCGTCCGGCGGATTCTTGCCGGTGGGGACGGAGTCCAGGCCCATTGTGTGTGTACTTCCAGTGGTCGGTGATTCGGCCATTTTACGGCCATCTGATGTTGCGACGCAGCGTCGGCCCGGATGGTTTCAGCAGAAACGGCGTACGCCGGCACGGACCAAGGGTACGCCCCAGTATGGTCGGGCCGTACTACAGCGTACATATGGTGCCGACTTCCGCTGACGCAGACCGCTTACGATGACCATGCTCGATTCGCTGTCCCCGACCGCCAACCCCTCGACCGCCCAGGGCTACTGGCAGAACCCGCTGGCGCCGAACGATCCGCACAACCATGGCGGCCCGGACGCCGGTGACGTGGGTCACGCACCGCACATCGAGGGACTGGCCGACGGGCCGCAGGTCTCGACGCTTGATGCTCCGGACCGCGCGCCAGACGGCGCGATCGGCATCGACGGCGGCAGCAGCAATACCGCCGAGCGAACCACCGGGCGCACGCCCGATGGCAAGCCGATCCAGATCGATCCGCTGCACAGCGATGGACAGGTCGACGTGGCCCGCGAGCGTACCGTCGCCCAGGGATATGTCAGTCGCGACCAGGTCGTCTTCACCACCGGCGCCGGCGACGATAACGTCGGGGTCACCCAGCGCGACGACGGCACGCTCGACGTATCGATCAACGGCGAAAGCTACGAGGTCCGCCTGACCGAAGGCCAGGAGCTGACGCTGCGCACGGGCGCCGGCAACGACACCATCCAGGTGGCGTCGAACGTCAAGGTCAATGTCATCGCCGATGCGGGCGCGGGCGACAACCAGCTCGACATCGCCGGCGATGGCGACAACCGCATCAGCAGCGGCGACGGCGACGACACCATCCGCGTGAGCGGCAGCGGCCGCAACGACATCCACACCACCGGCGGCACCAACGAGATCTTCGGCGGCAGTGGCGTCAATGTGATCTACGGCGGCGATGGCAGCGACACCATCCATGCCGGCAGCGGCACCAATTACATCGAAGGCGGCCGCGGCGACGACGTGATCCACGGCGGCGGCACCTTCGACATCCTCTCGGCCGGCAGTGGCGACGACGTCGTCAATGTCGGCGAGGGGCGGACGACCGTGTATGCGGGCGCTGGCGCAGACACGATCGGCGGCGCGCATGCGCAGACCACCGTCTATTCGCAGGCCAGCGACATCGTCAATGCGGCGATCGGCGCGCGGCCGACCGTGGTCAACGTCGAGATCGACAACACCGTCGGCGACCGCGGTGTCCGCGTGCAGGGGTCGGACGCGTTCGTGCAGCGCATGCAGTCGGAGCTGGATTTCCTCCGCGCCTCGCCGAACGGCCAGCAGATGATGGCCGAATTCGACAAGGCGGCCGAGGCGAAGGGCAACACAGTGACGATCCGCGAGCTGGCGAACGAGGACAACGGCTACGCCCAGACCTTCAGTAACGATGCCGACATCATCAACGGCCGTCCGGGCGCGGGCGGCGACGTGACCATCAGCTACAACCCGTCCTTCCACATGGACGCGTTCCCGGCGCCGTCGGTGGTCCTGTTCCATGAGATGTCGCATGCCTATAACGGCGTCAACGGCACCTTCCTGCAGGGCACGTATCGCGGCACCGGTCCCGACAGTGGCCGGGTGCCCAATGCGGAGCGACAGGCCGTGGGCCTTGAGACCAGTGCCACCCCCTACGACTTCGACGGTAGCGGGCCGCTGACGCACAACCCCATCCATCTGACCGAGAACGGCATCCGCCGCGAGCTGGGCATGCCCGACCGGCCGAGCTACGCGCTCTGACCGGCGGAGGTGAGGCAGGGGGCCGTCACGTGCGTGCGCGGCCCTGCCGGCGGGGCTGCTGATCGGGCGTCGTGAAAACGACTTCGGGTATGCCGCACCATGACTGTCCGTTCGCGCCCCGCGGATCTTCCATCACCTCCACGTCCACGCGTGTCTCTCCGGGTAGGCTTGGGCTGTGCCCTCGCCGCAGCCGGCCTGGCCTGCGTGCTGGTATCCCCGCCGGCGAATTCCAGCCCACCGCCCCGCCACCTGCCGAGGCCCGCAATGCCAGTGAGCGATATCGCCCGCGCCACGATCGAGGGAGAAGGTGTCGCTCTGGAGGTGGCGCTGAGCCGCGAGGGTCAGGGCGTCCGCGTGGACTACCGGATCCGCAATACCGGGGCGGTGCCGCTGCTCGTATTCGACCGCGGTGATCGCCACGCGGTGCTGACGCGGCGCCAGCTGTCGGGCGCCGTGGGCGTGCCCGCGCTGCGAGAAGACCCGGGCGGTCGGGCCACGCTCCTGCACGTCGCGCGCGCCCTGCCTGTGCCGCCGCCGACCGTGCCACCCACCCCGCTTGCGCGCCGCGTCGATCCGGGTACGCGCGTGGATGGCGGCTTCGGCTTCTCCGGCTGGCTGTCCGCGCGCCCCAGGCAGGTGCGGTGGTGCGTCGGCATCGGCGTGGCCGATGAGCAGCGGATGTTTTCACCCGACGCCACTGGCGAGGTCCAGGTGTGGCAGGCCGACTTCGGTTATGCCGACGACCAGCAGGTGTTGTGTACGCCGTGGTTCGACATGGAAAGCGGCACCTTCGAGGCATAACGGGCGCGACGGCTCACCATGTGATGTGCGCCTACGTGTTCGCGCGCCTCGCGTCAAAAGTGGACCTGATCGCAGCTCCGGCGCTTCACCTGTGCCCCTCTCCGGTGCGGGAGAGGGGCAACGATGCCGCGTGGGCCGCCTCCGTCAGAGCAGGGGCACGAGCAGGAGCGCGACGATATTGATGATCTTGATCAACGGATTGATCGCCGGGCCTGCGGTGTCCTTGTAGGGATCGCCGACGGTATCCCCGGTGACTGCGGCCTTGTGCGCTTCGCTGCCCTTGCCGCCGAAGTTTCCGTCCTCGATGTATTTCTTGGCGTTGTCCCAGGCGCCGCCGCCGGTGGTCATCGAGATCGCGACGAACAGTCCGGTCACGATCGTGCCGATCAGCAGTCCGCCCAGTGCGCGGATGCCGGCGCCGGGGCCCATCAGAGCGTTCATGCCGAGCGCGACCACGACCGGCACCAGGACCGGCAGCAGCGAGGGCACGATCATTTCCCTGATCGCCGAACGGGTCAGCATGTCCACCGCGCGGTCGTACTGGGGCTTGCCGCTGCCGTCCATGATTCCGGGGATCTCGCGGAACTGGCGTCGCACTTCCTCGACCACGGCAGCGGCCGCGCGGCCGACCGCCTCCATCGCCATCGCGCCGAACAGGTAGGGGATCAGTCCGCCGATGAACAGACCGATGATCACCGCCGGATCCGCAAGATCGAAGCGGAACTCGGTGCCCGGATATTTCGCTTCGAGGTTGTGGGTGAAGTCGGCGAACAGCACCAGCGCCGCCAGCGCCGCAGAGCCGATCGCGTAGCCCTTGGTCACCGCCTTGGTGGTGTTGCCGACCGCGTCGAGGGGATCGGTGATCGCGCGGATCTCCGGCGGCAGGTCGGCCATCTCGGCGATGCCGCCGGCGTTGTCGGTGATCGGGCCATAGGCATCGAGCGCGACGATCATGCCGGCCATCGACAGCATCGCCGTGGCTGCGATCGCGATGCCGTAGAGCCCGGCGAGCGAGAAGCACGCCCAGATCGCGAAGCACACGGCAATGACCGGCATTGCGGTCGATTTCATCGACACGCCAAGGCCGGCGATGATGTTGGTGCCATGCCCGGTCGTCGATGCCTGGGCGATGTGCCGCACCGGCGCGTACTGGGTGCCTGTGTAGTACTCGGTGATCCAGACGATCGCGCCGGTCAGGACCAGCCCGATCAGCGCGCACCAGTACAGATTGGTCGCACCGAAGCTGTTGTCGGCCATCAGCTGCGTGGTGATCGGCCAGAACAGCGCGGCCGCGATCACGCCGGAGACGATGACGCCCTTGTACAGCGCACCCATGATCGAGCCGCCTGTCTTCACCTTGACGAAGAAGGTGCCGACGATCGATGCGAGGATCGACGCGCCGCCCAGGACCAGCGGATACAGCACGCCGTTCGCGCCGACGGTCGGCGCCATCAGGAAGCCCAGCAGCATCGTCGCGATGACCGTGACGGCATAGGTTTCGAACAGGTCTGCGGCCATGCCCGCACAGTCACCGACGTTGTCGCCGACGTTGTCGGCGATCACCGCCGGGTTGCGCGGATCGTCTTCGGGAATGCCGGCCTCGACCTTGCCCACCAGGTCGGCGCCGACGTCCGCGCCCTTGGTGAAAATGCCGCCGCCAAGCCGCGCGAAGATCGAGATCAGCGAGCTGCCGAAGGCCAGGCCGACCAGCGCATGCAGTGCGGCCTCGCCGGCGATACCGAAACGGGGCAGCAGCATCCAGTAGCCGGCGACGCCGAGCAGCCCGAGGCCGACGACCAGCATGCCGGTGATCGCGCCACCGCGGAATGCGACATCCATCGCAGGGCCGATGCCGCGGCGCGCCGCCTCGGCCGTCCGCACGTTGGCGCGCACCGAGACATTCATGCCGATGTAGCCGGCGGCGCCCGACAGCACCGCGCCAAGCAGGAAACCAATGCCGGTCGCCCAGCCCAGAAAGATGCCGATCAATACGAACAACACCACACCAACGACCGCGATCGTCAGGTACTGCCGGTTGAGATAGGCACGCGCGCCTTCCTGGATCGCCCCGGCGATCTCCTGCATGCGTTGATTGCCGGCGGGTTGCCGGTTGATCCAGCCGGCGGAAACGACGCCGTAGAGAATCGCGATGGCGGCACAGACCAGTGCCAGCCACAGACCGTGTTGCTCAAGCATGGAAACCCCTCCCAGAGTCGGTATGCCAGGACCAAACAGCGGTGCAGCGGGTGGTGCGCGCCGACTATGGCACAGCCGTGTGGAGGCGGGCAGACGGGGCGTGCTGCAGTGTGTGGGTGTCGCATCCACCGGTCGGCCTTCCATACGATCTGCCGAGGATGGAAAGCATCCAGCGATGCAGCCATCATGGCGGGGCTGACGCTTCAAGGCGCGACGATGACCTCTGCAATTCTCGACTTTCTCTCCGGCAACCTGCTCCAGTCGGGCAGGACGGCCATGCGGAGCTGTCCGCTGCAGGGGCGCATGCCTGGAAAACCGCATGCTTCCATCACATCCCGATCGCGGGTCCGGCTACGCGCCGCTCGCGTTGCGTGCGCGCTATGCGCGCTCATCGTGACCACGACCGCAGGCGCGCAGGTCACGCGCACGTCCGAATACCGTGACGAGATGGATACCGACGGCGATGGGCGGGTTTCGCTCGCCGAGTACCAGGCGTGGATGCGCTACGGGTTCGACCGGATGGACCGTAACGGCGACGGCGTGCTGACGCCGGACGAGCTGCCCGGGGGCAAGGGCCGTCCGGTGGCGCTGGCCGGACACTTGGCAAAACTGGCGGCGACGTTCAATCGGCAGGACACCAACCGCGACGGCTATCTCGACGCGCGCGAGCTGGCCGCGCCACCGCAGAAGTAGGCGCGAATCTTCCGGCTGCAGGCGGACCGATGCGAGAGCGCTGATGGGCGCGCTCGTCGTCATCGCGTGCAAAACGCACGAATGCGTGCGCAGCGTTGTCGCGGCCGGCGCGTCCCCGGCGCCTCGGCGAGTCGCGCGAAACAGGATGCCTGAAAAGAGGAACGCCGACCCTTCCGGGCCGGCGTCCATCGGGGCGCACGGGAATCAGGTTCCCGTGCGGATGACCCCGCTTACTTCGTGATGTCGACGTCCTTCGTTTCGCGCAGGAAGATCGTACCGATCACCAGCGACATCAGTGCGATGCCGATCGGGTACCACAGGCCGTAGTAGATGTTGCCCGTGGCCGCGACCAGTGCGAACGAGATCGCCGGCAGGAAGCCGCCGAACCAGCCGTTGCCGATGTGATACGGCAGCGACATCGAGGTGTAGCGGATGCGTGTCGGGAACAGTTCGACCAGATACGCCGCGATCGGGCCGTAGACCATGGTCACGAAGATCACCAAGATCCACAGCAGGAAGATCGTCATCGGCATGTTGATCCGGTCCGTGTCCGCCTTCTCCGGATAACCCGCCGCATTGAGCGCGCCGCGCAGTTCGGTGCCGAAGCTGCCCTGCTGGGTCTTGAGCGCATCGCCAACCAGGCCTTCGGCCTCGTACGACGCGACGCTGTTGTTGCCCACCCGCACTTGGGCCAGCGAACCCACCGGCGCCGGCTCGACGTTGTACGGCACGCCGGCGCGTGCGAGCGCAGCGGTTGCCACGTCACAGGAGCTGGTGAACTTGCGCGTGCCCACCGGATCGAACTGGAAGCTGCAGGTGTTCGGGTCGGCCACGACCACGGCCGGCGAATTGGCGACAGCTTCTTCGATCGCCGGATTGGCGAAGTGGGTGATCCCCTTGAAGATCGGGAAGTAGGACACCGCCGCGATCAGACAGCCGGCCATGATGATCTTCTTGCGCCCGATCTTGTCCGACAGCCAGCCGAAGAAGAGGAAGAACGGCGTGCCGAGCAACAGGGCCGCTGCGATCAGCAGGTAGGACACCGTCAGATCGACCTTCAGCATGCTCTGCAGATAGAACAGGGCATAGAACTGGCCGGCGTACCACACGACGGCCTGGCCGGCGGTGGCGCCGAACAGCACCAGCAGCATCAGCTTCAGGTTGCCGCCCTTGACCGAATCACGGAACGGCTGCTTGGAGCCCTTGCCCTCGGCCTTCATCTGCTGGAACAGCGGCGATTCGGCCAGCTGCAGGCGGATCCATACCGACACGCCGAGCAGGACGATCGAACCCAGGAACGGAATGCGCCAGCCCCAGTCTTCGAACGCTTCGACACCGAGGAGCCAGCGGCACAGCAGGATCACGGCCAGCGACAGGAACAGGCCGAGCGTCGCCGTGGTCTGGATGAAGGCGGTATACAGGCCGCGCTTGCCCGGCGGCGCGTGTTCGGCGACGTAGGTGGCCGCGCCGCCGTACTCGCCGCCCATCGCCAGACCCTGGGCCAGACGCAGCACGATCAGCATGATGGGCGCCGCGATGCCGATCGTCGCGTAACTGGGCAACACGCCGACGAGGAAGGTCGACACGCCCATGATGATGATCGTGATCAGGAACGTGTACTTGCGGCCGATGCGATCGCCGAGGCTGCCGAAGAACGCCGCGCCGAACGGGCGTACGAAGAAGCCCGCCGCGAACGCGAGCAGCGTGAAGATCATGCCCGTCGTCGGGTTGACGCCACTGAAGAACTGGCGCGACAGGATGATCGCGAGCGAGCCGTACAGATAGAAGTCGTACCACTCGA
Source organism: Luteimonas chenhongjianii (assembly GCF_002327105.1). Lineage (GTDB taxonomy): Bacteria > Pseudomonadota > Gammaproteobacteria > Xanthomonadales > Xanthomonadaceae > Luteimonas > Luteimonas chenhongjianii. The sequence continues at coordinate 215,936 of NZ_CP023406.1, read as the reverse complement.
AGACGGTGCCGAGACTGGACGCGAAGATGACCTTCTTGTGGCCCTTCGTCAGCGCGGGCTTGGGTGCCGGATTGGCGGTCGTGCTGGACATGGGAAGCTTCCCCTCCGAAGCGTTCGTGATGTGGTCGGGGGCCGGCGAGCGCCGATCACCCGGTCAGACGTGCTGCATGCGGTCGCGGATCAGGTGTTGTGCGGGTGGGAGCCGCTTGCACGCGGCGGCGAGAACGCGGCGGAGACGGGTATGCCGTCCCCGCCGCTGGATCAGAACGAGTAGCGCGCCATGGTGTGCAGGCGGATCAGCTCGCCATCGGCGCCGGATTCGAGCGTGCGCTCGCCCCAGATCGCCTCGACGCCGAAGTCGAGCTTGGGCACCGGCGACCAGATCATGTTCGCGTGCATCGATTGGACCTTGCGGGTCACGCCCATCCCGGTCCAGGCAGCCTCGTTGTCCCACTGCGAACGTGCGTAGAAGAGGTTGCCGCGCACCTTTGGACTGAACACCTGGCGCAGCCCCACATAGCCGGCCCACCCGCCCAGCGCATCGATGTCGCCGGCGGAATCGACCATCGCATCCTGCTGGATCGTGGCCAGGCCGATGTAGCGGCCGATGCCGTCGCCGCCGCTGAGCTGGTAGCGGATGTCGGTGCTGTCGCCGAGCTTGACCAGGCCGCTGACCTGGGCGCCGAATCCGGTCGCGGTGCTTTCGGCGCCGACCACGGGCTCGTACTTCAGCTGACGCGCCATGCCGGCGAAGCTGACGTGGCCCCAGTCGCCCTTGTGGGTGTAGCGGGCGATCACGTCGGGAATCGCGCTGTTGTCGCCTGCGATCACGCGGGCGCCGCCGCCGAAGGGCTGGACCGTGGTTTCAGGGCTTTCGACCGAGACCGCCCACCCACCGCTGGTGTAGCGCACCTGCGGCTGGCGGACGAAGACCACGCCGTCGGTCGGGCCGACGAAGTCCACCGAGTCGAGCAGCGCATTGGTGTCCATGAAGTTCGACCAGGTCTGGCCGACCAGCCAGTTGTTGTAGGTCAGATAGGCGTGGCGCAGCGTGGCCCCATAGGTGTTGGTGGCCGCGGTGTTGCCGAGGGAACCACCGAAGAAGTCGAGCTCGATCCGGGCGCCGAGCTTGTCGCCGGAATCGAGGACGGTGCTGGCGTCGAACCACAGACGCGAGAACTTCACGTGCGCATCGGAATAGGTATCCGGCCCGTCGCCCCCGACCGGGATCGCACCGGGGACGTAGAAGTCGCGGCCGGCGGTGCCCTTGGCGATGTCGCCGTCGGTGGTCTTGGTCACCAGTCCATCGACGCGGACCATGCCGCCGACGGTGAACTTGGTGCCGGGGTTGGCGCCGGGCGTGATCGTCGTCGTCTGGATCGGCGCAGCGGCGCCGGTGCCCGCGACGACCGGCGCCGGTGCAGGCTGCGCGGCCTGGGCGGTACGGACTTCGGTGACGACGGTTTCGGTCTGCTGCTGTTGGGCCACCAGCTGCTGCACCATCTGCTCGAGCTGGGCGACACGCGCTTCGAGCTCGCGCTCCTTTGCGGTCTGCGCGAACGCCACGCCAGGCAAGGTCAGGGCGGCAAGCACCGCCGTGGCCAGCAGACGCGGACGCGCCTTCAGTATGTGAGTCATTGCTCCCCTCCCACGGGTTGAACAAAAAGCGGCGACAGCGGGCGGTCGCCGACCGGTTCGCAATGCAGACTGCACGGATGCGGGGGCCGCGCACATTCGCCATTGGTCGATACCCGGGCCGGCGCGGTTAGACGAAGGTCTAGGCGTCCCGACCGACGAATCCGTCAAACTGCCCCGACGCGTCTGAAGGAGGCTCCCCTCATGTCCAACACCGCAGAGCTCTACCCGGTTCCGCCCGGGTTCGCCGGCCCCACCACCATCGGCGCGTCCGAGTACGAACGCGAGTACGCCCGCTCCGTGCAGGATCCCGATGGCTTCTGGGGCGATGCCGCAAAGCGGCTTGACTGGTTCAAGCCGCCGACGAAGATCCGCAACGTCAGCTACGACCTGGCGGATTTCCGCATCCGCTGGTTCGAGGACGGCGAACTCAATGCCAGCGTCAACTGTCTCGACCGCCACCTGGCGACACGCGGCGACAAGACCGCGCTGATCTGGGAAGGCGACAGTCCCGACACCGAGGCGCTTCGCATCAGTTACCGCGACCTGCATGCGCGTGTCTGCAGGCTGGCCAATGCATTGCGCAATCTGGGTGTGGGCAAGGGCGACCGGGTCACCATCTACCTGCCGATGATCGTCGAGGCGGCAGTGGCGATGCTGGCCTGCGCGCGGATCGGGGCGGTGCATTGCGTGGTGTTCGGCGGGTTCTCGCCGAACTCGATTGCCGACCGCGTGTCCGACTGCGGCAGCAAGCTCATCATCACCGCCGACGAAGGCCTGCGCGGCGGCAAGCGCGTTGCGCTGAAAGCGAACGTCGACGCGGCGCTGAAACTGCCCGGCACCAATACCGTCGAGACCGTGCTTGTCGTGCGCCATACCGGCGGCGCGGTCGACATGCAGATGCCGCGCGACCGCTGGTACGACGCCGTCGTCGACGGCCAGCCCGACACCTGCGAACCCGAGCGCATGAACGCGGAGGATCCGCTCTTCATCCTCTACACGTCCGGCTCGACCGGCAAACCCAAGGGCGTGCTGCATACCACCGGCGGCTACCTGCTGTTCGCCAGTTACACCCATGAGGCCGTGTTCGACCTGCGCGACGAGGACGTGTACTGGTGCACCGCGGACGTGGGCTGGGTCACCGGCCACAGCTACATCGTCTACGGCCCGCTCGCGAACGCCGCGACCTCGCTGATCTTCGAGGGCGTGCCGAACTATCCCGACGTCTCGCGTTTCTGGAACGTCATCGACAAGCATCAGGTCACGATCTTCTACACCGCGCCGACCGCGATCCGCGCGCTCATGCGCGAGGGCGAGGCGGCGGTCAAGAAGACCTCGCGCAGCTCGCTGCGACTGCTCGGCAGCGTCGGCGAGCCGATCAATCCGGAAGCCTGGCGCTGGTATTACGAGGTCGTCGGCGACAGCCGCTGCCCCATCGTGGACACCTGGTGGCAGACCGAGACCGGCGGCATCCTGATCTCACCGCTGCCTGGGGCGATCGCCACCAAGCCCGGTTCGGCGACCCTGCCGTTCTTCGGCGTGCAGCCGGCACTGGTCGACGCCGACGGCACCGTGCTCGAAGGCGCAGCCGCCGGCAACCTGGTCATCACCGACTCCTGGCCCGGCCAGATGCGCAGCGTCTACGGCGACCACCAGCGTTTCATCGACACCTACTTCAAGGCCTACCCGGGCAGCTACTTCACCGGCGACGGCTGCCGCCGCGACGAGGACGGTTACTACTGGATCACCGGGCGCGTCGACGACGTCATCAACGTCTCCGGTCACCGCATCGGCACGGCGGAACTGGAAAGCGCGCTGGTGCTGCATGCCAAGGTCGCGGAGGCAGCCGTCGTCGGCTTTCCGCACGACATCAAGGGCCAGGGCATCTATGCCTACGTGACGCTCAAATCGGGCGAGGAATACAGCGAGGCGCTGCGCACGGAACTGGTCGCGCACGTGCGCCGCGAGATCGGGCCGACCGCGTCGCCCGACCACATCCAGTGGGCTCCGGGCCTGCCCAAGACGCGCTCGGGCAAGATCATGCGCCGCATCCTGCGCAAGATCGCCGAGAATGCCCCTGACCAGCTCGGCGACACCAGCACGCTCGCCGATCCCTCGGTCGTCGACTCGCTGGTGAAGGAGCGGTACATCCCGAACGGCTGATGCTTGCCTGACGCCCCGTGCCGGTACCGCGAGCGTGGACCGGCGCGGGACCCGTTCTCCTATCGATGGACCGATGCACCTTCTTTCTTCCGAGACGCCGCCGGCACCCGCGATGACCACCCTGCTGATCGCCGACGACCATCCGCTGTTCCGCGAAGCGTTACGTGGCGCGATTGCCCGTGCCTTGCCCGAGGCACGGTTGCGGGAGGCGCACAACGTCGATGCGCTCTACGCCATGGTGGAGTCGGAGCCCGATGCCGACCTGCTGATGCTCGATCTCAACATGCCCGGCGTGCATGGCTTCAGCGCCCTGGTGCACCTGCGTGCGCAGTTCCCGCAATTGCCGGTGCTGATGGTGTCTGCGCGCGAGGAGCCCGCGGTGATGCGGCGCGCGCTCGACCATGGCGCCTCGGGCTTCGTGCCCAAGTCCGCTGATGCCGAGACCCTCGCCCGCGCCGTGGCGCAGGTGCTCGATGGCGACCGCTTCGTGCCCGAAGCGGCGGCCTCCGCGGCCGGAGTGACGCCCCGCGAGCACGACGTCGCGGCGCGCCTGCGCGATCTCACGCCTCAGCAGTTCCGCGTGCTGCAGATGCTCGGCGACGGAATGCTCAACAAACAGATCGCCTACGAACTCGGTGTGTCCGAAGCCACCGTCAAGGCGCACATGACCGCCGTGCTGCGCAAGCTCGGCGCATCGAACCGCACCCAGGCGGTGCTGATCGCCGGCAAGCTCGCAGTGGACCCCGATCCGGACGAGATTCCCGCCGACGCGCGCTGAAGAACTGCGGTGTCCGCACGGCGTCGCGCGCCGTCATTCGGGGAGTGCGCACAGGCGGATGTCTGATCGGCCCCGCACGATGCGCGTGGGATGCGTTCGCCGGCGATGAGCCGGATCGGCCTTGCGTGCGCCCAGCCGGGGCGCAGAACAGGCCCTCTCCCCGGTCGGGGGGAGGGCCTGGGGACGTCACCGCGCGCGATACGCCCGTGGCAAGCCACCTTCGGCCTGCGGCTGCAGATAGCGGTCCCGCAGTTCGGTCTGCCGCGACCGCATCTCGATCGCGCGGCCGTCGAACCACACCTGCACGGCGCTGCTCGTCACATCCAGCGGGTCACCCGACCACAGCACCAGATCGGCGGTGCGGCCTACCGCGATGGTGCCGATGGACTCGCCGACACCGAAGGTCTCCGCCGGCACGCGGGTCAGGCCCGCGAGGCCCGCTTCCCACGGCAGCCCATGGGCGACCGCGTTGCCGGCCAGCTGCCGCAGCTTGCGCGCGTTGTGCGAGGCGTCGGCCGCCTGGGCGAAGCCCACGCGCACACCCGCGGCCTGCAGGCGCGCGGCGTTCTCGATGGTCGCGCCGATCTGGTCGAAGTTCGACGGCAGGTTGACCAGCGGGTCGACGAACACCGGCACGTTCGCCGCCGCTAGCTCCGGTGCGACGCGCCAGCCCTCGGCACCGCCGCGGATCGCGATCCGCAGGCCATGGCGCTTCGACCAGCGCAGCAGCTGGCGGATGTCGGCCGCCCGGTTCACGCCAACCACGATCGTGCCGCGACCGTCGAGATACGGTGCGAGTGCGCGCTTGCCGGCCGGGGTGAGCGCAGCGACATGGGAGTCGGCCGGCAGGCGGCCACGCGCCTCGTCGATCAGCTGGTCGAGCAGCATCCACTGCGCGGCGCGCGAGGCGCCGCTCTGGTCCATGCCGTCCGCTCCGAGCGCGAGGTACAGCACCTTCGGTCCGGCGGGATCGACGCTGCCGTCCAGGCGCATCATCGCGCCCTGGCCGCCGATGATCGAGCTGGCGCTGCCGGCCGAGATCAGGGTGAAACCGATGCCCTCGACGCGCGCGACCGGAATCACGATCGAGTCGGGATTGAAGGCCAGGGTCACGTCGAACTCCGGGCGCACGGCCATGTCCTTGGCCTCGCCGAGCGACAGGCGGTCGTCGCGCGTCCCGCGTTCGCCCGAGACTTCCTCGATGCCGATGCCGGTCACGCCGCCGAACAGGGTCGGCGTCAACGGCCGCCCCATGGCTTCGACGACCGGTGCGTCGCCTGCGGACAGTCCCGTGCCGATCGCGGCAATCCGGCCGTCGCGCACCAGCACGTCGGTGTTCTGCAGCGAACCCTGCGCCCCGGCGGTATGCACGGTTGCGCCGCGGATCAGGACCGACTGCGCCGCGGCGGGCAGGGTGGCCGCGAGCAGGGCGCCGGCAACCAGCAGACGCGACAGCGCGCGCGCTCCACGCCGGTTCGAAGCTTGGCGGCTCATCGTGCACCTCCGTTGGCTGCGGCGCCCTGGCCGAGCATGAAGTCCGAGACCGGTTGGCGCGATGGATCGGTGCGATCGAAGACGTGGGCGCCGTCGATCCAGACGTGTTCGGCCAGGGCGTAGACGGTGAACGGGTTGCCATTCCACAGCACCACATCGCCCATCTTGCCGGCGGTCAGGGTGCCGGTCTGCTCGAGCACGCCGAGCGATTTCGCCGCGTTTTCGGTGAGCCAGCGGATCGCATGTTCGGGCGTGATCTCGATGCCGGCACGGCCCGCGGCCGCCATCACCTTGGCTGCCTCCTGGTTGAGGCGCTGGATGCCCTCGTCGGAATCGGAATGCACGATCGCGCAGCCGCCCGGGGCGCGGTCGACGATCGCGATGTTCTCCTGGATGCCGTCGAAGGCCTCCATCTTGAAGCCCCACCAGTCGGCCCACAGCGCGCCGCAGACGCCTTCGGCGCCGAGACGGTCGGCGATCTTGTAGGCCTCCACGCCGTGGTGGAAGGCGGTGACCTTGAAGTCGAACTCCTTCGCCAGATCGAGCATCTGCGCCATCTCGTCGGCGCGGTAGCAGTGGATGTGCACGAGGATGTCGCCATCCATCGCGCCGGCCATCGTCTCGAGCTTGAGGTCGCGTTTGCCGGGCGAGTCGCCGCCCTGCTTGCGCCGGTAGTCGGCGGCGTCGATCAGCGCGGCGCGGTAGCCCGCGACATTGCCCATGCGCGTGGCCGGCCCGCCTTTCTGGCCGTAGACCCGCTTGGGGTTCTCGCCGCAGGCCATCTTCAGGCCATAGGGCGCGCCGGGAAACTTCATGTCGGTGACGGTGGTCGCGGCGACGTTCTTCAACGTCACGCCACGGCCACCGACGAGGTTGGCCGAGCCGGGCAGGATCTGCAGCGAGGTCACGCCGCCAGCGAGCGCCGCGCCGAAACCCGGATCCTGCGGCCATACCGAATGCTCGGCCCAGACCTGGGCGGTGTTCGGCGCGGTCATCTCGTTGCCGTCGCTGTGCGCGCTTGCGCCGGGACTCGGATAGACGCCCAGGTGCGAATGCACGTCGATCATGCCCGGTGTGATCCACTTGCCGGTGCCGTCGATGCGTTGCGCGTTCGCGGGCGCGGCGAGCGCCGCACCCACCGCCTGGATACGCCCGTCCTGCAGCAGCACGTCTGCCGCTTCCAGACGCTGGCCGTCACCGATCAGTACGGTCGCGTTGGTGATCAGCACTGGCGGCGATGCGATGGGCGTATAGGTGCTTGCATAGGCGCTGGCGCCGACATGGGTGCCACTGGCGCCGGTGGCCGGTTTGTCGGACGAGGCATGGGTGGCGCAGCCACCCGACAGGGCGACCGCGAGCGCGGCCGTCAGTAGACGAGACATCGAAGATCCCCGGAACACGTTGGACGGTCCGCGGCGGCGTTCAGGACCCGCCGCGGGCGAAGTTCGAGTGTACCCGTGGGTCCGGCGCGCGCGCTGAGACAGACCGCGCGTTCCAGGCACGCGCGGCGCGCATGCGAGAATGGCCGCGAAGAAGAGGAGCATGACGATGAAAGAGAAAGAGCAGATCGTCGAAAACTGGCTGCCGCGCTATACCGGCGTGCCGCTCGACCGGTTCGGCGAGCACATCCTGCTGACCAACTTCGGCGGCTACCTGCACCATTTCGCGCGTATTGCCGGCGCGGAAATCGTCGGCCTGGACCGGCCGATGCCCAGCGCCACCGCCGATGGAATGACCATGATCAACTTCGGCATGGGCAGTCCCAACGCCGCGACGATGATGGATCTGTTGTCGGCGATCGCGCCGAAGGCCGTGCTGTTCCTCGGCAAGTGTGGCGGGCTCAAGCGCAAGAACCAGCTCGGCGACCTGGTGCTGCCGATCGCGGCGATCCGCGGCGAGGGCACCAGCAGCGACTATCTCCTGCCGGAGGTGCCGGCATTGCCGGCGTTCGCCCTGCAGCGCGCGGTCTCGACGGTGATCCGCGACCTAGGCCACGACTACTGGACCGGTACCGTCTACACGACCAACCGCCGGGTCTGGGAGCATGACGACGCCTTCAAGGAGCGCCTGCGCGCGATGCGCTGCATGGCGATCGACATGGAAACCGCCACGGTCTTCGCCGCCGGCTTCGCCAACCGCATTCCCTCGGGAGCGCTGCTGCTGGTCAGCGACCAGCCGATGATTCCAGACGGGGTCAAGACGGAAGCTTCCGACGCACTGGTGAGCGCGGACTTCGTCGAGCGCCACATCCTCATTGGTATCGAGGCGCTGAAGCTGATCCGTCGCCACGGCAAATCGGTTCGGCATCTCCGGTTCGACGAGTAATCCGCCCGCTGCACGCGCGCGTGGCTCGCGCTGCCCGCGCGCGCCCGATTGCGGCCTACTTTTCGGTGGGCCGCTTCACCGCGAAGATCAGTCCATCGGCATGCGCCCTGACCAGCTCGGCCCCGCCGATCGCGATCTGCTCGCCCTCGTCGAACTCGATATCCGCCAGGTCGCCGCGAATGTCGTCGTGCGAGAGCGATTTCTCGGCCGATGCAGTGTTCTGGGTGACGACGACGACGCCGTCGGGATCGGTCGAGACCACCTGCATCAGGCCGTAGGCGGGATCGATCGGCTTGCGCGCATCGTCGGTGAATGGATGGCGCGAGAACCCGCTGAGCTGCGCGGCATAGATATCGCCCACAGCGGGCGACTCCAGCAGGGCCATGTCGGCATCCGCGTGCTGGCAGGCGCCGAGCAGCACGAGGCCGGAGAGTGCCAGCAGCGCTGTCAGCAGGCGGGTCGGACGACGCATCATGGAGCGTTTTCGAGGCAGGGATCGCCCGAGTATGGGCCGGTCACCGGGAAGGCGCATGCGCCGCGCCGCAGCCGCGTTAATCTGTGGCCATGGAGATGATCAAACCCGCGCACGTCGTCGATTTCTGGCAGCAGGCTGGTATGCAGAAGTGGTTCGGAGGCAGCGCTGCCTTCGACCGCGAATGCGACCAGCGCTTCCGGGACGTGCATTTCGTCGCGGCCCGCAGAGAGCTGGAGCACTGGCTCGACACGGCGGAGGGCGGGCTCGCGCTGCTGATCCTGCTCGATCAGGTTCCGCGCAACATCTTCCGTGGCAGCGCCCATGCGTTCGCAACCGATTCCCTTGCGCGTCATTACGCCGAGCGGATGATCGCCGCCGGCCACGACCGCGTATTCGCAGACGACCTGCGCGGCTTCGTCTACCTGCCGTTCGAGCATTCGGAAGATCCGGCCGACCAGCAGCGCTCGATCGAACTCTTTGCCGACGTCGACAACGCCGAGTATCGCAAGTACGCGCAGGCGCATTTCGACGTCGTCGAACGCTTCGGCCGTTTCCCGCATCGCAACCGTGTGCTCGGCCGCATCAATACACCCGAAGAGCAGGCCTGGCTCGACGCGGGTGGCGGCTTCTGATGCAGGGCGCGCGCGGCGCTTCATAGAAACGAATCCGCCAGCCGTGCGATGCCTTCCACGCTGCGTCGCCAGGTCGGTCGCCGCGTCCACGCTTCCGCTTCCAGCACATCCGATTCGCGCAGATAGTCCTGCTCGATCTCGCGTAACCGCGCCACGACGCCGGGGTCGAAGCACAGCAAGCCCGCCTCGGCATTGAGCATGAAGCTGCGGATGTCGAGATTGCTCGACCCGACCAGTGCGATGTCGTCGTCGACGCTCAGATGCTTCGCATGCAGAAAATGCGGCCTGTAGAGCGCAATGTGCACCCCGGCCGCAAGCAGTTCATCGTAGAAACCGGCCTGGGCCCAGGCGGTCACGCGCTGGTTGTTGGTCGCCGACAGGATCAGCTGCACCGACACGCCCGACAGCGCGGCGACGCGCAGGGCGCCCAGCGTGGCCTCGTCGGGCACGAAGTAGGGCGTCACCAGTACCGCGCGCCGACGCGCGCGCTGCACGAGCGCGACGAACACATCGCGCGCATTCTCGAACGGATACGCCGGGCCGCTCGGCAGCAGCTGCGCCGGCACATGGCCGCTTGACGCGATCGGCGGTGCATCGACCTCCAGTACCTCACCCGTCTCGATGTACCAGTCGCTGGCGAACAGCGCCTGCAGTTGCGCGACGACCGGACCGCGCACCCGCGCGACGACCTCGCGGTTGGGATGGCCGGGCACGAAGTCCGGATCGGCGAGGTTCTGTGAACCCGTCAGCGCGAGGCGGCCATCGATCACCGCGATCTTGCGATGGTTGCGCAGATCCATCCGCGCGCTGCGCCGCCACTTGAGTCCTCCCGCCAATGTGGCATGCACGCAGACACCGGCATCGCGCAATGGGCGTCGGAACGCACGCAGGCCGCGTTTCGCGCCCACGGCGTCGAGCAGCAATCGGCAGCGCACGCCGCGCCGGGCCGCGCGCTCGAGTGCACCGGCAACCGAGCGTCCGCTGGCGTCGTCGAGCATCAGGTAATAGAGCAGGTGCACCTCCCGCGTCGCCGCATCGATGTCGTCGACGAGGCGTTGCAGTGAGCCTGCGTAATCGTCCAGCAGCTCGACCGCATTGCCATTGGTGGGCATGAAATCGCCGAGCCGCTCGGCGAGGCGCGTCACATCCGCGGGCGCGGAGAACGCATCGGGCGGACACCAGCGCAGCGCGGTCAGCGCCGCCTGCCTCTGCCTGATCTGCCGCGATGCGCGCGCCTGCCGCTCGCGCCGCAGCCGCGACAGCCAAGGATGGCCGAGCAGCAGATAGGCAGGGAGTCCGAGCAAGGGCACAAAGCCGATCAGCAGGAGCCAGCTGCGCGCGGACGATGAGCGCGTGCGCGCGGGAATCCACAGCAGGGCCGCGACCCGGATGAGCCAGTCGGCGGCGAAGATCCACAGGCCGATGTGCAGGTCGTGATTCGACATGCGGCCGAGTGTGGCATGGGGGTGTGGCGGGGGCGGGTGAACCGGCTCGGTCGGCCCTGCCGTCCCCCGGCTGCAGTGGCTCCGTCCCTTCTGTCAGGGCTACGTAGCCGCCGGGGCGGACGAGTCGGCGTGACGGGCCGATCTGCGCGCAGAGGCGCTCATGGGGCTCACCCCCCAGAAACGCAAAACCCGCCTTGCGGCGGGTTCTGCATTGAAGGCGATCGATCCCCGCCTGCGCGGGGTAACGCAACGTCAGCCGCGCTCGAGCGCGGGTCGTTGCATCACTTGATCTTGCCTTCCTTGTAGATCACGTGCTTCCGGACGACGGGGTCGTACTTCTTGAACTCCATCTTGCCGGGGGTGTTCTTCTTGTTCTTGTCCGTGGTGTAGAAATGCCCGGTGTTGGCCGAGGAAATCAGACGGATCTTGTCGCGCTTGCCTGCCATGTTCTAACTCCTCAGACCTTTTCGCCGCGGGCACGGAGCTCGGCGAGGACGACGTCGATGCCGTTCTTGTCGATGGTGCGCAGGGCCTTGGTGGAAACACGCAGCTTGATCCAGCGGTTCTCGCTGGCAACCCAGAAGCGACGCTCATGCAGGTTGGGCATGAAGCGGCGGCGGGTCTTGTTCATGGCGTGCGACACATTGTTGCCATGCGTCGTACGCTTGCCGGTGACTTGGCATACTCGGGACATTGCGCACCTCGAAGTGTGTTTGATATCGCCCTTAGCCAGGGAGATGGCGGCCCCGATGGCAGTGCCATCGCGCGATGCGGGTGGGTTTGGACATCCTGCTGCAGCACTGCCGGGAATCGCGCTTCCGCAGGGCAGGTCAGCCATGTCGCCATGGTCTGGACGCAGCTAGCCGGCCATTGTGATGATACGGGGCCCGCTGCGCAAGGGGCGGCTCGCTGCGGGCCCGGATTGCCGGCCCGTCGCCGGGCTTGCCGACGGCTCGGTCGGAAGCGGCCCGGGCACCAAGGATCCCGGCTGTCCGTCTTTGCGTCCGCCACGCGGCCCTCCGGAGGCGCCCGGCGCCTGAACGCCCAGTGCGGGCCGCGTCAGGTCTTGCGCTTCCTCGAACCGGCCTTGGCCCGCGGTTTGCCGCTGGCGGTGGGCGGCAGTTCGCGACCCGTCAGCACAGCCGCGTCCTGCAGCGTTTCCAGCCACGAGAGTGTGTCCACATAGGACAGGAACCGCTCCAGATAGGCCGGCGACGTCGCCCCCATCAGGGCCAGCGAGCGGTAGGCGAGAGCGGCGGAATTCAATGGGCCGGCGCCGGTCGGCACCTCGGCCAGGGACTTGCGGACCTGGTTGCTGGTACGCAGGGTCGACCACAACGCGCGGAATTCTTCGACCGCAGGGAGCTCGGGGTAGGCCCGGTCCGGGCCGGCAGCTCCCGTGTCGGCGCGCGCATGCGCGGCGATGGCGTCGATCAGCGACGCAAGTGCACCGCGCCCGGGCACTGCGTTCGCGCTGCCCTCGGGCATCCGCTCGACATTCCGCGCATACGCGCCCACAAGCGCGTCGAGCTTCGCGTCGAGTGCGCGTCGCACGGCGCCATCGCATGTCGCCGCGCGGCGCTGCAGGGCCGCGATGTGCTGGAAGCGGATCGGATCGAGCCGGTCCGCGCCCCGCGCGTGCCAGTCATCCAGCAGGCCTGCGATGTCGACGGCCTCAGCGACCATCGGCCTTGGCCCCGGCCTGGCGCGGAACCGGCGCCATCTCGACGCGCCGGTTCCGTGCGCGGCCCTCGGGGTCGGCGTTCGAGCCCACCGGCTGCTGCGCGCCGAACGCGGCGGCGAACACCGAATCGGCCGGAACACCTGCCGCGATCAATCCGCGGGTCACGGTCAGGGCGCGCTGCGCCGAGAGTTCCCAGTTGTCCGAGAACCGGTTGCCGTCGCGTACCAGGCGATCGTCGGTGAAGCCGCTGACCATCAGCATTTCGTCGCGCGAGGCCAGATACCCGGCCAGCGGGCCGGCGAGGCTCTGCAGCAGCTCGCGACCCTCGGGCTGGAGCTGGTCGGAGGCCTGGGCGAACAGCACGCTGCCGCGGATGCCGATGCGGCCGTCGATCAGGGTGATGCGCCCGGCGGCAAGCGGCGCTGCCAGGGCCTGCTCCAGGGTCTCGCGGCGCCGCGCTTCCGCCTCGCGCTGGGCGATCTCCGCATCCAGCCGCATCTCCAGCTGCAGCTGGACGCCGATCACGCCGACCAGGATCAGTACGAACGCGCCCAGCAGCACCGACATCAGATCGCCGAACGCAGCCCAGACCGGGGCGGTCGACTCCACATCGCCTTCGAGCTCGACACTCATGCGGAGACGGCGCGCGTCGCGCCGAGCTGCTGCAGCTCTTCGATGATCTGCTTCTGCGCAAGCACGCTGAGGTCGACGACCTCGCGCGCTTGCGCGACGTAATAGGCCAGTTGCTCGTCGCTGCGGACCAGCGATTTCGCCAGCGTCTCCTCGATGCCCTGCAGGCGACCGGCAAGCGCCTGGTTCGATTCGCCGAACACCGCGACCGCAGCGCCGAAGGCCTCGCCAAGGCTGGCCACTTCCACCGCGCCCACGCGCAGATCGTCGGCAATCGTGTCCAGCTTGCCGGTCTCGGCCGCGATGTGGTCGCTGAAGCGCGTGCCGACCCGTTCGAGCAGATCGGCCGAAGTGGCGACCAGTGCCTCGATCGCCGCGCGCTGCTCGGTGGAGGCGTGGTTCACCGCGCGCAGCAGGGTGTCGAGCGTCGAGAGCATCTGCGTACGCTCTTCGAGCATCGCGGTGTCGCGCACCATGCTCTCCGACAGCGACTGGCGCAGCTCGGCGATGACTTCGGCAGCGGCGCGCGGCGCCTCCGATGCGGTGTCGACCAGGCGCGAGATCTCGGCGATGGTCGCGCTGGCATGGGCCTGGGTCTGCGCGCCGATGGTGTCGGCGGTGGTGGCCAGCCGGTCGCAGATCGCCTGCTGCTGGCGCGTGGTGTCGGCGCCCGCCCGGGCCCAGTCGTCGCGCAGAACGGCGGCCATTGCGGCGAGGCTCTCGGTCCACGCGGCCAGGCGCTGGGCATCCTGTGCGGCCAGCGCTGTGTGCAGCTCGGCGTGCGAGGCATCGACCTTCTGGAGCAGCGTTGCGGAGTGCGCTTCGAACGTGGCGGCAGCCGCGCTCAGCGCCTGCTGGTGCTGCGCACTCATCGCCGCGTTGGTCGCGGCCTGTGTCGCCAGTGCATCGGTCCATGCCGCGCCCACGCTGCCGGCCGTCGCATCGAGTCGGCTGGCGACCCCGTCGACCAGTGCGGTCGCGTGTTGCTCGAAGGTCACGCCGGCGCCGTCGAGCGTGCTGCGCAGTTCGGACGTCAGCGCGGTCTGCGCGGCTTGTTGCGCGGCCAGTGCCTGCTCCCAGCGCTGGGCCACGCCGGCCGTCGATGCCTCGAATCCGGCGGTGAGCGCCTGCAATTGGCGGTCCACGGCGCCGGTCACGGTCTCGTGCAGCGCGCCGGCCTGGGCGTGCGCCGCGTCGAGTCGCGCGGTGACCTCGCCGAGCAGCCCCTCGCTGCGGTGCTCGAACGTCGCATTGAAGCCGTCGAGCGTGGCACGCAGATCGCGCGCCAGTGTCTCGTTCGATGCCTGCTGGCCATCCACGGCCTGCTGCCAGCGCTCGGCGACGGTCGCGGTGGAGGCCTCGAAGCCGGCGTTGAGCGACTGCAGCTGGCGTTCGACCGCGTCCGCGACGGTGGCCTGCAGGGCTGCCGTTTCGCGCGCGAGGGCCGACATCGTCGTCTCGAACACCGGCTGCAGCGCGGCCGTGGCGGCGCGCGCGCTGTCGGCGACGCTGGTCTGCAGGGCGCGCTCGACCGACGCAGCGAGCTGTACATACACGGCCTCGGTGCGTCCATGGAACGCCTCCTGGCTCGCCGCGTGGCGCTCGTCCGCCGAGGCGTTCTGCTGCTCGATCGTCGCCATCATCGCGGTCAGACGGTCGACCAGGGCCGGCATCACTTCGGTCTGCTGCTGCAGCAGCCGCAGGGTTTCCTCGCGCTGATGGGCCTGCGAGTGCGCGCGCAGCGTCGTCGCGGCGGCCACGTCCAGCAGTTGCACGCTGTGGGCGCGTTCGCGCCGCAGCAGCGCCGAAGCCAGGCCCAGCATCGCCGAGGTCGCGATGCCGGCGATCGAGGTCCCGAACGCGAAGCCCAGGCCCTTGACCGGCGCGGCCAGGGAGTCGCGGATCGCCTGCAGGTCGGTCGCCGTCTCAAGCGCCATGCCGGTGCCGCGCAGCATCACCATCATGCCCAGCAGCGTGCCGAGCATGCCGAGCAGCACCAGCATGCCGACCAGGTAGGGGGTCAGCGCGGGCACCGGCAGCGCGACGCGCTCGCCCTCGATGCGCAGGCGCACCGGGTTGCGCAGCGTGGGGTCTAGCCGGTCGAGCCAGTCGGCGAGCGATGCCGGCGGCGCGGACAGCGCCGCGGTCGCCTCGGACAGCGTGGACGTGGCGCGGCGATAACGCAGCAGTTCCAGTCCGCCTGCGACGTAGGCCACGCCGATCAGCAGGGACACGGCGAATGCCGCCGTGTTCGAGCCGACGTAGCCGATGGCGATCCAGCCGACCACGGTCAGGCCGAGCGCGAACGCGAGCGCGGGAAGAAGGGCGGTATTGCGACTGCTTGGGGACATGGGCACTGCGTCAGTGGGTGCGAAGCGCTGCGAGCAGCCCTTCGACCGGTTGGAAACGGACATCCAGCTCGGCGATCAGCACGCCCTGCATGTCCCTGCGAAAACCATCGAGCCAGGCCGCGGACGGATCCGTGGCCAACGCACCCGCGGCGGCGCGCAGCCGCTCGAAATGCGCTTCGAGCAGGGCCGGCACCGCGCCGAGCAAAGCGTGCTCGCGCGGACTCAGCACGCCCTCCATCACCGCATCCACCTCGGCCAGCCGCGCCATCTCGGCCGAACGCTCTGCCAGCCGGTCGCGCAGATCGCCGCGCAGCCGGCCGGTCGCCATCTGCATCGAGCGCTGCAGCGCCAGGTGACGCTGGCGGAACGGCGCGAAGTCGATCGCAGCCTCGGGTGCGGCTTCGGCGTCGCCATCGTCCGAGGCCCCGGCCGCCTGCGGCTGCGGGATCACCAGCTCCGGCGCTTCGACGATCGACGCCAGCAACGTCGCCCGCGCCTTCGCGCACACGGCTGCGTCGTCGCGATCAATGACTTGCGCGCCTTGTTCAGCTGCGGGCGCCTTCGCGTCGAGCACCTTCGACAGCGCCACTGCCCGTGTCCAGTCGATCCACTGGCTCAGACGCTCGGCCGGCGCCGGGCCGCCTTGCGGCAGCGTGTCGTCGGTCAGGCGGGCCAGCAGCCGGATGAAGGTCGGGCCGCGGAAGGCGGGGCGAGGCGGGGAATCCAAGGAAGGGGCGCGCAAAAGACGGCGATTTTACAATGCGGCCGACCACCGTCGGGTCCGATGTGCGCTCCGAACTCCGCGCGTGCGGTTCCCGCCTCAGGGGCGCTGCGCGCGCAGTCGCTCCAGCACGCCGTCGAGGGCTTCCAGGTTGCCGTAGTGGATCACCAGGCGGCCCTTGTTGCCGCGGCCGTTGGCGATCGAGACGCGGGTGCCGAGGGTCTCCGACAGTTCGTTCTCCAGCGAGACGATGTCGGCCTGCGGGCGCGCCTTGTTGCGCGCGATGGTGCGGGTGTCGCCCCCGGGGACGCGGCCGGCGGCGAACTGCTGGGCGCGGTGTTCGACCTCGCGCACCGACCAGCCGTGTTCGACGGCGTCGCTGGCAAGCTTGCTGGCGAGATCGGGCGAGAGGGTCAGCAGCGCGCGGGCGTGGCCCATTTCCAGCTGCCGGGACTCGACCAGGATGCGGATCGCGGGCGGCAATTCCAGCAGGCGCAGCAGGTTGGAGACGGCGGCGCGCGAGCGTCCCACCGCTTCGGCGGCCTGCGCGTGGGTGAGGTCGAACTCCTCGATCAGCCGCTGCAGGGCCTGCGCTTCTTCGAGGGGGTTGAGGTCCTCGCGCTGGATGTTCTCGATCAGCGCCATCGCGACGACCGTGCGGTCCTCGACGTTGCGCACCACCGCCGGCACTTCGCTCAGGCCGGCCTGCTTGGACGCGCGCCAGCGGCGTTCGCCGGCGATGATCTCGAAGGTGCGGTCGGGCCGCTCGCGCACGACCAGCGGCTGGATCACGCCCTGCGCCTTGATCGACTCGGCCAGCTCGGTGAGTTTGTCTGCATCCCAGTGCTTGCGCGGCTGGTACTTGCCGGCGCTCAGCGCATCGATCGGCAGCAGCCGCAGGGTGTCCTGTTCGGTCGCCTCCAGGCTCGCGGGCGCCTCGGCCGCGGCCTTGGGGCCGAGCAGGGCTTCCAGCCCCCGGCCCAGGCCACGCTTCTTTACCGGCGTCTTCGCTGCGGTCATGCCGGAGTCTCCATGGCGGGTGCGTCCTGGGTGCGGGCGGCGTCGCGTTCGCGCTGGCGCCGGATCACCTCGCCTGCGAGGCCGAGGTAGGCGATCGCGCCGCGCGACGCCTTGTCGTAGCCGACGATGCTCTGGCCATGGCTGGGCGCTTCGGCCACGCGGACGTTGCGCGGCACGATGGTGCGGAACACCTTGTCGCCGAAGTGGTTGGTCAACTCCGCCGAGACCGCGTTGGCGAGGTTGTTGCGCACGTCGAACATCGTGCGCAGCACGCCCTCGACCTCGAGCTTCGGGTTGAGGTTCTGCCGAATCGCGTCGATCGTCTGCAGCAGCGCCGACAGGCCTTCGAGCGCGTAGTACTCGCACTGCATCGGCACCAGCACCGAATCGGCCGCGGTCAATGCGTTGAGCGTGAGCAGCGACAGCGCCGGCGGGCAGTCGATGAGGATGAAGTCGTAGCGCGCGCGCAGGGGCTCGAGCGCGACGCGCAGGCGGTGTTCACGGCCGTCGACGCCCATCAGCTCGAGCTCGGCAGCGGTGAGATCGGTGTTGCCGGGAATCAGGTCGACGTCTTCCTCGGTCTGCATGACCGCATCGCCGGCTTCCACTTCGCCCAGCAGCACGTCACAGGTGCTGACCGGCACGGCGCCCTTGTCGATGCCGCAGCCCATCGTGGCGTTGCCCTGCGAGTCCAGGTCCACCAGCAGCACGCGCTTGGGCACCCGCGCCAGGGCCGCGGCCAGGTTCACGGCCGTCGTCGTCTTGCCGACGCCGCCCTTCTGATTGGCAATGGCGATGATGCGGGCCATGGGCTCCGTCGCGGTTCGGGAAGGAAGCCGGCCGCCGCAGGGCGGTGGCCGGACGGGGGATTATGCCCCCAAGACCCGCGAGGGGTAACCGATCGCATCCGCCATCGGCGGGTCGGGGCACGTGCGGCCATGCGGGCGCGGCCTACGTCGGCCGGTGGCTCAGGCGCGTTCGATGACCACCAGATGCCGTTCGGCATCGAGGCCGGGCACCGTCAGCGGCGTCACCGCGACGAGTCGCCAGCCGGCTGGAAGGGCGGCGATCTCGTCGACCGGGTGGATGCCCTTCATGGCCAGCAGCCGGCCGCCGTCGGCCTTCGGCAGGTGGCCGCCGACGCTCAGGATGTCGGGCAGCGTGGCGAGCGCGCGGGCGGTGATCGCGTCGAACCCGCCGGGCCGGTCTAGGGCTTCGATCCGGGATTCGGCGACTTCGGCATTGGACAGCTTCAGCTGGCGGACCGCCTCGCGCAGGAAGCGCGCCTTCTTGCCGTTGGACTCGACCAGGGTCACGCGCAGCTCCGGCAGCGCGATCGCCAGGGGAATGCCGGGCAGGCCGGGGCCGGTGCCGAGGTCGGCAAGCGTGGCCAGGCCTTCGACGTGCGCGACCATCGCCAGCGAATCGAGCAGGTGGCGGGTGACCATTTCGCGCGGGTCGCGCACGGCCGTGAGGTTGTAGGTCCCGTTCCAGCGCAGCAACAGCGCCAGATAGGCCAGCAGCGGCGCGGCCAGTGCCGGGGCGAGCCCCAGCGCGCGCAGCCCGGCATCGAGTTCGTCGCGCAGCGCGGTGTCGTCGGTGATGTCCATGGCGCGCATTGTAGAAGCTGGCGGATGGCCCGGGCCGCTGATCGCGGCATGGTGGGCTGCCGAGCCGCAACCGCAGTCTTTGCCGGCGAAGGTCGGTCGGGGATGCGTCACGCCGCAGATCGAAGTCGGGCAAGCCGCGTGCCCGCCCGGGTCAATCCATCGGTCGCCACGCCACGGTCGCCAGATACCCGGGCAGCGGCGCGAACGCATGCAGGTGCCAGTCACCGGGTGCGCCGAGCGCGGGATCGCACGCGACCAGCGCCCAGCCGTCGTCGCGGGCGGCGAACTCCAGACGGTCGAGCCCGAACGACAGCCCGTGTCCGTGCGCCTTGAGCACCGCTTCCTTGGCGCACCACAGCTGCACGAAGGCGGCCTCGGCGGCAGCGGGCGGCAGCTTCGCGAGTGCAGTCGCCTCGGTGGCGACGAAGAAGCGCTGGGCCAGCGCCATGGCCTGCGGGCGCGGGCGCAGCCATTCGATGTCGGCGCCGACCGTCACGCCCTCGCCAAGCGCGATCAGCAGTGCCTCGCCGCTGTGGCTCCAGTTGACATCGAGTCCCGCGCGGCCGGGCACGTGCAGGCGCGGGCGGCCCCGGGCATCGCGTTCGAGGGCCATGGCGTCGGCAGCGACGCCCAGTTCCCCGGCCAGCCACGGGCGCACCAGGGCTTCGGCGGACTGGCCGCGGCGGTAGTCCCGCCAGGCGCATTGCACTGGCCCCACGCCGAGGCTGCCTGATTCGCTGAACATTCCGCGCCGCACATCCGCACCCGGACAGGGCGTGCAGCGTAAGCTAAAACAGCTGTTCCGCGCGCCGGACACGGCTTGCGGAACACCTTTCTGGAGTGGCAGCACGATGTCGGCAGTGGTTCGAGAGCAGGGGACAGGGCACGGGGATGACGCAGCGGACGCGGGCGAACGCCGGCCGCTGGTGGAGGGCGCTCCGTCGCGCGTGATCGCGTTCGGCCGCGACGGCGCGATTCCGCTGTCTCGTTTTCTCGCCCATGTGCACGGCGTGGCCGCGCTGCTGCCCGATGCGCCGTTCGCGCTGAACCTGTGCGAAGACCGCTACCGCTTCCTGGTGGCGTTCTGCGCGGTCGCGTTGCGCGGTCAGACCACCCTGCTGCCGCCGGCGCGCACGCGCGGGGCGATCGACGACGTGCGCGCGCGCCACCCGCACAGCTATTGCATCGGCGACCGCGACGATTGCGGGTGCGATGCGCTGCAGGACGCCGGCCATGCGCCCGAGCCGCCGCATTACGTACGCCTGCCGGATGTGCTGCCGACGGCCGATGGGGATGCGCCGGAGCTGCCGTTGGAGCATGTGGTCGCGATCGGCTTCACCTCCGGCAGCACCGGGGTGCCGGGCGCGAATGCCAAGACCTGGGCCAGCTTCCACCGCGGCACGTTGCAGAACCTCGTCGCGCTGGCCGACCTGCACGGCGAGGCGACGCTGCCGGTGGTCGCGACTGTCCCGCCACAGCACATGTACGGCATGGAGATGTCGGTGCTGCTGCCGTTGCTCGGCAACGTGGCCGTGCACCTGGGCCGGCCGTTCTTTCCCGAGGACATCGCCGCCGCGTTGCGCGATGCCCCGCGCCCCGCCTTGCTGGTGACCACGCCGGTGCATCTGCGCACCCTAGTGGAATCGGGCGTCGCGCTGCCGCCGCTCGCGGCGATCGCGACCGCCACCGCGCCCTTGTCGCGCGAGCTGGCTGCGGCCGCCGAGGCGCGCTTCGGCTGCGAGGTGCGCGAACTGTTCGGCTCCACCGAGACCTGCATCTTCGCCCGTCGTCGTTCCGCGATCGAAACGGCGTGGACGCCCTATCCCGGCGTGCGCCTGCAGCCGGTCCCCGACGGCACGCTCGTGCACGCGCCGCACCTGGCGGAGCCGCAGCTGCTTGCCGACATCGTCGAACTCGACGAGGCCGGCCGGTTCGTCCTGCGCGGCCGCCAGGCCGACATGATCGAGATCGCCGGCAAGCGTGCCTCGCTGGCGGACATTACCCGTCGCCTGCTCGCGATCGAAGGCGTACGCGATGCGGTGGCGGTCCAGTCGCAGGCGGCGGACGGATGCGGCGTGCGCCGCGTGGAGGCGATCGTCGTCGCGGACGCCGCGCTGACCGATGCGATGCTGCTCGACGCATTGCGCTGCAGCCTGGATCCGGTGTTCCTGCCGCGGCGTCTGCGGCGCGTGGCGGCGTTGCCGCGCAACGAGACCGGAAAGCTGACGCGCGCCGCGCTGGAAGCTCTGGTCCACGTCGACTAGGCAGCCGGCAGGCTGCCCACGCGCTGGCTACTCAGGAGCGCATCGCCGCCCGGCGGGGCATTTCTGCTGATCGCGTTGCGACGCTGCAATCAATCGAACGACATGCGCTGCCAACGCGCACTGCGAGTGGCGCCCCGATGCCATGGCGCGGTGTGCAGCCGTGTCAGCCCAGTTCGACCCACGCCGGCGCGTGGTCGCTGGGCCGCTCCCAGGTCCGCGGTTCGTGGTCGATGCCCGAAGCCACGGCGCGCCCGCGCAACGCATCGGAAACCAGGGTCAGATCGATGCGCAGGCCCAGGTTGCGGCGGAACGCGGCCTGGCGGTAATCCCACCAGCTGAAGACGCCGGCGTCCGCGCTGTGCAGGCGGAACGCATCGTGCAGGCCGAGGTCGAGCAGGCGCTGCAGCGCCAGGCGTTCCGACGCGGAGGTCAGGATGTGGGATTCGTTCCAGACCTCGGGGTCGTGCACATCGCGCGCATCGGGCGCGATGTTGAAGTCCCCCAGCACGACCAGCTGCGGATGCGCGGCAAGCTCGCTCGCCACCCACGCGGTCACGGCTTCGAGCCAGCGCAGCTTGTAGGCGTACTTTTCGGTGCCGACGTCCTGGCCGTTGACGACGTAGAGGTTGATCACACGCACGCCGTCGATGGTCGCGGCGATCACGCGCTTCTGTTCGTCCTCGAAGCCGGGAATGCCGATCTGCACCTGATCGAGCGCACGGTCCTTGGCGAGCAGCGCAACGCCGTTGTAGGTCTTCTGCCCGGCGAATACGCTGCGATAGCCCATTGCCGCGAGCGCGGTATCGGGAAATTTCGCATCCTCGAGCTTGGTCTCCTGGATGCCAACGACGTCGGGTTGCGCATCGCGCAACCACTGCTCCAGGTGCGGCAGGCGGACATTGAGCGAGTTGACGTTCCAGCTGGCGATTTTCATGTGGGACTTAACACTCTGATTTCACTTGCGGGCACGTAATTCGGCCGGAGGCAGTACCCCCAGCGGTACCCCCAAAAGGTCACGGTGGGCTGGTGGTCGCGCCGCGATCCCCAGCCGAAGAACCGGCCGCCTATGGTAGCCCTCCCGCCCCAACTGTCGGCCATCCCGGTTCAGCGTGCGGCCGGGTGTCGCCGGCTACCCGGGTTCTCATGCCGCGGGCTTTTCCCCGGGCCGATGTGCTCGGCGTGCGGCATGGGCGGGCCGACCATCGAAATACTGTAATGATTACAGTTTGACAATCAGCAAGTTGTCCGTATGATGTGAACATCACGATATTTCAGGGGCCTGCCGTATGACTTTGACCTACACCGCCGACCAGCTCACTCGCGAAGCTCAGTTGTTGGCCACCGAGATCGCTCTTCTGGCCGATTTCGTGATTGGCGAGGAAGCCGGCGTTCGAGCGCTTGGCCTGGCGGCCGATTCCGAGTTCGCACAGTCCCGTCACCCGGACGACCTCGCCGAGATCACCGGCATGGCCCTCTTTGGGCATGTCAGACGCGTTGAGAGCTACGTGCGGGACCAGGAGTGGGCGCCCGAAATCCCCGTTGATGTGTCCGCGTTGCAGCTGGCCGTCGACCGGACGTTCTCCCCGGCTGTGCTGCACGGCTATGAGATGGAACGCGAAGCTCACGGTGAGAGGGATGTGCTCGGCGCGCACGAAGTCGGTGCGGGCGATCTGCCGTTCGGGTACTTCCATCGCGGCATCCTTGCCGACCTGGTGGCCCGGGCGGCGGCCCGCCTGAAGGTCGACCGGGGGGAGCGCCTCACCATGGCCGACATCGCGCTCCTGCTCGATGTGCGAGAGCCTACCGTCATCACCAATGCCCACCGGAAAAATTTCCCCACGGTGGAAGACGAAAATCGGCGCTACGCCGAGCCCGGCGACGCGCTGCCGTGGATGCTCAAGCAGGGCTACGTTCCCACTAAAGGATTGCCCGGCGAATCCGACACCGCACATCAGACCGAACCTGTCGGCGACCTCGACGATGTCGTCTTCGTACCGGTCGCACGCGACGGATCATGGTTTGGACCTGATTGTCGCGTGTCCGGTCGATTCACCATCGGTGCCAAGGAGGCCGAAGAAAAGCACAAGGACTACTTCACCGCACTGGAGGCGTTGGTCCGCATGCCTACGCCGCGTTGGCGTCGTCCTAATGGGAACGGCGTCCCCGGCATCGTCGCCGGTGTCCGCTTCGATCGCATGCGTCGCGCCGATCTCCGGCGCGCTTTGTCCTGACACCACTATTCAATCCACAGGGGGATTGCCATGACCACTCTCAGCCAGTTCGACCGCTACGCCGAGGCGATTGCGAGCCTGCCCACGGCGTTCGCCACCCAGATGCCGTTGCCGAACGCCCTCCGCATGACCGGAGATCACCGCCACGAGATCTACTACGCACCCTTTGACCATGTGACGCTCACGGCCCGGGTGGTCATCGTCGGCATTACGCCGGGTAGGGTGCAGGCCGTCGCCGCCCTCGAGGCGGCGAGGCAGGCGCTGCGGCGCGGTCTCCCGCATACGGAGGCCGCCGAGATTGCCAAAGCAACCGCAAGCTTTGCCGGCCCGATGCGTCGCAACCTGGTGGATCTCCTCGACCACGTAGGCGTGGCGAATCGTCTTGGAATCTGCTCCACCGCCGAGTTCTGGGGTGCAGAACAGCATCTGGCGCACTTCACCTCCGCGCTGCGCTATCCGGTGTTCGAAGGTGGCAAGAACTACTCCGGCGGCAAGCTGGATGCGTCCACCCTGCTGATGGGTGAACTCGATCGCTGGTTCTCCACCGAATGCCGCGATTTGCCGGCCGCGCTCTACGTTCCGCTCGGTCCCACGGCCCTCAAAGCGTGCGAGCGTCAGGTCGCCACGGGCATCCTGCAACGCGACCAGATACTGGCAGGCTTGCCCCATCCGTCGGGCGCGAATGCCGAGCGAATCGCGTACTTCCTTGGGCGCAAGCCGCGGCACCTGCTCTCCGCTAAGACACGCCCGGAGACCCTCGAAGCTGGTCGCGACCGGGCGCTCCGGACCGTTGCGGGGTGGGCGTGATGGCCGGGCGGATCGGGCACCGCGCCCGGAACCGGAGGCGAGTGATCGAATCGGTAGGCGGCCGTGTGGCCGCCGTGTCGATGACGGGCAGCGGTCATCTGCGTTTCGTGCTGGTCCTGCCGGATGGCAACACCCGGTCGCTGATCTGCGCTGGTACACCGAGCGACTTTCGTGAGGACCGGAACATCCGGGCAATGGTCCGGCGTTGGTGCGCGGCTGCTGCGGCCAATAGCGACTGCGCGGATGTTGGCTACGCATAGCATCTCAGCCCAAAGGCGAAACCGAAGGGAAACCCCATCATTGGTGTGGGGCATTTGACCCGCCCCAAGAAAGCTGGCGTAGTGGCGAGCCTCTCTCCACGGCAGCTTCCGTGGGAGGCGACAGGGGGGAAGGATGATCGAGACCACGGATGTCCAGGCGAAGTACTTTGCTTGGGAGCTCACCCGTCGTCGCCGCGGCGGCGACTTGGATCGTATCGGCCAGTCGCTCTTCGATGCGGCGGTTGACCTGAACCCGCACCAGATTGAGGCGGCGCTTTTCGCCCTGCAGAACCCACTGTCCAAGGGCGTGCTGCTTGCCGACGAGGTGGGGCTTGGCAAGACGATCGAGGCCGCGCTCGTGCTTGGCCAGTACTGGGCGGAACGTCGCCGCCGCCTGCTTGTCATCTGCCCGGCCTCGCTGCGCAAACAATGGGCTACCGAGCTGTCGGAGAAATTCCACCTGCCGACCCAGGTGATCGATGCCAGGACCTGGGCCCAGGCGCGCAAGGAGGGAATCTACAACCCCCTGGACCAGGATGTCATCAGCATCGTCTCGATCCACTTCGTGGCCCGGATGGAGAGAGAGATCGGGGCGATCCGGTGGGATATGGCCGTCATCGACGAAGCGCACAAGCTGCGCAACGCCCATCGCGAGAGCCACCGCAGCGGCCAAGCTATCAAGCGCGCCCTGGCCGGCGTCCGCAAGCTGCTGCTCACGGCCACGCCACTGCAGAACTCCCTGATCGAGCTCTACGGCCTGTCGACCCTCATCGATGAGCATCTGTTTGGTGACCGCGTCAGTTTCCGCACGCGCTTCATGCGCGGCGACGCCGCCATTCCGGCGCTCAAGGCGCGTCTGGCCGACTTTACCAAGCGCACCCTGCGACGTGACGTACTGGAATACGTGCAGTACACCGAGCGCAAGCCGCTCACGGTGCCCTTCACGCCTGGTGACCAGGAGCAGCGGGTCTACGACCTGGTGTCCGGCTACCTGCTCAGGGACGACGCCTACGGAATTCCCACCCGTCAGCGGCACCTGGTCGGCCTGATCCTGCGCAAGCTGCTGGCCTCGTCCACCCCCGCCGTCGTCGCCACGCTGGAGGCCATCCTGGCGCGGCTGCGGAGGCTGGAGGAGAGCCAGGCAGTCGAGGACGACTGGCTCGAACAGCTGGTGGAGGACGAAGAGCTCGACGCCGATGTGTTGGACGAAGATGAGGTGGCGGAGGAGCCTGCCCTCCCTGACTCCGAACCGGTCGATCGCGACAGGCTCCGCGGGGAGATCGCCGAGCTGGAGCAGTACCTGCTGGTGGCGCGAGGGGTCCGCGAAGACCAGAAGTCGCATGCCCTGCTGCAGGCGCTGGAGACCGGCTTCGGGCAGATGGCCGCGATCGGTGCGCCGCGCAAGGCGGTGATCTTCACCGAGTCGGTGCGCACGCAGGATTACCTGGCCAACTTCCTCGAGGCACGGGGGCATGCCGGCCGCGTGGCCAAGTTCAGCGGCCGCGTCTCGGACCCGGGCCTCAACGGCATCTATCAGCGCTGGCTGGCGACATACCAGGGCACGGACCGCGTGACCGGCAGCCCGGCGATCGACCGCCGCACCGCCGTGATCGACCACTTCCGCGACCAGGCCGAGATCCTGATCTGCACCGAGGCCGGCGCCGAAGGCATCAACCTGCAGTTTTGCTCGCTGGTGATCAACTACGATCTGCCGTGGAACCCGCAGCGCGTCGAGCAGCGCATCGGCCGGTGCCACCGGTACGGGCAGAAGCACGACGTGGTGGTGATCAACTTCCTCAACCAGCGCAACGCCGCCGACCAGCGCGTTCTGGAGCTGCTGTCAGAGAAGTTCCACCTGTTCGAAGGCGTGTTCGGGGCCTCCGACGAGATCCTTGGCCGCATCGAGTCGGGCGTGGACGTCGAGCGACGCATCGCCGCCATCTACGCGACCTGTCGCACGCCCGCCGCAATTGATGCCGCCTTCGCCCGGCTGCGCAGCGAGCTGGAAGAGCAGATCCAAGAGCGCATGCGGGACACCGAGGAGGCCCTGCTTGCCACCTTCGACGCCGGAGTGGTCGAACGCCTACGCTTGCATCGCGAAGAAGCGATCGTGCAGCTGGACCGGATCAGCCGCCTGTTCTGGCGCCTGACCCGGCATGTGTTGGCGGAAGCTGCGCATTTCGATGACCAGACCCTGTCATTCGACCTGTCCCGGCCGCTCATGGCCGAGGCTCCTGCCGGCCGCTACCACCTGATCCGCAAGGGCCAGTCGGCGCCGGAGAACGGCCACGTCTATCGCCTGAGCCACCCGCTGGGCGAACACGTGCTGGATCGCGGCCGTCGCTGCGAGACACCCGTAACTGCGCTGGAGTTCATGCTTGCCGGCGCGCGCCAGCGGATTGCTGCCCTCGAGCAGCTGTCGAGCCGCTCCGGCTGGCTGGAGCTCAATCTGCTGGAACTGGAGAGCTTCCAGCTCGAGGAGCACCTGGTGTTCAGCGCCCAGGCGGACGACGGCACCTGGCTCGATGCCGAGGCCTGCCAGCGGCTGCTGGAATTGCGGGGTCGCCCCAGCAACAGGCCGGCGGCCCCGGACACCCTGCCGCCCAACTTCGACGCCAACGTCCGCCGCCAGATCGAAGCCGCCCTGGCCAAGGCACTGGAAGAGAACAACGCCTACTTCCACGCCGAACGCGAACGGCTCGACCAGTGGGCAGAAGACAAACTGCTGTCCGCCGAACAGGCCATGCACGACACCAAGGCCCGCCTGAAGGACGCCAAGCGCCGCGCACGGGCCGCTGCCACCGTGGAGGAACAGGCGGCCATCCAGGAGGAGATCAAGCTCCTGGAGCGCCAGCAGCGCCGCCAGCGGCAAGAGATCTTCGATGTGGAAGACGAAATCGAAGCCGAGCGCGACGCTCTGATTGCCGCCCTGGAGCGTCGCCTGAACCAGCGCAGCCACAGCGTCAGGCTGTTCCGGATCCGATGGGCGCTGGATTGAACAGCGCCGGCACGAGGTCTCTTGCGCCGGCAGGCTGCTGGGGTAGAATCGTTACCAACAACACCCCCCACGCCTCTCGTCAGACCGGCGCACCATGGGGGGTTACTTTTTTCCGGCCTTCGCGATCGGCCGAGGGCATCCCGGGATTCGCAGCGCCAGGTCGCGACGGGGATGCAGGATGAAGTACGACAAGCCGGCGCTTACCGTCGAGCGACAGATTCAACAGCTCGGCTCACGCGGCATGGCCTTTGCCGACCCCAAGCGTGCAGCGCACTATCTGGCCGAGCTCAACTATTACCGCCTCAGCGGCTACTGGCTGCGGCACGAGGCCGATCACGGCTCCCACAGGTTCCTCCCCGGCACGTCCTTCGAGGCGGTGCTCGATGACTACCTGTTCGACCGTACCCTGAAGCTGTTGGTGCTGGACGCAGTCGAGCGGCTCGAAGTCTCCATTCGCACACGCTGGGCCCACGTCGTCGGCCTGCGCCATGGCGCGCATGCGCACCTCGACAGTGCGCTGTTCAAGCAGCGCAGCCAGACATGGAGCCACCCGACTGCCGTGGCCAGGCTGGTCAGCGGGGTCGAAGACAGTCGCGAGCGATTCATCCGCCATCTCCGCCATACCTACGACGAACTCCTCCCGCCCATCTGGGCGAGCGTAGAGGTCATGAGCCTGGGCCAGATCTCGCGCTGGTTCAGCAACCTGCGCCATGCCGCGGACCGCAACGCCATCGCCGAACCCTACGGTGTCGACGAGGTCCTGTTGGCGTCCTTCCTGCACCACATCAGCGTGGTGAGGAACATCTGCGCCCACCATGCGCGCTTCTGGGATCGTGAGATGACGTTCAGGGCGCAACTGCCGCGCAAGCATCCCGAAGCTTTGGTCGCCTCGCTTGACCCCGCCGGCCCCAACAGCGCCTACAACACGCTCACCCTGCTGGGCTGGTTGATCGGCCGTACCAGTCCCGGGCAGACCTGGGTCCAGCGCGTCGCCGAACATGTCATCCAACACCCGCCTGCCGCTGGCGTGATGGGCTTCCCAACCAACTTCAGCCAGCGCCCGATCTGGCAGCACACCACCGAAGAATGATTCCGATGACCGACACCACCCCCGCCAAGTTCACCAAGCTAGTCACCCTGCTCAAGGAGCTGTTCCAGCTCGACCAGCCCGACCTGGACTTCGGCATCTACCGGATCATGCACGCCAAGGCCGGCGAGGTGAACCAATTCCTGGAGCGCGACCTGCTGCCGCAGGTGAAGGACGCCTTTGCCCACTACCAGTCGGCCGACGGCGCAGAATTGAAGAAGAAGCTGGACCAGATGATCGCCCAGCTCGCCGAGGCCGGCGTGGACCCGGACGCCGCGCCGAAGGTGCGCGAGCTGCGCGAGCAGCTCAAGGGCGCGATCGACCTTGGTGCGCTCGAGAACGAAGTCTACGACCACCTCTACAGCTTTTTCCGCCGCTACTACTCAGAAGGCGACTTCCTGGCCAAGCGGGTCTACAAGCCCGGTGTGTACGCCATCCCCTACGAGGGCGAGGAAGTCACCCTGCACTGGGCCAACAAGGATCAGTACTACATTAAGAGCAGCGAGTACCTGCGCGACTACGCCTTCCGGCTCAAGCCCGAAGCCGGCCAGGACGAAGACCCCCTGCGCGTGCGCTTCAAGCTAGTGGACGCCGCCGAGGGCGAGCACGGCAACGTCAAGGCTGCCGAGGGCAAGGACCGCGTGTTCGTGCTGGCGGCCGAGGACTTCATCGCCGAAGTCGACGGCGAGCTGGAACTGCGCTTCGAGTACCGCCCCGCGACGTTGGAGGACTGGCCCGCCGACCAGCGCGACGGCAAGAAGAAGCCGCCGCCGCAGAAGGACCTGAGCGCATCCGCGGTGGCAACGATCCTGGCCGCTGGCAATGATCTCGGAAGCTGGCTGACGGAGTTGCGCAAGACGCACATCAAGGCCAACGGCGAGCAGGCTGGTTACTCGCGGTTGGAGGCACATCTGCGCCGCTACACCGCCCGCAACACCTTCGACTACTTCATCCACAAGGATCTGGATGGCTTCCTGCGGCGCGAGCTGGACTTCTACATCAAGAACGAGGTGATGCGCCTGGACGATGTGGAAAGCGAAACCGCGCCGCGGGTCGAGCAGTACCTGTCCAAGATCAAGGTGATCCGCCGCATCGCCGGCAAGATCATCGATTTCCTGGCGCAGCTTGAGAACTTCCAGAAGAAGCTCTGGCTGAAAAAGAAGTTCGTGGTCGCCTCGGACTGGCTGGTGGCGATCTCGCAAATCCCCGAGGAGCTGCTGCCGGAAGTGTGCGCGAACACCGCCCAGTTGCAGGAATGGAAGACGCTGCACTCACTCCACGAGTTACCGGCGGACGTGACGCGATCCGCCTACACCGAACCGCTGACGCTCGAGTATCTGCGAGCGAATCCTAGCTTGCTGGTAAACACAGAACATTTCTCAACAGCGTTTGTCGAGGATCTTATTTCATCTAAGGATTCGCTTGATGCCGAGACATCCGGACTCCTTATGCATGCCGAAAACTCGCAGGCCCTGCGAACACTGATGGCGCGATACGCCGGCAGAATTCCGGTCACGTACATCGATCCTCCGTACAACACGCCGTACTCGAAGATTCTCTACAAGAACGACTACGAACACTCCTCTTGGCTCTCTCTGCTCGGAAATACTTTTCCGCTAGTTCAACAGCTCTGGGCGCCATCGTTCAGTTTTGGGTTGGCCATCGATGACTATGAGATGGTCAACTTGTCAATGATGCTGGATACCACGTTCCCGAAGATGTCGCGGTCTACGGTTGTGGTCAATCATCACCCTCAGGGATCAGGTGGGCGGCTTTCAAGAACTCATGAATACCTGCTTCTCCTCAGCCCCGGGGATGGTCCGATATACAGCGGTGCTTCACTCGGAAGCGAGGATGAGGACAGAAGCTTCATGCGGAGCGGTACTGCAGAGAATAACTATCGACACGGTCGTTGGAGAAGCTTCTATGCTCTGCTGCAAGATCCGCTCACCAAGAAGATCGTCGATGCAGAAGATCCCGTCCCCTTGGGGCAGCCGTATCCCACCGGCCCGACTGATTCGGGTTTGATTCGAATCTATCCAGTTAATTCTCGGCGCGAAGAACGAGTGTGGAGATCAAGCTTCGAGACAGGTAAGTCGCGCGCGAGAAAGGGAGAGCTCTGGATGTCTGAGCGAGGGGCGATATACCAGTCCATTGAGCATGAGGATCGTCGGCAGACACTCTTCAGTAATTGGGTTGGCGCGGAGTTCAATGCGGGAACGAACGGAACACAGATCTTGTCGGATATGGGTCTGGGCGGAGAGTTTGACTATCCGAAATCGCTTGGAACTATGCAAACAGCCTTGTGGGCCCAGAGCTTCGGTTCTAGGGACTTCACGGTGCTCGACTACTTTGGCGGATCTGGAACGACCGCGCATGCTGTCATCACAATGAATCAGAAGGACGGTGGCGATCGTAAGTTCCTAATGGTCGAGGTCGGCTCTCATTTTGACCAGGTGCTCGCAAAGAGGGTAAAGAAAGCGGCATTTGCTCCGGACTGGTCAGCTGGAAAGCCATCGCGCCTCGCATCACCCGAAGAGGCTGAGCGCAGTCCAGCGATGATCAAGGTCCTGCGTCTGGAATCCTACGAGGACACCCTGAACAATCTCGCCCTGTCGCGCAGCACCCAGCAACAAGCCGCCTTGGACTTTGACGCCACTCAAGGCGCCGACGGCCTGCGTGAGCAATACCTGCTGCGCTATCAGCTGGACGTGGAGTCCAATGGCAGCGCCTCGCTGCTCAACATTCGGGCCTTCAGCGACCCCGCCGCTTACAAGATGCTGGTGAAGACCCCTGGAAGCGACGAAAGCCGCGAGGTTGATGTCGATCTTGTGGAAACCTTCAACTGGCTGCTGGGCCTGACCGTGCAGCACATGGCCGCGCCTCGCAGCTTTGCCGCCGAATTCGAGCGTGACGGCGAAGGGCGGTTGCAGATCACGGGACGACTGAGGCAGGACGCTACCGGCCCTTGGTGGTTCCGCACCGTCATCGGCGCCACGCCCGAGGGGCGCAAGACCCTGGTGATCTGGCGGAAGCTCACCGGCGACGCCGAGCAGGACAACCTGGTGCTGGAGACCTGGTTCCGCGACAAGCAGGCGTTCTCTGTGCGCGACACCGAGTTTGACCTGATCTACGTCAACGGCGACAACACGTTTGAGAACATCCGGCTGGCGGACGAAAGCTGGAAAGTGCGCCTGACCGAGGAAGACTTCCAGCGCCTGATGTTCGAGGGGACGGAGGCCTGACATGTCGACCCAGCGCTATTCCGTGACTCCGCACCCCATCGAAACCCTGCTGACCTGGGTGAAATCAGGCGAGATCGCGATTCCCGAGATCCAGCGCCCCTTCGTGTGGGAGGCAACCAAGGTTCGCAATCTGCTGGACTCGCTGTACCAGGGCTACCCGGTGGGCTATCTGATTGCCTGGCGCAACCCGACCGTCAAGCTCAAGGACGGCACGTCGTCCGCCGGCAAAAGAATCCTGATCGATGGCCAGCAGCGGGTGACTGCCCTGATGGCGGCTTTGCTGGGGCGCGAGGTCCTGACCAAGGATTACGAGACCGTCCGGATTCGGATCGCCTTCAATCCACAGGCCGAGAAGTTTGAAGTGAGCAACCCGGCCATTCGCAAGGATGTCGCCTGGGTACACGACATCGCAGACGTGTTCTCGCCCGAAGCCAAGCTCTTGCAGATCACCAGGGACTACACGGCGCATAACGAGGGCGTGGACGAGGACGCCGTATTCGCGGCACTTGAGCGGCTGCGCAAGGTCATCAACAACCACGTGGGGGTGATTGAGCTTTCCGACGACCTCGATATCGAGACGGTGACCGAGATCTTCATCCGCGTGAACTCTGCCGGTACGGAGCTGTCACAAGCCGACTTCGCCATGTCCAAGATCGCGGTCAATGAGACCTTCGGCGGCAACACGCTGCGCAAGGCCATTGACTATTTCTGCCACCTGACGGTGGCCCCCGAGTTCCTCGCACGTATCGAGAAAGCCGACAAGGCGTTCGCTGAATCCGAGTTCCTGCCCAGGATGCGCTGGCTCAAGGATGCCAACGACGACATCTACGACCCGACCTACACCGACATGTTGCGAGTTGCATTCACATCGGAGTTCGGTCGAGGCAAGCTGCAGGACCTGGTTGCGCTGCTGTCCGGCCGCAATTTCGAGACCAAGCAGTTCGAGGAGGCCATCGCCGAGGAGTCTTTCGGCAAGCTCAGGAACGGCGTACTGGCTTTTATCAGTCAGACCCATTTCGAACGCATGACGATGATCCTGCGCTCGGCCGGCTTCGTGACCAGCAAGCTGATCCGCGGCCGCAACGCGGTGAACTTCGCCTACATTGTCTACCTGCGTGGACGTGCCGAGGGTGTGCCTGCCGCAGACCTGGAGCGCCTGGTCAGGCGCTGGTACGCCATGTCGATCCTGCGTCGGCGCTACACCGGGGCACCGGAAACGGCATTCGACTTCGACATCCGTCAGATCGAAGCCCGCGGACTGATGGAGTACACCGATTCGGTCATCGACAACGAGCTGCCGGCCAGTTTCTGGACCGGGATGTTGCCCCAGTTGATGGATACGTCGTCGTCGAGCAGCCCGTACTTCATGGCCTACCAGGCGGCGCAGGTGAAGCTTGGTGACAAGGGGTTCCTGTCGCGGGACATCACTGTTCAGGACCTGCTGCTGAATCGGAGTGACGTGCATCACGTTTATCCGCAGAAGCATCTCAAGGGCCAAGGCCTGTCCAGGGGCAAGTACAACCAGATCGCCAACTTCGTGCTGGCCCAGAGCGAGATCAACATCGCCATCGGCGCCAAGGCGCCGGAAAGTTACTTTGCTGAGCTGGCGCAGCAATGCAACGGCGGCGCGAAGCGGCTTGGCGGCATCATCGATCTGGAAGGCATGCGAGCCAACCTGCGCACGCACTGTATTCCCGAGGCGATGCTGGAGGGCGAAATTCCGGGTTACGACGACTTCCTGGAGGAGCGCCGGAAACTGATGGCGCTCAAGATCCAACGCTGGTTCGAGGTGCTGTGATGCCGCGTGGACGCCCCCGCGGCAGTACGGCCGCTACAACCACCCGTACAGCACCTGCGCGGCGCCCGCGTGCGGCGCAGACGGCCGAGTTCACCCAGTCGCTGGTGCTCAACCAGTGGTTGTTTGGCCTGTTCGGATTGCACAGCACCGACGGCTATTACCCGCTGGAGGGCGGCCGCAGGGTGCGGCTGCTGGAGGCGTTCAAGCAGCGCTTCCAGCTCAACGAGCACAGCGAGGAAGGGTTGGATGAGAACAACGTCCATCGCTTCCACCACGCCATGGTCAACCAGATCACCGGCGAACTGCCCGGCGTCACCCGCGACGAGTTGCTGGCCTTCGACCAGAACATCGTCCGCCACACCCTGGTGCTGAACGCGGAGCGCAGCCTGCGCCGCGAGCGGCCGGTGGTGTGGAAGTACTACCAATACCTGGCCCTGCTGTTCGTCGAGATCTACCTGGACCGCTATTTCCGCGACCCGCAGGCGCTGGCTCAGGCGCTCAACGCCCACATCGGGAAGTTCAACGCCGGCAAGGAGGCGGGCCAGCAGCTCCCCCCATTGGATGAGGGCCGCGACGCCGCCCTGGGCCTGAACAAGCTGGCCCTCTGGTGCGCCACCGGCAGTGGCAAAACCCTGCTGATGCACCTCAACCTGCGCCAGTACCAGCACCACCTGGCACAGGCCGGCCGCGGCCGCGAGCTCAACCGCATCGTTTTG
This sequence comes from Luteimonas chenhongjianii, assembly GCF_002327105.1. Lineage (GTDB taxonomy): Bacteria > Pseudomonadota > Gammaproteobacteria > Xanthomonadales > Xanthomonadaceae > Luteimonas > Luteimonas chenhongjianii. The sequence goes on along the minus strand of NZ_CP023406.1, from coordinate 181,567 downwards.
CTGACACCCAACGAAGGGCTGAGCCACCAGCACCTGCAGGAGTTCGCCGCCGCGGGTATCGAGGCCGAGCTGTTCGACAAGAGCGCTCGCGGCCTGTTCGCCGGCAAGGCGGTGGAGATCATCGACATCCACAAGCTGGCCGACGACATGGGCGACAAGACCGTGGCGGTGGACGCGTTCGAGACCGGCAACTTGGTGCTGGTGGACGAAGGCCACCGCGGCGCCTCTGGCGGAGAGGCGGGAAAGTGGCTGTCCCGTCGCGACCAGCTGTGCGAGAAGGGTTTCTCGTTCGAGTACTCGGCTACCTTCAAGCAGGCGGTGAAAGACAGCGTGCCGCTGTCGCGCCGCTACGCCCGCAGCATCGTCTTCGACTATTCGTATCGCTACTTCTACGGAGACGGCTACGGCAAGGACTACCAGATCCTCAACCTGGACGATGCCACCGAGCAGCAGGGTCTGGATGTCTACCTGACGGCCTGTCTGCTGGCGGCGTACCAGCAGCGTCGCCTGTTCGACGACCGGCAGGCGCTGCTGCGCGACTTCAACCTGGAGCGGCCGCTGTGGATCTTTGTTGGCGGCAGCGTCAACGCCGTGCGCAAGCAGGGCGGACGGGACGTATCCGACGTGACCGAGGTGCTGCTGTTCCTGTCCCGGTTCACCAGCGCGCGCGCGCGCGCGGAGCGGACGATCACGACGCTGCTCGGCGAGGGGCTGCCCACTGCCTCCGGCCAGAACCCGTTCGCCAACCGTTTCGGCTACCTGCAGAGCCTGGGCCAGTCGGCCACCGAGCTGTTCGCCGACATCTGCACGCGATTGTTCAATGCTCCCGGCGGCGGCGCCCTGCATGTGGAGTATCTGAAGGGTGCCGATGGCGAGCTGGCCCTGAAGTTGGGCAACAATGACCCCTTCGGTGTGATCAACGTCGGCGACGCGAAGAAGCTGTACGACCTGTGCAACGCCACGCCCGGGTTGATCGCCGAGGAGCGCGACTTTGCCGGGTCGCTGTTCCGCCGGATCAATGACCGCGACAACGCCATCAGCCTGCTGATCGGCTCGCGCAAGTTCACCGAGGGCTGGAACTCCTGGCGCGTGAGCACCCTGGGGCTGATGAAGATCGGCCAGAGCGAGGGTGCCCAGATCATCCAGCTGTTCGGCCGCGGCGTGCGCCTGAAGGGCTATGGCTGGAGCCTGAAGCGCAGCAAGGCGCTGCGCCTGCCGGCCGGCGTGGAGCGCCCCCGGCACATTGAGCTGCTGGAGACGCTGAACGTGTTCGGCGTCCACGCGGACTACATGGCCCAGTTCAAGCAGTTCCTGGAGGACGAAGGACTGCCGTCGGACCAGGACAGCGAGGAGATCGTGCTGCCGGTGCTGCGCAATCTGGGCACGCACAAGCTCAAGATCATCCGGCTCAAGCCCGAGATCCACGGCGTGCGGACCGCGTTCGGCGTCGCCTTTCGCCAGCTGGCGCCGGTCCCGCAGCTCGCGCCACCGCAGGGCGAAGCGGACCACTGGCTGCTGCGCAACCGGGTGCAGCTCAACTGGTACCCGAAGATCCAGGCGATGAAGGCCGTCGGCCTAGCGGGCGGCGACGGCGTGGCCGAGCTGGAGCGCAACAAGCTGCAGGCCCGGCACGTGGCGCTGCTGGACCTGGACCGCGCCTGGTTCGAGCTGATCCGCTTCAAGAACGAGCGTGGCTGGCACAACTTCGACATTCCCCGCCCGTCCGTCGACCGCCTGCTGGCCGACACCGACTGGTACGACCTGCTGATCCCCGAATCGATGCTGGCCATGGACAGCTTCGCCAAGGTGGCGATCTGGCAGGAGATCGCCGAGACGCTGCTGAGGAAGTACGCCGAGCGCTACTACAGCTTCCGCAAGAAGGGCTGGGAGGAGCCACACCTGGAATATGCCGAGCTGGACGCAGGCGACCCCAACTTCCCCGAGGCTGGCGCCGGTGTGGGCGAGGAGCAGGGCGTGTACCGCGTGTCGGTGGAGAAGTCCGAGGAGGCGCTGATCACCCAGCTGCGGCAGCTGGGTGACGAGCTCCGCAGGCGCGCTGGCGTGGCCGACAAGGCGTACAGCGGCGGCCAGGCGAAGCTGGAGGTGATGTCGTTCAAGGGTCACCTGTACGAACCGCTGATCAAGGCTAGCGGCGCCAACATCACCGTCCGGCCGGTGTCACTGAACGACGGAGAGATGCGCTTCGTTCGCCGGCTGAAGGACTACTGCGCCGCACATCCGGAGGAGTTCGAGGACCGACCGCTTTTCCTGCTGCGCAACATGAGCCGAGGCCGTGGTATCGGCTTTTTCGAGGCCGGCAACTTCCATCCCGACTTCATCGTCTGGCGCATCGACGGCAGCAAGCAGCGGATCAGCTTCGTCGACCCCAAGGGCATCCGCCAGCTGGACACCATCGACGATCCGAAGATCCAGTTCCACCGCACCATCCAGGAAATCGAAGCGCGCATGGCCGATCCGGACGTCAGCCTGCGCAGCTACATCGTCTCCGGCACGTCCGCGGCGGAGATGGAGATGCACTGGAAGGTGAGCCGCCAGAAGATGGCCGAGCGGAACATCCTGTTCGACGAGGATGAGGGCTACGTGGCGCGATTGATCCGGGAGTCGGCGCCGGAGGCGTGATGGTCAGTTGCCTCTCTCTTCGACCCCCATTCCCGGAGATTACTATCTCTAAGGGGTGACTGGGTCGCTCCAGAGAGAGCGCTCGGCGTTAGCTGGACGGCGTCCCGATGTAGCAGGTGGGGGCAGCACCCTGATATCTCTATGGAGCGACTCCTCGATCTATCCGCGGATTTCTTCGTGCTGTTGCGGTCGGAAGCAACAGGGCAGACGCATGTCGCTGCAAAGCTTCGCACTGTGAAGGTCGAGATTCACTTCGCCGTAACTGTCTGAAGCTCAAGAGGAACTCGCGGGCCGAGCGTTCCCGTGGTTGAGATTGAAGTGCATCAGGGTTTCCGTATCGCCGTCGTCTACGGAATCTCGACCATTGACGAGGCGTCCCCTGCTGCGATGTCGCGCAAGTGCATGATCCCGTGAGGGAATCACGGCCGGATTAGTTTGCGGGAATCTTGACCATCTTGTGTGAGCCGACAAGTCCGCGATTCTGGAGATGTACCGCTTCGGTACTTCCTTCTGGAGGGTGCGATGGTCGGCTCGATGCTGCTCTTCCTTGGACTGGGCGTGTTGCTGTGGTTGCTTGCACCTAACGGCACCAACGAAGGGGTTGGATCCACCCTGGAACCAAGGGTGGATCCGGCGGACGAGGACATTGAGCCAGGCCCGTCATGGGATGGACTGGATCCCCTCGAGCTGGATCATCTGAGCCGCCTGGACGCCGGTGATCCCTTCCAGGAGCCCCAGGATTTCCTGTTCCCGCCGCTGGAAGAACCCGCTGACGATTGGTGGTGGAGGGACAGCGACGTCAGTGCGTTTGTTCCCGCCGCCGAGCTGGACTCTTCCGACGCCGCTGACCTGTACGTCAACCCGGCAACCGGTTTGGGCATCGTTGCAGGAGGTCCCGCCGGGACCGATACGGATGGAAACGCGAGCGGTTTCTCCTCAAGCGACGACTTCCCCAACCACGACAGCGAAATCTCGCTGGGCGATACCGGCTGGACCGATGATTCCGCGACATCGTTCGGGTCCGATGACTGGTCGTAGTCCGTGTCGTGGGGCTGTCCCTCTCGAGGGGCAGTCGCGTAGCCTTGACCTTGGGGAACCCGGCTTCCAGTATCGGCACGACGACGGTTCAGGGGGAGCCGATGAAATGGATCAAGGTGGGCAAGACCGCCATCAAGGGATTGGCTGACGCCACTTACGGGGTGGCTCGCTACGTCGGCAAGCACGAAGACACGATCTCGGGAGGCGTGCGGTCTGCCATCGAGGCGACCGGACGGGCCGTTTCCAAGGCAGGAGCCGCAACCGATCAGGTGGGCCGTTACGCGGAGGAGCAACTCAAGGCGCGAGCCGCCGGGTCGAATGACGCACTGGGCCGCGCTGCTGCTGGCGCCGGCGCCTTGCTTGGTAAGGGGGTCGCGCTGACTGGGGCCGGGATCCGTGTCGGCGGTGAGCTGACCACCCGTGCGGCCCCCGCGATGGGCGCGGCGACCGGAGGTTTCGCGCTCGGAGGCACTTCGGTTGTCTCGGAGGCGATCGACAGCGTCGCCCTGAGCCGCAACGACCTCGACGAGCTCCGCAGCGAGATTGCGGAGTATGGGGACAGGATCCGACGCGACTCTGAACGTCTTGAGCAACGTGTGCAGTCAGCGCAGGAAGCTCGTCGGCGCGACGAGCTGCTCGACCTGCTCGTTGTGGGCGGAGTGTCCCTCGCCTATGTGCTGGACCATCCAGATGAGGTCCCGGCGGAGGTCCTGCAGGCATTCGAGCTGGCCTATCCCGGTGTCGCGACGACAGAGAGCTTCGCCGACGTTGTTGCACGCCTCCCGGCGGAATCGCTGCCAGGCTTCGTGTCCGGCGTGAAGGGCAAGCTGTTCGAAGTCGAACTCGTCGAGCATTTCAACAACGGCGGCCTCCCCGACGGCCTGCACGCCGATCTGGCGGGATCCGCCACGCAGTCCGGGTGGGACATCCGCATCCTGGATGAGCAGGGCCAGATCGTGGATGCGGTCCAGGCCAAGGCGACCGAGTCCGCGCAGTACGTCCTGGACGCGCTGGAGCGCTATCCGGGCATTGATGTGGTGTCGACCAGCGAGGTCCACGCGCAGCTGCTTGCCATGGGCATGGCGGAGCGTGTGAGCAACAGTGGCATCACCGAAGCTTCGCTCCAGACCGCAGTGGAGCAGGCTGCGGCCGGGAGCGTGGAGTTCGGTCTGGGCGACCTGATGCCGTCGGTACTGGGCCTTGCTGTGATCAGCCTCTCGCTGATGCTGGATCCCAAGATGACCTGGGTTGAGCGAGCCAGTCAGCTGGGCTCCAGGGGCGCGCGAGTGGGCGCTGCGGGCGCTGCTGCCAAGGTAGCAATGGTTGTGACCCAGACGTGGTGGCTGGGCCTGCTGGCGGGCGTGGGCTCCGGCTGGCTTGCTTCCAAGGGACGGGCGAGGCGGGAGCAGTACGAGGCGCTTCGGCAGGCGGCGGAGCTGCTGCGTAGCCGCTATCGTGGAGCTGAGCCAGGGGGGCTCTTGCCGGCGTCTGGTTGAGGGCCAAGCAGGCGCCCTGTCAGCTGACAGCGCTGGAAGTAACTATGCGCAGCTTTATAGGTGGTGCGAAAGCCGTGGGCGGTCTGCCGTGGCATCAGTAGCCCAACGGACGATGGATGATGGTGAAAGAAGTGGGCCCTTCAGGGGATTCGGGCGATGTCGATGCACTGCTAGAGTCATCGCCTTCGTTCGCGTGGCCTGAGGCGCAGGTCATGGCGTTTCTGGGGGCGCAGTGGGACCAGGGCGGGATGCGAGAGCTGTGCGTAATCGGGCGCGTCAACCGCATGGAAGGCGGATATGGCTTCCTTAGGGACCTGCATCATCCCAAAAGTGGCCGTCGGCTACCTGCGCCTTCGCAGAACAGCCGCGTGCATGAAGGCATCTTCATTCCGCCCCAAGAGCTGCAGCGCCTGCTAACAAGAAGTGGCGACGTGGAATATGCCATCGCCGCCCTCGAATGTTCACCGCGAGAGCGTCGTCAGGAGCGGGATGACCCGCTCGCGTGCAGTGTCCGAGCTGGGACGATGCTACCCCTGGATCGGGTGCCAAAGGAGTGGGGCGTGCACCAGATGGAGGGCAACTCCGCGGTGCTCCTTACTGATCTTGCGCGCCGAGCCATCGACGCACAGCTGCGGCGTGACACCAGTGCGGCTCAAGATGATTTGAACAACGTCCGCGCGCAGCTGGCGGAAGCTAAGACCACAGAAGAAACGTTGGCAGAAGCCATCGCCCAACTCGAGCGTCAGCTGCGAGAAGGCGGCGCCAAGGTTGACGCGATTGATGCGTGCGCGGCCAAGAGGAGAGCGGAGTTGGACAAGAAGCTGACTGAGCTGGAGGCTCTGATCAAGGCAAAGGGCGAGCGGATGGTGGCGTTGCGGCTGATAGATCCAGCTGACATGACGCGCCTGTTTCCGTCCGAGACAGAGGTCGACGAGCGTTCCGGACATGATTTCAGCGAGGACCTAGGAGCCAATTGGAAGCAGCTAGCGTCCTACGTGCAGTCCTACCTCTGGAGGCGAGGGATGCACTACACGTCAGCACAGCTGCAAGATTACTTGGCGTTGCTGCGTACGAATGACTTGATTGTGCTCGCAGGCGACTCGGGATCTGGCAAAACCAGTTTGGTCAAGTCAGTGGCCGAGGCGCTCGGAGGCAAGTGCACGGTGGTGCCAGTGAAGCCGAACTGGACCAGTTCCGAGGACCTGCTTGGCTACTACAACCCCATTGAGAAGCGCTTCCACCCAACGCAGTTTCTTTCAGCACTGCTGGAGGCGTCTAGGAATCCTGGTGTGCCACACTTCATTTGTCTGGACGAGATGAACTTGGCGCGAGTGGAGTACTACTTCGCAGATTTCCTTAGCCTGTTGGAATCCAGGGACTCACTGCCTTGGATTCATCTGTATAGCACCGACGAGGAGCAGCAGACTGCGCTAGATAACCGCCTCTTCCTAACGTTGGAACAGGAGGCGCGGAGTCGTACTGGATTAGGCCAGGATGCGACCTTGGAGGACATCCTCCTGAACGACGAGGCGAGTCATCAACTCCGTAAGCTGGCCGGATTCCAAGAGTCGGATACGCTGCTATCGCATCACGCTCGGCTGCGTCGCTCTGTTTCGACGCTTATCAGAATTCCACCTGGCTTCCGTTACCCGTCCAACGTATGGATCATCGGTGCTATCAACGTGGACGAGACGACTCATTACCTCTCGCCAAAGATACTGGACCGGGTGCACGTTCTGCGATTCTTGAATCCTGTTCTCGTAGACTGGCAGGAGGAAGAGAATTCGCTCGTCGATTTTGACCTTGACACCACGCTTCCGGTGAGGATGCGCGCAACTGATCTTGGCGTGCGCGCTAGTTACCCACCGTTTGATAGAAGCCAGTCAGAAGTAGCCTGGTTGGCGCATCTTTCCAGCAAATTTTTGGACCCTTTGGGGGTCGAGTTTGGCCTGCGTGCTATCCGTCAATCCGCGCATTACCTGGAAAAGGCTCAGGATTGTGGCCTGGGCCCAGCCGCTGCGCTGAACAACGTGCTGATGCACAAGGTGCTGCCCAAACTCGTTGTGGACGTGGCTAGGACTGCGCCAAGTGGGGAGAAGCGAGGAGACTTGCTGAGGCGGATGGCGGAGTCCATCGAAGAGAAGCTCCAGCTCGAAGGCGATCAGGTGACGGATGGCGCCAACGAACGCCTAGAGCAGATGCGGGTGCGTGCAGAGGCCAACCATGGAATTGCGAGCTTCTGGGCGCGTTGATGTCACCGTCTTTCGAGCTGCGCTACCTCTCCATCGATTGGCGGAATCCGGCTAGCGCTAGAAAAGTGGAGTCGGCACCAGCGCCGATTTCCATCGAACGCAGCGGCGACGAACACGTCGCAGAGACGATGATCTTCAAAGATCGCTACGCCTGGGTTGGCCTAAAGCTTGGAGTGGGACCCGCAGCAGAAGTTGGGTCGCCTCCCGTTCTGCTGTCGGGTGTCACGCGGAGACCGTTGCTCCCGATCGCAGATCCGGCTAGCAACGATGAATGGTGGGTACTCAGCGACGGCTGGGAGCCCGCGAGCAGGCGTCATGTGAGCGAACTGCGGCGCAGTGCGGGTGAGTTTGTCTTTGAGATTGGCGGAGAGCTACTGCGCGTCCGCAACCGCCTGTCCGATGCGGGAAGTACTGACATCCAGGCCTACGTGAATGACTTCACCGGGAGCCTTCTATGGATGATTGTTAACGACGCGGCAGGGGCTACCGCGCTAGGTGGAGTACAAGTCGGCAGCGAGAAGTTGGTGAAGGCTCTTAGTTCGTTAGAGGAGGCTGCCAGTCGGATCGTCGCGTCTCCCGCCGGCGCTATCCGCGAGACCGTGGATGAGGTACCGATAAGTAGGTTGCGCGTAACTGCAGCAACCTTCCGTCGGTACGCAGTCAACCCTGGTGCTCGATCGCTGCCGGGGAGGGTGCGGCACGAGTCTGCAGACACGCCTGAGAATAGGTACTTACGCCACACGCTTGCACTTTGTATTACTTGGGCCGAAGCATGGGCTACCGGTGTGTCGACAGGGAACCGTTTCCTGCGGGATCTAAGTGACCAGGAAGAGCAACGTGCACAAGAGAATATTGCCGCCACCTGCCGCACGGTGGATCAGGCTCTGTTCGACGCCCAAACCGAGTCACTGGCCTCCCGCCTCGCCGCTTTGCAAAACTCGCTTTGGGACGATGTGCCAGAAGGTGCAAAGATCCGGGCATTTGAAATAGTCCTTGGCGGTCCGTATGGAAGGAGTAACGGATTTTTCTACGAGCGTGCTGATAGAGGACCGAGGGACCCGCAACACCCGCTCGCGTATCGGGTTGTCCACCTTCCAGACCAGGTTGCAAGGCTAGTTGGCACAGTGCTGCACGTGGGAAAGCATTTCACCTTTGAAGGCGTAGCTACATCGCAAGAGGAGACTGACAAGAAGGGCAAGAGTTTCCTGAGGTTGAAGTTTACGTCCGTCATCAAGGTCACGGCTCACACGTCCGTTCTGGAGCACCGAGCGAGCCGCCGAGCAAATTTGGTGGAGAACAAATGGCTCGTACCAATCGGAGCGTCAGAGCGGCGCGAATTGGCTCAGGAAGCTGAGGTTTCAAGGCGTCGTGCAAAAGCGGCTCAATCGCAGATCACTTCGAATGGAATGGCCCTGAGTGAGATTGAGCGAATCCTAGGAAAGTTGAAGTTGCTGGACGCATCCCTTGCCTCCATGGGCGTTGGAAGCGATTCCCTGTTTCCGATGGGGATGCTCTACGTCTCTAATCCAAACTACGCCTCGTGCCTCCGCGCATTCAGCAAGGCTGAGGCCTTGTTTCGTGCGGGGGGGCTCGACCCTGGTGCGCTCGACGGGCTCAGACGAATCGGCATCCTGCATGCCAGCGACATCTATGAGAAGTGGTGCCTGCTCAGGGTGTGCATGGTGCTCACAGAAGACTTGCTGTTCATTGGCGAGCCTGGGTGGGCCGAGCGATTGGTCAAGGCGTCGATTGGCGGGCTCCACAATGTGCGATTCAAGTTTGTCCGAACGGACCTGGAAACGGCGATTACCGTTGGCTATCAATGTGTGACCAAGCTTGGATTTCGGCCTGATATATTGATCTGGGTGAGCACACGAGATTCTCTTTCGCAGCAGCCGCATACCAGCGGTCTGGTACTGGACGCCAAGTTCCGCGTTTCGTGGCCTCTTCAGGGCCCTAGTAGCGAGCTGGATTCACTCATCGAACAGAAGATGTACGCCGAGGCTGTGCCAAATGCCAGAGTTTTTATCCTTCAACCTTGTAGCTCGACAGTCCATCCTCGAGCGTCGCCATTGGGCTGGGGTTCTCATTGTGATTATGGGGCGCGCCACGCGCATCGCAGAGGTTGGATCCAGATGCGTGCTGGAACGTCACGCCGTGCAGCTTCGGAAAACGTGAAGCGTCTGTTGTGCATGGCGTTGCAAGAAGCCACGCCCGAGCCGCAAACGGTACGCGACGGACAATGGGAAGCCTCGGGGCTTTGTGTGCATTGCGGCCAGGCCCTTGGGCCTGGCTCCACACGAGGTAAGAAAACTAAGAAGGGGGTGAGCTGGACTCTCCTATGCGGGGCATGCAAGGGCTCATCTATTCGAACGCATTGCTACGTTTGTTCACGACCGCTGTTCAAGAATGGCACCCAGTTGACATATCACGAGACATTGGCTGAGCAAGTTACGAATGTCATCTGTCCCGATTGCGATGCGTATTTTGACGAAGCTTGGCGTTCGGCGGCAGGCGACTAGTTATTTCGATCGTCTGAGCACTTTATCGTGGATGGATTGGCAAAATTGATCTAGGGCCGGACCGCATGACTCAATCGCGAGATTTGCGTTGCTTGTCCAGCCAGTTTGCCCACGCTTGAAGCAGTTCTCTTCGCTCGTCTTTGTACTGATGGCGGTTGTAGGCCGCGCGTGTCTTTCCCATCGTGGTATGAGCTAGACAAAGCTCAATCACATCCGGGTCCTCGTTGTTACCGTTAAAATGGGTGCTGAAACTGGCACGCATGCCATGGGGTGTCCCTTTGCCGCTGTATCCCAGTCGTTCCATGACCGCGTTGAGCGTGCGGTTGGCCATCGACCGTTTGGGGTCGCGGCGGTTCGGGAAGAGGAGGGTGGAGCTGCCGTGAGCTAACTCCCGCAGCTGCTTCAGCAGCGCGATCGCCTGACTCGAGAGCGGCACCCAATGCGGTCGTTTGTTTTTCATACGCTCGGCTGGGATCTCCCATTCTCCTGCCTCGAGGTCAATCTCCTCCCACCTGCCGCCGATGATCTCGTTCTTGCGGCAGGCGGTAAGGATGACCAACAGCATGGCGATCCGCGTCTGTTCGTTGAGGCGGCTGCGATCATCCAGATCCCGCAGGAAGGCGCCGATCTCGTCCGGAGTTAGTGCGGGGTGGTTCTCCTGGGCGCGCTTCTTGAGCACGCGAATCGACGGGACGGGGTTGGCGTCCACCAGGCCACTGTCGATGGCGTACTCGAAGATGCCCCACAGGTGGTTGCGCTGGTTGCGCGCGACTTCAGGAGCCCGCTTCTCGATCGCCTTCAGCAGGTTGGTGATCTCGACCCGGGTGATGTCCTTGATCTGCCGGGCCCTGAGCTTCGGAAGCAGGTCTTTGGCGAGCTCCCGCTCCCGCTGCCTGATGGTCGAGGGCCGCAGACCGTGCGCTGTGGCGGCCCTCCAGTCGGCGGCGACTGCATCAAACGAGCCCTTCTCGCGCACGAGGGTGGCCTGGATCAGGGCCTGCTTGCGCTCCCGCCGGGCAAGCACCGGATTGATGCCTTCTGCGACTAGCCGCCTGGATTCGCCATGCGCCTTGCGTGCTTCCGCCAGTGACACCTCGGGGTAGCTTCCGAGCGCGTCGAGCCCTTCAACGCCTCCGAGCCGGAATTTGTAGCGCCAGAGCTTGGCGCCTGTGGGCTGCACGAGCAGGTACAGGCCGCCGCTGTCGGACAGCTTGTAGGCCTTGGCGGTGGGCTTGGCCGCGTTGATCTGGACGGCGGTCAGCATGGTGGGCAGCCAGCATTGGGGCCTCCAGAATACCCCCAGGGATACCCCCACGCGAATTGGATGCAGTGACTTCTCTTGGACCCCGCTGAGCTAAGTAGCCGACTTAAGCGACTGAGTTAAAACGCTTTATGTCGTCGTCGTGAGACATCCTGAATTCTCGTGATTCCTCACTGCACGTTCCAGCTGGCGATTTTCACGTATGAAGTCCTCTACAGGTCCGCCCATTGTAGGAGCCATGTCCATCGACTCCGGCATGGTTGCGCGCCAACTGCATGCACGCCGATGCCGCCGGTGATCTGCCGCGATCGCGGAGGAGTTCGTGAGATCACAGCTCGCGAACCGCGACCATCCTCGAGCTTCGGCAAACCGGGTTCTTCGCGCGCGACGCGTCGGAACAACTGAGGCGCAAGCCGGGCCAGTGTCTCCGCGCTGCAGTTCGACCTGCTGCTGTCATCGACTCATCGCAGCGCCGAGAGGGAAGCGGGCAGTCGCCGAGCATCCGAGGTGGGCGACTCTGCAGAGGCCGGCAGGTCACCGGGCGCCCGTGGACTGCCTCATCCCGCAGGCGTCGTGGCGTATCGCAACTGCCAGGCGGTTCAACACCGATCAGGCCTCCGTCGGCCCCGGGCTTGACACCGCACGGCGCACGGTCGTGACGAAGCCGCGGCCTACGGCACGCGGCAGCAAGCGCGACGTAGATCAGCTTTGAGCACGCCTAGCTGGCGGTCCATCGTGAACAGGTCCTCGCAGCCGCGTTCACCCCGCTTTTTCATGCCGACCCCATGATGGGCTGACGCGGGCTGCGGATGGCCATTCATGTTCGATCTGCACTGCCACATGCTCCCCGGCATCGACGATGGGGCGACGAGCCTTTCCATGTCGCTCGAAATGGCGCGCATGTCCGTGGCGGACGGCATCCGGGTCACCGCATGCACCCCCCATATCTACCCGGGCCTTTACGAAAACACCGGGCCGGGCATCCGCGCCGCAATCCTCGCCCTGCAGGCCGAGCTCGATCGCGAGGGCATCGCGCTTCGTCTGGTGGAAGGGGCGGACGTGCATCTCGATCACGGCCTGATCGAAGGTGTCCGCAGCGGACGCATTTCGACACTGGCCGGTTCGCGTTACCTGTTGTTCGAACCGCCGCACCACGTTGCACCCCCGCGGCTCGACGACACGCTCTTCGCGCTGTTGACTGCGGGAATCGTCCCGGTCATCACGCATCCGGAGCGCTTGTCGTGGGTCGAGCAGCATTACGAGACGTTCCTTCTGGCCGCGAGCCGCGGCGCCTGGATCCAGGTGACCGCGGGCGCGCTCACGGGGCGGCACGGGCGCCGGCCGAAATACTGGGCGGATCGTTTTGTCGGTGAAGGCCATTGCCACATCCTGGCAACGGATGCCCACGATCCGAGGCGTCGCCCGCCGCTTCTGGCCGAGGCGCGCGACGCAGCTCAAAAGCTGGTCGGCCCGCAGGAGGCCGTGCATATGGTGGAGACCCGGCCCTCCGGCATCCTCGATAACCGCCCGCCCGACGCGCTGCCGCCACTGCAGGCGCCAGCGGCGCCCCCCGCGCGGCGTGGCTTTCTGGGCAGGTTCCTGCGTACCGGTTGATACCCCCCGATCCCTTCGAGGTGTTCGATGAAAGGCATGTCCCGAGGTCTGCTGGCGTTGCTGTTCGCCCTCGCGCTGTCCGCGTGCGCATCTTCGAACCGTGCCGCGCACAACGAGAAGATGGGACGTGTGCTGCCGCCGCCCGATACCACCACCGCCTCGGGGGCTTACGAGGGCGCGACCGATTACCGGGTCGGTGCCCAGGACCTGCTGGAGATCAGCGTGTTCGGGGTGGAAGAACTCAAGCATCAGGCCCGCGTCAACTCCAATGGGCTCATCAACGTGCCGCTGGTCGGCAGCGTGATGGCGGGTGGCCGCACCATTCCCGAGCTCGAGCAGGAACTTGGGAGCCGCTACGCCGAAGGCTATCTGCAGAACCCGCAGGTGAGCATTTTCGTCAAGGAGTACACCAGCCAGCGCGTCACGCTCGAGGGGGCGGTCAAGAAGCCCGGCATCTATCCGCTGACGGGTCGCACGAGCCTGTTGCAGGCCATCGCGATGGCGGAGGGCCTGGATGAATTCGCCGATCTGGAAGGCGTGGTGCTGTTCCGCGAGGTCAACGGGGAGCGCATGGCGGCGGCCTTCGACGTGGCGGCCGTGCGGCGCGGCGACATGCCCGACCCGCAGATCTATGGCGATGACGTCATCGTGATCGAACGCTCCGGCAGCAAGTCCGCTTTCCGCGAGTTTCTGCGCGTGGTTCCAGCACTCGGCCTGTTTTTTGCCCTCTGAACCGATTCACGAGGAACGGCAATGGATGACGATCAGCTTCCGATTCCACCCGACGACGACGGCCGCAAACGGCCGACCAACGTCAACAGATCGCTGCAGTCGAGTGATCCCCGTTCGGTTGCGGTGGACATGTTCGACGACAAGCGCAGCCAGGACAGCGAAGAGATCGATCTGGTCGCGTACTGGCACCTCCTCGTGAAGCGCCGCTGGCTGGTACTCGGCATTCTCGCGGCGGTGGTCGCGCTGGCGCTGATCGTCACTTTGATGATGCCGCCGATCTATCGGGCCACCGCAGTGCTGCAGATCGATCGGGAATCGGTGCAGATCCTCCAGGTGGAGGGGGTCGGCAACGCCGAGGCCGCGGCGCCGGACTTCCTGACCACGCAGTACGAGCTGTTGCGGAGTCGTTCCCTCGCCGAGCGCGTCGCCAACGAACTGGCGATCGACGCTGCGACGATTGAACGTCTGGATGCCACCGGCTGGTGGCAACGCGCCACTGCGGTGCTACGTCCGCGCGCGAACGCTGCCGACAGCGATGCCGATGAACCCGAGGCGGAAGCCGATCAGCTCGCCGCGCTTCGACAGGCGGTTGCGATCGTCCGCGAGGGCCTGACGGTCGAGCCGGTGCGCAATTCCCGACTGGTGCGCGTGCATTTCGACTCGACGCTGCCCGCGTTCAGCACGCGTGTGGTGAATGCAGTCGCGGATGGCTTCATCGCCCATGCCATCGAGCGCAAGTTCGATGCGTCGTCCTATGCGAGCCGTTACCTGGAAGAGCAACTCGCATTGGCGAAGAGCAGGCTGGAGGAGTCGGAGCGCGCCCTGGTCGCCTTCGCGGCGCGCGAGAACATCGTCGCCAGTGGTGAGGGCGGACAGAGCCTGGAGAGCCAGAACCTCGGCGCGCTCAACGAGGCGCTGGCCGCCGCCCAGGACGACCGCATCCGCGCGCAGGCGGCGTGGAGCCAGGTGTCGGGTGGCGGGGCGCTGCCGGCCGGCGCCATCAGCAACTCGATCCTCAACGTGCTGCAGCAGCAGCGTGCAACGCTCAACGCGCAATACCAGCAGCAGCTCCAGACCTACAAGCCGGAGTATCCGAGCATGCAGGCGCTGCAGGGACAGATCGAGGAGGTCGACCGGCAGATCGGGCAGGAGCGCGCTTCGGTGCGTGCTTCGATCCAGGCGGAATACGGCGCCGCGCAGTCCCGGGAGAACATGCTGGTGTCCCAGCTCAACACCCTGCGCACGCGAACGCTCGACGTCGACAACCGCTCGATCGACTACAACATCCTGCGGCGCGAAGCCGACACCAACCGCCAGCTCTACGACAGCCTGCTGCAGCGCTACAAGGAAGTCGGTGTAGCGGCGGGCGCAGGGGTCGGCACCAACAACGTGTCCATCGTCGACCGCGCCATGGTGCCCACCGGGCGCTACAAGCCCAACCTGCTGCTCAACCTCGCGATCGGCACGTTGCTCGGCCTGATACTCGGCGTCGTGGTCGCCTTCGCGCTCGAATTCGTGGATGACACCATCAAGAGTCCGGAGGACCTGGAGCAGCACCTGCGCCTGCCCCTGCTGGGAGTGGTGCCGAATGTCCGCAAGGGCAACGTTGCCGAGGCCATCGCCGACCCCCGCTCCGCGTTCTCCGAGAGTTACCGCTCGGTCCGCACCGCGCTGCAGTTCTCCACCGATCACGGCGTGCCCAAGGTATTGCTGGTGACCAGCGCGAGCGCCGCCGAAGGAAAGTCGGTCACCGCGCTCACGCTCGCACGCAACTTCGCCCAGCTCGGCAAGCGTGTGCTGCTGGTGGAGGCAGATCTGCGCAATCCTTCGCTCCATCGTGTGATGGGCGTTCGCGCCGAACAGGGCCTGTCGAGTCTGCTCGCCGGCGCGGCGGATATCTCGGAAGTGGTACGCGACACCGACGAGGCCAACCTGCAGGTCATCCTCGCCGGCCCCTTGCCGCCGAACCCCGCCGAACTGCTGTCGGGCAGCCGCCTGTTGTCGATGCTCACGACCGCGGCCGAGAAGTACGACCAGGTGATCATCGATGGCCCGCCGGTACTCGGCATCGCCGATGCGCCGATCCTGTCGAATGTCGTGAATGGCACCCTGCTGGTGGTGAACTCCGGTAAGACGCGGATCAAGACGGCCCAGGCCGCGATCAAGCGCCTGGCCGCCGCACGTGCGCACATCATCGGCGGCGTGCTGACTCACTACGATGCCAAGGTGGCCGGTTACGGCTACAACTACGAGTCCTATTACGCCTATGGCACGACGCCGAAGATCGGCAAGGGCTGACGCAGGAGCAGTGCGATGACCGCAGGCGGAGAGGCGCTCGACCTTGCGCTGGGGCTGCTGCGGTCTCCCGCACATCGCCGCGTGCTGCAAGGGCGCCCGCTGCCGGATGGGATGACCGAGCTGCTCGAAGTGGCGTCGGGCTCCGTCGCCGCGCAGCGGTCGGCGGCCGGGCGCATGCGTGCCAGCCCCGGTCACCTGCAGGAAGCCGCACGGTTCTTCGTGCAGCAGGTGTTGTTCACCGATCGCAGCGATGCGTATCGCATCCTTGGTGCCGATGCGGGCGCCGCCGATTCGCTGCTGCGAAGGCATCACCGGCTGTTGCTGCGGTGGTTGCATCCCGACCACAATCCGGGCGCGCTGGCGTGGGAAACCACCTTCGCGCATCGGGTCAACCAGGCCTGGAACCAGGTGCGCACGCCGGTGCTGCGGCGCAGCTACGACGACATGCTGGCCACCACGGTCGTCGGGCCGCGGAGCCGTCCGGTCGGGGCACGGCTGCCTGCCGCCGGCGTCACCTCGTTATCCGATGTCGACGAGCCCGGGTCGCGGCTTGCTCCGTGGCTGGTCCTGCTGCTTGGTCTGCTCTGTCTGCTGCTGGCCTGGCTCGCCGTGCGCGGCGACCGGTGGGTTGACCACCGGGATCCGCCCGCCACGGCGGTACAGCGAGCGATCGCTCCGACTGCAGTGGGGGCGCCCGCCGTAGAGACGACCGCGGCGCCCGTCTCCCGTGAACAGACCGACCCTGACCAGCCGGGCCGGCGGGTCGCCTCCCTGTCGCCCACCCATGCTTCGCCACCCCTGGCGCCCCTCTCAATCGCCCCGATTCTCGACGACTACGCAACGGCCCGACCCCTCGAGTCCAACGCGACGAATCCACAGCAGCCAGATGACATCGAGGCTGGCGCGCGACTCGACGTTACGTTGGAGGCGTTGCCACTGATCGCCTATGTCGAGCCTGCGGCGACTCTGGAGAATGTGGTCGTGGCGGATGAGCCCGAAATGGTTCCACCCGATCCGCTCCAGCTCCTGCGCGAAGCCGATGCCGCGGTCGCGCATCTGGCGAAGTACCTGGCGTCACCCGAGGTCGCGCCGCCCAGCTGGCGTGGCCCAGAAGTGGAGCGCAGCGCGCGTGAACTGCGCACGGCGCTGGAGGCACGGGTGACGGGCATCCATCAGGCGGAGCTCTCCCTCGACACCCCCAACTGGCTCCTCGGCAGCGACGTCGCCACCCTCAACACGGCCTACCAGCTGGAACATGCAGGCAGCACGCTGGAGACGGGACTGATGCAGGTACGCCTGGAGCGCGGACTGGACGGTTGGCAGGTGGCGACCGTGCAGCTGGAGCCGGCGCGATGACAATGGCACGCAGGATCGTGTTCGTCCTGTTCGTGTTGAGTCTCGGAAGCCTGTCCTTGTGGTTGTTCGCAACACGGGGTGCCGCCGACGCGCTCGAGTCGGCCCTCGCCCGCGCACGCGCGCATCTCGCAGCGGGCGAGCGGGCACAGGCCGCCGCGCTGGCGCGGCAGGTTCTGGCGCGTGAGCCTTTGCGCGGCGAAGCCTTCGCGCTGCTCGCGCCAGCGCTTGCCGACACCGGCACGCCGGCCGAGGTCCTGGCGCGCTACGAGGTCGCGGTACGGCGTGCGCCGCGCGACGCCCACGTGCGCAGCTGGCTGGCCGTCCACGCCCTGCGACATGGTGACTACGCCAGCGCGGCTGACCAGCTGGATGCATTGATGACCGTCTCGCCGCGCTATCGCGATGCGGCAATGGCAGCACTCGGGCAGCTCGTCGCCGATCCGGACTTTGCGGACGCACTTGCACGTCACTTCGTCGACCGCCCGCAGTGGCGTGGCCGCTTGCTGCGATATCTGGAGAGCGATGGCCCTCCCGGGGCGCTCGATACCCTGCACGGCGCGCTCGGGCGCCACGGCCAGCTCGACCAGTCGGATGTCGCACGCTGGCTTGCCGGGCTGATCCGCGGCGGGCGTTGGGGGGAGGCCTATGCCGCCTGGGTTGGCACGCTCCCCGGACTGCCGGAACGCGTGCCGCAACCCTGGAACGGCGCCTTCGCCAACGCGCCCACGTCGGTCGGCTTCGACTGGCATCTTCGTCGCACGCCCGGCGTCGTGGCGCAGCGCGTGGCGACGACCGGCGGTCACGCCATGCGCTTCACCTTCCTGGGCCGACCTGTTGCCGCCGTCGGGCTCGAGCAACCCCTGCTGCTGGCACCAGGCCCGCATGTGCTGCGCGTGCGCATGCGCACCGCCGATCTGCGCGCCAGTCGTGGACTGGAATGGACGCTCACCTGTGGCGACAACCGCACCCGTATCGCGGACGGAGCCCGCGTGCGCGAGTCCAGGACATGGAACGACTTCAGCCTTGAGTTCGAAGTGCCGGAGGGTGACCACTGCACCGGCCAATGGCTGCGACTCGTCAATCCGGCGTCTCGCGGGGTCGCGCAGGCATTGCGTGGTGAGCTGATGGTCACGGACGTGCGGATCGTGCCAGCAGCCAGACCGTAATCCCGCTGGAGCTTTTTTATTAACTCTGCTGGTCGATGCCTGGCGATGAATAGGAGAAACCGCTCGGACCGGCGCCGCTGTCACATTAAATGCACGCAGAAATCACATATCTGACTGATTTTATTCGTGTTTTTTTTCGATAAGGCGTTGCTATGCACGGCGGGGAGGCCTATGCTCAATACCGAACTGTCCGGTCGCATGCTCCCCCCAAATTCGGAAGGACGTCATATGAACAAGCCTCTATTTTTCGCTGCACTTCTGTGCGCTGTGGCGACGGCGCCGGCCATTGCCCAAGGCCAAAGTGCGCCAACGCTTCAGGTCGACTCCGGTAGCGCAATGATCAGCCAGGGCGGTGAGTTCACTCCCGCGGCCTCCGGCACCCAGGTTCCCGCTGGGAGCCGCGTGATGCTGGCGGAAGGCAGTCGCGCCACGCTTGTCTATCCCAATGGCTGCTCGCAGCCGTTGTCTTCCGCGGGCGTGTACAGCGTGCCCTCCACATGCGTCGCCGCGGCGAGCGGGGGCAATGCGAGCAGGAGCAATGTCTACGGGCCTGTGGGTGCGAGCGGGGTCGAATGGGGCGCCGTTGGTATCATTGGCGGCAGCGTGGCAGCCATCGTGGCGATCGCCGAGGGCACTCTGGACGATTCGGATCCGCCGCAGGAGCCGCTACGGGGGGCGCCGCCGCCGCCGGTCAGCCGCTGACGCACCCCATGTCGTGAGCCAACGGGACGGGATTGCAGCCGTCCCGTTTCGTTAGGGGGAGGCAATGCGCCGAATGGACACTTCGCATGTCGCCATTGACGCTGGCGATGTCGCCGCCACGGGCGCCGTCTGCGCTCTGCTGACGGTGGCCCTGCTTGGCGGCGGAAGCTCGCAGCAGGCCGGTCTTGGTCTTGATCTGGCCGCCGCAATGGCAGTGCCGTTGTTGGCATGGGGAGTGTGGCGCTGGCTGGATACCGCATTCGCTGCGGTGCCCACCGCGTGGCTCTCCCTGCTCGCGCTGGTGGCGGTACTTCCGTTGCTGCAACTTCTTCCTCTGCCCGCTGGTTGGGGTGGCGAAGGGCGTCGCGATCTGAATGCCGACCTGGCCACACTGGGCGTTGCCCAGTCGGCCCGCTGGTCCCTGGCCCCGGGCGCCGTCACGGCCGCCATGCTGTCGCTCCTCCCCGCCGCGGCGGTTTTTGTGCTGACCCTGAGCCTGCGGACGCGTGGGCAACGCGCCGTCCTGGCCGCGGTCGTGGGACTTGCGATGGCCAGCCTGCTGCTCGGCGTCGCCCAGCTCGGCGCCCCCCAGGAAAGCGTGCTCAACCCCTACCCGCAGTGGGCGCCGGCGATGAACGGCTTCTTCGCCAATCCGAATCACCAGGCCACGTTGCTGGTGATCGCCGCCACGCTGGCATGTGCGGGCACCGCGCATGCGCTGGTCAACTGGCAACCGGGCCGCCCACGGCGCGCGCTGACCGTGCTGGCCTGCGTGGTCGCGATGCTGCTTTCGCTCACCGCCTTGCCGCTGACCGGCTCGCGTGCGGGCATCGTGCTTGTGATCCTCGCGCTCGGCATGGTGGTTGCATTGCAGTGGCCGCACTGGCGCGGCTCGCGTCGCGGCCGGCTTGCACTGGCCGGGGGTCTGGCCGTGGCCATCGCCGGGCTTCTGACGGCATTGCGCTGGATGCGGGTCGATGCTGTCGATGAGCTGCGCGCGCCGCTGCGCGCTGCCACCAGTGAACTCGCCACCCGCTTCTCGCCGCTGGGCGGTGGCGTGGGCAGTTATGTCCCAATTTTCGAGCAGGAGGCGCCGCGCAGCCTGTTGATGAGCGAGTACGTCAATCACGCACATAACGAATATTTGCAGTGGTCGCTGGAAGCGGGATTCGTCGCCATCGCGTTGATGCTGGCGGGCGCGATGTTACTGGTGGCGACCTTCGTCGCCATCCAGCGGCAGCCGCCGGGTGATCGCATGCTGAGCCAGTCCGCATTGCTGGGGCTGCTCGTCGTCCTCGCGCATTCGCTGGTGGACTATCCGATGCGTACGCCCGCCCTGTTGGCAATCGCTGCAGCGCTGGCGGGCATCGCGGCTTCCGCCTCGTTCGCGCGCCCCGGGGTGGTCATGAGCGGATGACTGTCACGCATCCATGCACAGGGCTCCACCTGGAGCCGCGTACACAACACGTCCGATGGTCCGCATCACCGCTGAACAGGACGCTTGCCCGCAATGACTGCTTACCAGCACCTTCGTAAAGTCCTGCCGGAACATCCGCGGTCATGGCTGATCACCGGCGTAGCCGGTTTCATTGGTTCCAACCTGCTGGAAACCCTGCTGAAGCTGGACCAGCGTGTGGTGGGCCTGGACAACTTCGCGACCGGGTTCCGCCACAACCTGGAGGAAGTGCAGGGGCTGGTGACGCCGGAACAGTGGGAGCGTTTCACCTTCATCGAGGGTGATATCCGCGACCCCGGGGACTGCGCCCGCGCCTGCCAGGGTGTGGAGCATGTGCTGCATCAGGCGGCGCTTGGCAGCGTGCCGCGCAGCCTTGCCGACCCTGCCAACACCAACGCCGCCAACATCAGCGGCTTCCTCAACATGCTCGTGGCCGCGCGCGATGCGAGGGTGCGCAGCTTCGTCTACGCGGGCAGCAGCAGCACCTACGGCGACCACCCGGCGCTTCCCAAGGTGGAGGAGCGCATCGGCAAGCCGCTCAGTCCATACGCCGTGACCAAATACGTCAACGAGCTGTACGCCGACGTGTTCGCGGGGAACTACGGCTTCAACACCATCGGCCTGCGCTACTTCAACGTATTCGGGCCGCGCCAGAACCCGGACGGCGCATATGCCGCCGTGATCCCCAAATGGACGGGATCGCTGCTCCGGGGCGAGGTCGTGTGGATCAACGGTGATGGCGAAACCAGTCGCGACTTCACCTACGTGGCCAATGCCGTGCAGGCCAATCTGCTGGCCGCAACGACGGCCAACGCGGAGGCGCAAAACGCGGTCTACAACGTCGCCGTGGGCGATCGCACCACGCTCAATCACCTGTTCGCCCTGCTGCGCGACAACCTCGTGGAGCACGGTGTCGCGCTGGCTGCCACGCCGTGCTACCGGGAATTCCGCGCCGGTGACGTGCGCCACAGCCAGGCCGACACCGGCAAGGCCCAGCGTCTGCTCGGTTACGCGCCCACCCATCGTCTGGCGGCCGGCATCGGTGAAGCCATGCCGTGGTACGTCCGCAACCGGGCCGTTTAGCCCCGGTTGCCTGCCGGCACCTTTCCGCAACCTCCGCCGCGTCACGGATCCCAGTCGAATGGCCAATCTGCCCAGCCCCGCCAACACCCGTATCGCCGTCGTCGGTCTCGGCTACGTCGGCCTGCCGCTGGCGGTGGAGTTCGGCAAGCAGTACGACACCGTCGGCTTCGACATCAACCAGAGGCGCATCGCCGAACTCAGGGACGGCCGCGACAGCACTCTGGAGGTGGAGCCGGAATTGCTGGCAGAAGCCGTCCGCCTGGTCTTCACCAGCGAGCTGGACGGCATCGCCGGGTGCAACGTGTACATCGTCACCGTGCCGACGCCGATCGACATCGCGCGTCGCCCGGACCTTGCGCCGTTGCGCCGTGCCAGCGAAGCGCTGGGCAAGGTGCTGAAGGCCGGCGATACCGTGGTGTACGAAAGCACCGTGTATCCCGGCTGCACCGAGGAAGTGTGCGTGCCGATCCTCGAACAGGGGAGCGGCCTGACGTTCAACCGGGACTTCTTCTGTGGCTACAGCCCCGAGCGCATCAATCCCGGCGACAAGGCGCACCGCGTCACCAACATCCTCAAGGTGACCAGTGGCAGCACGCCGGCCACAGCCGACTTCGTGGACGCGATGTATGCCAGCGTCATCACTGCCGGCACCCACAAGACCAGCAGCATCAAGGTGGCCGAAGCCGCGAAGGTGATCGAGAACACCCAGCGCGATCTCAACATCGCGCTGATCAACGACCTGGCGATCCTGTTCAACAAACTGGGCATCGACACGCTCGAAGTGCTCGAAGCCGCAGGTACCAAGTGGAATTTCCTGCCGTTCCGTCCCGGTCTCGTGGGCGGGCACTGCATCAGCGTCGATCCCTACTACCTGACCCACAAGGCGCAGGAGGTCGGGCACCACCCGGACGTGATCCTTGCCGGGCGCCGCACCAACGACGGCATGGGCGGGTACGTGGCGAACCAGGTGATCCGGCTCATGGTGCGCAACGGGATCAACCCGGTGCAGGCGCGCGTGCTGATCCTGGGACTGGCCTTCAAGGAGAACTGCCCGGACCTGCGGAACACGCGCGTAGTGGACATAATCGCGGCGCTAAAGGGTTATAGCGCGCAAGTCGATGTGTGCGATCCATGGGTGGATGTAGCAGAGGCTTGGAACGAGTATGGGTTAGGGCTGAGCGTCCCCGGACAGGGCGAATACGACGCCATCGTGATTGCGGTGGGGCATAACGAGTTCCGAGCTCTCGGCGCCTCTGGTATCCGGGCTTACGGCAAGCCGAGCGCCGTGCTGTATGACGTGAAATACGTGTTGCCCAAGGAAGCCGCCGATGGGCGGCTGTGAGCATAGAGCTTCCTGTGCAGCCGCTCCGTTTAACGCACTACTGAAGCCAGTGCCTTGATTAATCGACTACGCGACTACCTGGCGCGGGATAGCCTAGGTCCAACACTGGCGAAGGCCATTACTGGAAGCGCCGGTATACGGGTCGTGGGTCTTGCTTTCGGCTTTCTAGTCGGCGTCCAGCTCGCGCGTGGACTAGGCGCAGAGGGCTACGGCGTCTATGGCTTGGCGATGTCGATCATCGCGCTGTTGACGGTCCCCACGGAGTTTGGTTTCCCACAGTTGGTGACACGAGAGGTGGCCGCAGCTTACGCGAACGAGCAGTGGGGAAGGCTGCGGGGCGTCCTGCGATGGGCCACGCGCGCATCCATGACCATCGCAGCCTTCGTTGGGCTGTGCCTTCTTGCTTGGTTGATATGGAATGGCGAGCTTCAGGGCGCGCTGGCTAAAGCGTTGTTGCCGGGCATCGCCCTGGTTCCCGTGGTGGCGCTCCTGTCGATACATTCGGCTGCGCTACGCGGAACGCAGCAGATCATAAGAGGTCAGTTCGCGGAGGCCGCCCTGCGTCCCGGCCTCCATTCTCTGCTGTTGTTTGGAGTTCCGCTGGGCCTGTTCCCAATGACACCGGCCTTGGCGATGTGGTTGGGCGTGATTGCGGCCACCGTCTCCCTGATGGTCGCCCACCGCCTCCTGATGCGTGCCATGACGCCAAAAGTGCGCGCGAACGAGCCAGAGACGAGCTCCAGGCAGTGGTGGTTTAGCGCAATTCCAATGGCAATGACCGAAGGTATGCGGTTGTTGCAATCTCACCTGCTAATCCTCCTTCTTGGCGCTATGGTGTCGGTGGCG
This sequence comes from Luteimonas chenhongjianii, assembly GCF_002327105.1. GTDB lineage: Bacteria > Pseudomonadota > Gammaproteobacteria > Xanthomonadales > Xanthomonadaceae > Luteimonas > Luteimonas chenhongjianii. The sequence continues at coordinate 157,763 of NZ_CP023406.1, read as the reverse complement.
GAGGTGGGGGTGTTCCGGGTGGCGGCATCGACCACCGCACTGGTGGCTATGCCACTGACTCTCTTCAACATAGTGAGCATGCCCCTGGTGGCCAAGCTGCATGCGACGCAGCAGCGTGTCCAGTTGCGGCGCATGCTGGCCCTAGTTTCCGGCGGCATGGTGCTTGGAGTCCTACTGCTTTCGTTGCCCTTCTTCATTGCGGGGGAGCAGTTGCTTGCTTTTGTGTTTGGTCGTGAATTTTCTAGTGGAAACCAAGCGCTGGTCATACTTTGTGTGGCCGCTTTAGTGAATGCACTGTTTGGAATCAATGCCGTGCTGTTGAACATGACCGGCCATCAGAAAAAAGTGACCTCTGCCTCCGCTTTCGCGTTAGCGCTATTGCTTGTGGTGTCGCCGATCCTTATCAAGGACTACGGCATGATGGGTGCGGCGTACTCCAACCTTGCCTCTGCCGCCCTGTGGAATGCATTGATGTGGCGTGATTGCCAGCGCTTGCTCGGCTTGGATACGGGCGTGTGGGGCTTCCTGCGTAAATCTGCGAACTAATTCCGGTGAAGGGTTCTATGCGCGCAACTCTAAAGCGGTACCTTCCCGTCCCTGCTCGCGCCACCCTTAGGGCGCTCCTGCACTACACGCAGCGTCTCGTGCGTTGGCTGCCAATTCTCTGGCAAGTAAGAGGTCAGAGCGCAGCCGATGAGTTAACGCTGATTCGTTCGGCGCTGGCGGCCCCGTTCTTGAGCTTGTGCAACATCCAAGACTGGCAGGATCCTATCCTTCTGCAGGACGCCAACGTCGAAGTTCCAGGATTTGGAAGATTCTCGCTACGCGCCCGCACCGATGACCTCTGGCATGTTCTGCCGTGGCGCGAACATTCAATCGCGGAACTGGCGCGAAAAGTCCTTCGACCCGGAGATGCATTCATCGATGCCGGGGCAAACATCGGAATCTATACGGTGCTGGCCTCGCGCCTGGTTGGGCCTGGCGGGCGGGTGATCAGCATTGAAATGATGCCCGACACAGCCAAGCGATTGGAGTCACACATCCACATGAACCATCTGCGCAATGTCACTGTGGTCAAGAATGCCATCAGTGACGTGGAGGGGGACGTGGTGATCGCGATGGTCCAGGCCGGAAAGTATGGGCAAGCCTCGATCAGTGGCGGTGCAGAGCGCCACGAGACCAGTAGCGAAATTCCGGTCCAAACCACAACACTGGATGCGGTTGCCGAACGCATTTCGTCTGTAAAACTGATGAAGATCGACGTTGAGGGAGCCGAACTTCAGGCCTTTCGTGGCGCGAAGAGCCTCTTGAAAAAGACAAATTTCATCGCCTATGAGGCTTGGTCTCGGGGGTGTGTCAGCAAGGATGCCTTAAGCGCGTTGCTTGAGGATGCAGGATTCGCTCTTAGGAAGTTGGATGGCAACAACTGGTTGGCCGAGAAGTCAGAATAATAATGGCCACGCTTGCCATCCTTCTACCTGATCTCGGTCCTGGCGGCGCCGAGCGTATGCGGCTGCAAATGGCGGCTATCTGGCTGCGGCGGGGTTTCGCGGTGGAATTCGTGCTGCTCAGGCGGGCGGGCGAGCTGATCCAGGAGCTGCCGGAAGGGGCGTCGCTCGTCGACCTCGGCGCGCCACGGATCCGCAGCGCGTTCGTGCCTCTGACCCGCTACCTGCGCGGCCGTAGGCCGCAGGCCCTGCTCGCGGCGATGTGGCCGTTGACCGTGCTGGCCCCTCTCGCCGCACGCGCGGTCCGGTTCCGCGGCCGCGTCGCGATAAGCGAGCATTCGCCGCTCTCGCTTGCCTACGCCGGTCGTGGCCGGGTCCACCGGGCAGTGCTGCGTGGCAGTACGCGCTTCGCATATCCTTGGGCCGATGCGCGCATCGGTGTGTCCGCGGGTGTCGCTGATGGGCTTGCCGCGCTGTCCGGGCTTCCCCGGAGCGACTTCCGGGTGGTCCACAATCCGGCCGCCGGGATGCGGGCACCAACCGGGTTGTTGCAGAGGCCACGGGTTCTGGGCGAACCGGGCCGCGTCGTCCTGACGGTCGGGACACTGAAAAAGGTGAAGCGCCACGACCTGCTGCTCCGGGCGTTCGCCAGGCTGGCCGAGCCGGACCTGACCTTGTGCATCCTTGGAGAGGGGGAAGAGCGCCCGCGCCTCGAAGCGCTGGTGCGTGATCTCCGATTGCACGGCCGCGTGTCGATGCCCGGGTACGTGGCCGACCCGTCAGCGTGGTACGCCCACGCCGATCTGTTCGTTCTGGCCTCCGACTACGAAGGCTTCGGCAACGTGATCGTCGAGGCCATGGAGTACGGCGTGCCGATCGTCAGCACGGACTGCCCGGCCGGGCCCAGCGAGATTCTGGAGGGTGGCAAGTACGGTACGCTGACGCCGGTCGGCGATCCCGAAGCGCTGGCGGCCGCCATGCAGGCGGCCCTGCGGGGGACGCACGACCGCTCCGCGCTCAAGGCGCGTGCCCGCGATTTTTCCGTGGAGAAGATCGCCGACGAATACCTGGATCTGCTGCTGCCCGACTGGCGTGCAGGGAGGCCAGCTTGAAGCCGCTGCTCTACATTGCCTACGACGGCATGCTTGAACCGCTCGGGCAGTCCCAGGTGCTGGCCTATCTCGAAAAGCTGGCAGACGAGCGGGACATCCATCTGCTGAGCTTCGAGAAGGCCGAGGACTGGCAGGACGCGACGCTGCGGGAGTCGACGGCCGCACGCATCCGCGCCGCCGGCATCCACTGGCATCCGCGGCGTTACCACAAGCGCCCCTCCGCAGTGGCCACCGCCTGGGACATCGGGGTGGGAACCGTTGCCGGTCTGGGGCTGGTGCGGCGCCACGGGATCGGCATCGTCCACGCCCGCAGCTACGTGCCGGGGGTCATGGCCCTGGCACTCAAGCGGCTCTCCGACACGCGGTTCGTGTTCGACATGCGCGGCTTCTGGGCAGATGAGCGGGTGGACGGCGGGCTGTGGCCACGCGACGGCGCCATCTACCGCGTGGCGAAGGCGTTCGAGCGGCGGTTCCTGCTCGGAGCCGATCACGTGGTGTCGCTGACCCGGGCGGCGGTCGACGAGATGGCCGGCTTCGACTATCTGCGCGGGCGGATGCCGCCGGTCACCGTCATTCCGACCTGCGCCGATCTGGACCACTTCGTGCCCGGGGATACGCCCCGGCCGGGTTTCGTCCTGGGTTATGTCGGCTCGGCCGGCACCTGGTACCTGTTCGATGCCGTGGTGGAGAGTTTCCGCCTGCTGCGCGAACGGGTGGGCGATGCGCGTCTGCTGGTGATCAACCGCAACGAGCATGACTACATCCGCGAGCGGCTCCAGCAAGGCGGGGTATCGCTGGCCGACGTGGAGCTGCGCAGCGTCAGCCACGCCGAGGTGCCGGCGCAGATGGCGCGGATGCATGCGGGTGTGTTCTTCATCAAGCCGGTGTTCTCCAAACAGGCCTCGGCGCCCACAAAGCTGGGCGAATTCCTTGGCTGCGGCATTCCCTGCCTCGCCAACCGCGGCGTTGGGGACATGGCGGCCATCCTCGAGGATGCTGGAGTGGGAGTGGCCATAGACATCACTGACGACGCCGCACTTGCCAGCGGCGTACGCGATCTGCTCGCGCTCGCCTCCGACCCGCACATCCATGAGCGCTGCAGGGACGCTGCCCATAGGCACTTCTCGCTCGGCGAGGGCGTCTCCCGGTACGCCGAGGTCTATCGACAGCTGGACGACGCCAGATGAAGAAAAATATCGACGATCTCACCGTGCAAAGCTTCGGCGACGAGTGGTCGAGGTTCGACCAGTCGGCGATGGGGGAAGAAGAAGCAAGGAAGATCTTCCAGGACTACTTCTCCGTCTTCCCATGGGATGCGCTTCCTGCAGGCGCTTCAGGCTTCGACATGGGCTGTGGCTCGGGCCGGTGGGCAACTCTCGTGGCGCCGCGTGTCGGCCACCTGCATTGCATCGACCCATCGTCGGCGATCGACGTTGCACGCAGCCGCCTCTCCGCCGTCGGGAACGTGAGCCTGCACCAGGCGTCGGTGGACGACGGGGTGCTGCCCGCAGGCAGCCAGGATTTCGGCTACTCGCTCGGGGTCCTCCATCATGTTCCGGACACAGCCCAAGCCATCCGCTCCTGTGTCGCGATGCTCAAGCCGGGTGCGCCATTCCTGGTGTACCTGTACTACGCCATGGACAACCGCGGCGCTGCTTTCCGGCTGGCGTGGCAGTGCTCCGACCACGTGCGGCGCCTTGTCCAGCGACTGCCGCCAGCGCCGAAGCATCTGGTCACCGATACGATCGCCCTGCTGGTCTATTACCCGCTGGCGCGAACCTCGATGCTGCTGGAGGCGCTCGGGTATGACGTGTCGAACGTGCCCCTGTCCTACTACCGGAGCCGCAGCTGGTACACGATGCGGACGGACTCCAGGGATCGCTTCGGGACCCCGCTGGAGCAGCGTTTCACCCGGGACCAGGTCGAGGGGATGATGGTCGCGGCAGGCCTGGTCGACATCCGCTTCTCGGACAACGCGCCGTACTGGTGCGCGGTTGGGGTCAAGCGGTGATGCGCGTCCTGGGCCTCGCGTTGTACGGCCCTCTGGCGGCCAGCACGCGCTATCGCCTTGGCCAGTACGTGCCTGGTCTGGCGGGGCACGGCATCGCGCTCGAAGTCAGGTCGCTGCTCGATGACGAGTACCTTCGCCGGCGCTTCAGCGGTGGGCGCCTGCCGCTGGCCGGGATGCTGGCGAAGGGTCTGCATCGCCTCGGCCACCTGCGCGATCAGCGGCACGACGTCGCGATGCTGCACTGCGAGCTGTACCCCCTCATGCCGGGCTGGTTGGAGCGGAGGCTGCTGGGGTCCACGCCCTATGTCTATGACTTCGACGATGCGTTCTACCTGAAGTACCGCAGGGGCGGGCTCGGCGTGCTCGACCGCGTGCTTGGAGGCAAGTTCGACGTCGTGGTCCGGAACGCCGCCGCGGTCACTGCCGGCAACCGGACGCTCCATCGCTACGCCTCCGCGTTGAATCCGCGCAGCACGCTCCTGCCAACGGTCGTGGACACGGATCGATACGTCCCGGCGCCGCGCCAGGCGAGTCGAATCTACACGGTGGGCTGGATCGGCTCCCCTTCCACGGCGCCTTATCTGGATCAGCTCATAGAGCCGCTGAGCCTGCTGGGGCGGGAGGGGCCCGTCCGGCTCGTTGTCGTGGGTGGTCCGGCGCCCGCGATTGCGGGCGTCGACGTGTGCGAGATTCCCTGGAGCGAGGCCTCGGAGGTCGAGCTCATCAACACCTTTGACGTGGGGGTCATGCCGCTTCCGGACGATGACTGGGCACGGGGGAAGTGCGCGTTCAAACTGATCCAGTACATGGCTTGCGGCGTCCCGGCGATCGGCTCCCCGGTCGGCGCGAACACCGATGTCCTGCAAGGGGGCTGCGGCTTCCTGGCGACAACGCCGGAGCAGTGGACTGATGCCCTCCGCCGGCTCCGTGACGACCGCGAACTCGCCCGGCAGATGGGGCAGGCCGGCAGGGAGCGCGCCGTCGCGCACTACTCGCTGCATCTGCACGTCCCCATACTGGCCGAAACACTTCGCAACGCTGCACAGGGAGGGACACCATGTGTGGCCTGACTGGTTTCTGGACGCGTTCCCCCAGCAGCACGGACAGTGGTGCCATCGCGGCGGCGATGGCCGACCGCCTTCGCCATCGCGGCCCCGATGATGGGGGGGTCTGGGTAGATTCCGGTGCGGGCGTGGCGCTGGCGCATCGCCGCCTGGCCATCGTCGACCTCAGCGACGCTGGTCGTCAGCCAATGCCCTCTGCAAGTGGCCGGTGGGTCCTGGCCTACAACGGCGAAATCTACAATCACCTTGACCTGAGAAGGCGCCTGGAGGCTGATGGCGTCGCCCCTGCATGGCGCGGTCATTCGGATACGGAGACGTTGCTTGCCGCGGTGAATGCATGGGGTATCGAGGAGGCCCTGAGGCGCAGTGTCGGCATGTTTGCGCTCGCGCTGTGGGACCGGTGGGAGTGCACCCTCTGGCTGGCCCGTGACCGCGCCGGAGAGAAGCCGCTCTACTATGGCTGGCAAGGCGATACGTTCCTGTTCGGCTCCGAGCTCAAGGCACTCCGCGCGCATCCGGCGTTCGACGCAGGCGTGGACCGCGGCGCGCTCGCGCTGCTGCTGCGCCACAGCTATGTTCCTGGACCGCACACCATTTACTCCGGCATTTGCAAACTGCCACCTGGAAGCTGGATCCGGCTGCGGCACGACGAGCGGCATGTGCGCCCGGTGGCTTACTGGTCGCTCGCGGAGGTCGCCGAGCGCGGGACCTCCGATCCATTCCCGGGCAGCGAGGTCGAGGCACTCGACGAACTCGAGCGTCTCCTCGGTGCTGCGGTCCGGGGCCAGATGGTGGCCGATGTTCCACTCGGCGCATTGCTTTCAGGGGGATAGATTCGTCGCTCGTTGCGTCGTTGATGCAGGCCAAGAGCAGCCGGCCGGTGCGTACATTCACCATCGGCTTCGACGAGAAGGTCTACGACGAAGCGGTGCACGCACGTGCTGTGGCCGCGCATCTGGGTACCGAGCATACCGAGTTGCGCTTGTCGGCAGGCGATGCGCTCCGGCTGATACCGCAGTTGCCGAGCATGTATGACGAGCCATTCGCGGACTCTTCCCAGCTACCAACCCATCTGGTGATGAAGCTCGCCAGGCAGCACGTGGCGGTCGCGCTGTCCGGCGATGCGGGAGACGAGTTCTTCGGCGGCTACAACAGGTACTTCCTGGGGCCTTCGGTGTGGCGGCAGATGGAGCGCATTCCGGCACGACTCAGGCCCGTCCTGGCCGCGGGCCTGACCGCCGTGCCCGCGTCCTTGCTCAACAGGCTGATCGGGCCATTGACGAAGCGTGCCGGCGTGGGGCTGCCAGGCGACAAAGCGCACAAGCTTGGACAGCGGATGCGTGACGTGCAGGGAATCGATGACCTCTACGTGGCATTGGTCACCGAGTGGCCGGGGAATGACTTCCCCGCGCGTGAGGCCCCGATCCCGCCAAACCTGCTGGAAGACCGCGCGCGCTGGCCCCGGCTCGCCGACCCCGTGGCTCGCATGATGGCACTGGACGCGATGACCTACCTGCCGGACGATGTCCTTGTGAAAGTCGACCGCGCCGCGATGGCAGTTTCGCTGGAAACGCGGGCGCCGTTTCTTGATCGCGACGTCATGGAGTTCGCGTGGACGCTTCCGATGTCGATGAAGCTGCGACATGGCAAGGGAAAATGGATCCTGCGCGGCCTGCTTGATCGCCATGTTCCCCGGGCCCTCATCGATCGCCCGAAGATGGGCTTCGCGATACCGATCGACGACTGGTTGCGTGGTCCATTGCGTGATTGGGCGGAAGCACTGCTCGACGAGAGCCGGCTTGTCAGCGAGGGGTACCTCGAATCGCGCGTGATCCGTGCCACCTGGGAAAGGCACCTGCGCGGCGAAGGCTCGTTCGGCAGTCGCTTGTGGTCCGTGCTGATGTTCCAGGCTTGGAACGAGGACAGGCTAAGGGCCTGAACATCCATGACCGCATACATACTGGTCTACTGCCTCGTTGCGATACCTGCCATTTTCTATTGGCGCAGGACGCAGCCGGCTGCCTGGATCGCTGCAGGCATGATCCTCGTCATCTTTGTCGGACTGCGCCATGAGGTTGGAGGCGACTGGTCTGGATACATCCTGCTGACGGAGCGCATCAACGGGATGCCGCCGCTCGAGGCGGCTCGGATGATGGAGCCGATGTACTCGCTGCTGACATGGCTTTCCGCGCAGCTGGGCTGGGGGGTCTACGGGGTCAATCTGCTGGGCGCGGCGATCTTCTTCTTCGGCCTGTTCTCCTACTGCGCAAAGCAACCGAATCGATGGCTGGCGCTGGCCGCGGCGATGCCATTCCTGGTGATTGTTGCAGTCATGAGCGCGAACCGGCAGGGCATCGCCATCGGGATCGTCATGTACGCCATGTCCCAATGGGAGCGGCTGGGCATCGCCCGCAGGGCGGCATGGATTCTGCTTGCCGCGTTGTTCCACGTCAGTGCGCTGCTGCTTCTCGTGCTTGCAGTGGCCGACATCAAGATGAGCCGCTTGAGAAAGATTTTCCTGCTCGCCTTCCTCGGTGTGGCCAGCCTGTGGCTGTTGAGCAAGTCCGAGGGGGCGTGGGCAAGGTATACGACCGTCTACGTGGAGCAGTCGCAAGGCGCGTACTCGCCAGGCGCGGTGTTCCACCTGCTCCTCAACCTGGTGCCGGCAGGGATCATGCTCGCCTTCCGCAAGCGCTGGTCACGCCTTGTCCGCGACTGGCACCTGCTCCAGCAGCTGTGCATTCTCGCGTTCGCACTACTGGCGTTCTCGCCTTTCATGACCGTGGCGGTCAGTCGCATGTCGCTCTATCTTTTCCCGATCTCGATCACTTTCATCGCGTACCTTCCACAAGTGATGCGCGAGGGGCCTGGCCGGGCATTGGCGCGGATCGGTTGCGCGGTGGGCCTGGGAGCGGTCCTTGTCGCATGGTTGGCACTTTCCAACACGGCGTTCACCTACTTTCCATACCAGAACGCGCTGTTTCTTCGCTCCTCAGAGCTTGACCTGCCGAAATGACTGCGACGATCGGTGATCCGCACGGCAGCGTGACGCGGACCTGGCCTTCCACTGGCGAGGCCGCAACGAACGAGCCACGCCGTTTCATGCCCCTGGACGCCCTCCGCGGAGTGGCCATCGCTCTGGTCATAGTCCATCACGTGTGGTTCCAGTTCCCTGAAACTCGACATTCGCTCGTGGCGAAGCTCATTGCCGCAATCGGGTGGGCCGGCGTTGACCTGTTCTTCGGAATCAGCGGCTTTCTGATCACGACGATTCTCCTGCGATACCCTCGGGGCGCATCGCTTCGACCTTTCTACATCCGGCGATTCTTCCGGATAGTCCCCATCTACATGGTCGCGGTGGTGTTGTACCTGCTCGCAGCGATCGCCGTCGGACACGAGGATGGCGTGCTCCACAGGATATGGGTCAACTTCCTGCTCCTGACCGCGTGGGCGATTCCGTTGTGGGGCGAGAATGGCGTTCCTTACACGATCACGTGGTCGGTTTCAGTAGAGGAGTTCGCGTACCTGCTGTTCGGCGTACTCTTCATCGCAAGCCGGCCGGCCTTCACCACGCTGTTGAGATGGATCGTGGTATGCGCGCTTATCGTTCGGGTGGTGTGCATCGCCCTCTTCGCATTGGAGCCGATCACGCTGTATTACTTCGCGCCAGGCAGGGTTGATGCCATCGCCATGGGCGGCGTGATGGCGACGCTGCGTCAAGACACGAAGCAGCGATTGACCGTGCCGGTGTGGATCCCATGGATCGCGTGGCTCGCCGTCGTCGCGGCGTGTGCGTTTATCAGTCGCGAGACCGTGCTCGTGGCTACCGTCGGTTACACGGCGATTGCTTGCGCCTCGGCTTGGCTGGTGCTTTGCGTGGTGGGCCGCCCAGACAACAGATTGTGGCCGGTGACGCGATGGTTCGCCAGTCTGGGACTGGTTTCCTATTTTGTTTATCTGTTTCATGGTTTCGTGATCGCGGCGCTGGTCAGAGTCCTCCCTCCCCAAGTGGCTTCCGCAGCGGGTGTGCTCGGGCTGTCGGTGGCGGTCGCTGCCATCACGTTCATGGCTGGGAGAATCTCATGGAGGTTCTTCGAGCATCCCCTGATCCGCCGCGGACGCGATATTTCCGACCGTTATGAGTCGGCAGGATCTCGAGGATAAAAATCCATGCGGAGCGCACACCCGTTGAGCATCATCTCCCGGGTAGCGTGCCATCGACAGAATCGGGACGTTGCTGCGCCGGCTTGCGCTGCATTGACTGAATGCGCTCGGCAGCGGGTCTGGGCATTCGTAAGACGGCTGGTCATCGGCACGACATTCCACACAGATGCTGCTGCTTCCGATCGCAGCGCTCCGGTCAGCCGCGCCCGGGTGTTGACCGTCACGCCGTATTACCTGTTGCTGGCTGATACCTCCGAGTAACTGCGCCGGCGCAACATCGCTCCGGCGGCCACGGCTGCTGGCATTCCGGTCACCTCGCGCAGCACTGGGAGAGCAAGGCTGATGTCGCACGACATGCCCGGGCGCAGGATAGTTCTCTTCGCCAATACCGACTGGTACCTCTACAACTTTCGACGCTCCCTGGCGCTGGCACTGCGCGACGCGGGGGACGAGGTGTTGCTGATCTCGCCGGATGGCGCATACGGCGAAAAGCTGCGCGCCCTCGGCCTGCGTTGGCAGGCCGTGCCGATGGATCGGGGCAGCCTGGACCCGCTGCGCGAGGCGATGTTGCTCATGTATCTGGTGCGCGTGCTGCGGCGGGAGCGGCCCGACATCGTGCATGGGTTCACCATCAAATGCGCGGTGTATGGCTCGCTTGCCGCCCGTCTTGCCGGGGTGCCTGTCCGGGTGAATGCCGTTGCGGGAATGGGCTACGTCTTCATCAGTGATTCCCTCAAGGCGCGGATGCTGCGCCCGCTGGTGCGGGAATTGCTGCGGCTGGCCCTCGGCGGGCCGGGGGCTCGCCTGGTCCTGCAGAATCCGGACGATGTGGCCCTGTTTGCGGAGGCGGGCCTGGTGGACTCGGCTCGCGTCCACCTGATACCGGGTTCCGGCGTGGACTGCTCGCGCTTTCTCTCCAGGCCATCTCCAGTGACCGGTCGGCCGCTGCGCGTGCTGCTTGCCGCGCGCCTGCTATGGGACAAGGGCCTGGCCGAGTACGTTTCCGCCGCACGCCGTCTCCGGGGTGAGGGGCGAGCGATCGAGTTCCTGCTCGCAGGTGATTCCGATGCCGGAAATCCAGCCGCAGTGCCTGAGGCCACAGTGCGCGGATGGGTCGCCGAAGGCGTCCTCCAGTGGCTGGGTCACGTGGACGACATGGCCGCGCTGTTTGCGTCGGTCGACATGGTGGTGCTGCCAAGCTACCGCGAAGGCCTGCCCAAGGGCCTCATCGAAGCGGCGGCGTGTGCACTTCCGCTGGTCACCACCGACGTCCCCGGTTGCCGGCAGGTCGTGACCGACGGCGTCGACGGTCTGCTCGTGAAAGCGCGCGACGCGGAGGCGCTCGCTTGCGCGATCGCGCGTTTGCACGATGATCCGGCGCTTGCGGCCCGGCTCGGCAAGGCGGCCCGCGCCAAGGCGCTGGCGGAGTTCAACGAACAGATCGTGATCGAACGGACGATGGCCGTGTATCGGGACGTCCGGCGCGCACCGTGACTGCCGCCGAGCTCCTGCTGGCGGTGATGGCCATCGCCCTGGCGGTCCTGCTTGCGCGTGGAAGCCATCCGGCGATCGCCTGCATGCTGGTGGCCTCTGCGCTTGCGGTGTCGGCGCTTCTGTTCCTGCCGACCGGGATGCTGGGTGATTGGGTGGGCATGGACCATGTCCATCGCCTGTATGCCCTGACCCGGACGACGCCGCTCGATCCCCCGGAATGGATCCACGTCATCGCATTCGCGTGGCTTGGCCTGCTGATCTGGGTCGGCCGGGCAGGATTGCGAGGCTGGCCCGGACTGTTGCTGATTGCATGCCTTGGGATCGGCGCAGAACTGGCGCAGTGGCTTGCGGACGGACGTGAGGCCGGCTTTGGCGACGCGGCCTTCAACGTGGCCGGCGGCGTGTGCGGCGTGTTGATCGCAGTCGCGGCGCGATATCTGCTGAAGCATGGCCAGGCCCGGCCGCCGGCCCGGTAATAGGTCCTCGCCCACGGGCAACTGAATGGTTAATCATGCGCGTGGCGGATCGCATTAAGTGGATTATCAAAAGGTAAATAGCGGTGTTGCAACCTGATTTTCTCGCGACCGTCTCGGTCCTGAATGTACGTTGCGCTGCAAAAGGTCTCCGTCAGGAGCTGGCTAGTGGCATTCGATCTGGTCGCACGGCTCGACTGGCTATCGGCATTGGCTGCCTTCGCCGCGACGACGCTTGCCCTGTGGTTGCTCACACCGCTGGCTCCGAAGTTGCGACTCGTCGACCATCCGCGTGGGCGGAAGAATCATTCGATGCCGACACCCGTAACCGGGGGCCTGGCCATGGTGGCCGGCGTACTGGTCGCGGCGGTCGGCTCGCCTGTGGTGGGAGATGGTTTCTGGGGCTTCGCCGCCGCCGCCGCGGTCCTGATCGGCATCGGCGTGCTGGACGACATCTACGACGTCCGCTGGTACTGGCGGATCCTGTCACAGGTCGTGGCGGCTCTCATCATGGTCTACGCCAGTGGCGTGCGCGTTGCGCAGCTGGGGCCGGCCCTGGGTCTGGATTCGATGGCACTTGGTGCGCTGTCGGTCCCGTTCACCGTGTTCGCCACCGTTGGCCTGATCAACGCGATCAACATGATCGATGGCGTCGACGGCTTGGCCGGCGCCCTGGTCTGGTGTGCGCTGCTGATGCTTGGGGCTGCGGCCCTGTACGCAGGCAATGACGTCATCGCCGAGCGGATGATGCTGCTGATGGGTGCGGTGGCAGGTTTCCTGATGTTCAACATGCGATCGCCATGGCGCCCACGTGCACGTCTGTTCATGGGCAACAGTGGAAGTGCCTTTCTCGGGCTCGTGGTGGCCTGGTTCTCGTTCCGCCTCACCCAGAACGCCGGCCATCCGGTGAGCCCGGTACTGGCGCTGTGGCTGCTGCCCGTGCCGGTGATGGACACGCTGGTGGTGATGGCGCGGCGCATCCGCATGCGCAGATCACCTTTCCATCCCGATCGCAACCACATCCACCACCTGATGATCGATGCGGGGGTCAGCGTCGGCCGCACGGTGCTGCTGTTGTGCCTGTTCACGCTTGGCTGCGGCTTTCTGGTCGGGCAGGGAATGCGCGCCGACGTGCCGAACCCGGTGCTGCTGTCGATGTTCGGGGTGATGGGTCTCGCCTGGTATGGCTTCAGCGAAGAACGCGAGCGTGCGCTGGGTCTGTTCAGCCGGTTGTCCGGTGAGTCCGCCTCGCAGCGGGCGGAACGGGCGCGTGCGCGCCTGGCTTCGAGCGAGTGAGGGCGCCGGTGTCCGGTACGCGAGATGACAACGCGGAGGCTTCGTTCGAGCAGCTGCTGGCGTCCAGATGCTTGGCGAACGGGCCATAAAGCCGCCGCGTACCGTGATTGCCCAGGGGGTCAGCGCACCAGCCAGTCCACCAGCCTGGCGACGCGCGCATACGGTGGCCGCAGCCGGTCGGTAACAGCAATGCGCGATTGCCACAGCACCGGCAGCGCCTTGGTCATCGCGTCGAAACCCGCGCGGCCGTGGTACGCGCCCATGCCGCTGGCACCGACACCGCCGAACGGCAATCCGTTCGCGGCGAAGTGCAGCAAAGTGTCATTGACGGTGACGCCGCCCGCGACGACGTGCGCGAGGATCGCCTCGACCTGCGCGCGATCGCCGAAGGGATACAGCGCCAGTGGACGATCGCGCGCCTCGACGAAGGCGATGGCCTCGTCGAGCGTGCGATAGGACAGAACAGGCAACACCGGGCCGAAGATTTCTTCCTGCATCAACGCAGCATCGTTACCGGGGTCCACGACCAGCGTGGGCGCGAATGCGCGCGCCCCTTCGACCTCGAGCAGCGGCAGCACGGTCAGGCCGCGTGCGCGGGCGTCGTCGACCAGTGCGGTCAGGCGCGCATGCTGGCTGTCGCTGGCGATGTGGGTGTAGTCGGCGGCGCGCGCTGCGGGATCGGCGTAGCGACCGCGCACCTCGAAACGCAGCGCTTCGAGCAGGGCGTCGCGGCGCGCCGCGTCGACCAGCACGTAGTCGGGGGCGATGCAGGTCTGGCCGGCATTGAACAGCTTGCCGGTGACCAGCCGCGCCGCGGCCTTGTCCAGCGGATACCCGGGACAGACGATCGCCGGCGACTTGCCGCCGAGCTCGAGGGTCAGCGGCGTGAGGTTGGGCGCGGCGGCGGCCATGACCTTGCGCCCGACCGCGGTCGACCCGGTGAAGACCAGATGGTCGAAGGGCAGGCCGGCGAACGCGGCGCCGATGTCGGCATCGCCGAGCGCGACTGCGACCCGGTCGGCCGGGAACACCTCGGCCAGCAGTTCGCACAGGAACGCGCTGCTGCGCGGGGTATGTTCCGACGGTTTCAGGAAGACGTGGTTGCCGGCGGCGATCGCCGTCGCCAGCGGAATCAGCGCCAGGTTCACCGGATAGTTCCACGGGGCGATCACGCCGACCACGCCCAGCGGCACGTGCCGCACCTGCGCGCGCGCCGGCCACAGCCGCCATCCGGCGCCGACCCTGCGCGGGCGCATCCAGGCGCGCAGCTGCCGACGCAGCGCATCGATCTCCGACAGCACGCTCATCCCGTCGGCGATCAGCGATTCGGGCCGCGCCCGATGGCCGAAGTCGGCCGAGATCGCATCGGCCATGTCGTCGAGCCGACGCGCGAACGCGGCGCGCAGCCGAGCGAGGTCGTCGCGGCGCTGCGCTGCATCGGGGCGCCGCGCGCGCCAGGCGGCGCGCAGGGTGTCGAGCGTCGGCCGCAGGGTGCAGGTGGGCGTGGGGTCAGGCAGGCGAGGGGCATCCATCGCCCCAGTCTAGCGGCGCGGGCAAGCCAGGCTGCGGGGCGCGAGGCATACTGCGGCCATGAACCTCAGATCCTTCCGGGGGCAGTCCCCGACCCTTGGCGCGCGCGTCTATGTGGACCCCGCCGCAACGGTGATCGGTGACGTGACGCTCGGCGACGACGTGTCGGTCTGGCCGGCGACGGTGATCCGCGGCGACGTCAACCACGTACGCATCGGCGCGCGCACCAGCGTGCAGGACGGCAGCGTGATCCACGTCAGTCACGCGGGCCCGCACGCGAAGCTCGGCGGCTTCCCGACGCTGATCGGCTGTGACGTCACGATCGGGCACAAGGCGGTGATCCATGCCTGCACGATCGGCGATGCGGCGTTGATCGGAATGGGCGCGCTGGTGCTCGATGGCGTGGTGGTGGGCCGGCACGCCTTCATCGCGGCCGGCGCCGTGGTGCCGCCCGGCAAGGTGGTGGGCGAAGGCGAGCTGTGGGTCGGCAATCCCGCGCGCTGCGTGCGCCGGCTCGACGACGCGCAGATCGAGGGCCTGCATTACAGCGCCGCGCATTACGTGCGGCTCAAGGACGAATACCTCGGCGCGCTGGTGGACTGAGCCACAGGTGCAGGGCAGGGACGACGGCATGGGCCACCACACGGACGATGCGCGAGGGCGCAGGACGGCAGGGAGCCGCGGCGCCTGATGCTCGACACCGTCCGCGAGGTGCACACGCCCGAAGGCGTCGCATTGCGGCTGCCGGCGGCAGGTCCGGTGCCGCGCGCGCTGGCCTGGCTGATCGACCTGGCGATCCGCGCCGCGTTGCTGATGGCGATCTCGATCGTGCTGGGCCTGCTGGGGCGCTTCGGCAGCGGGCTGTACCTGATCGCCCTCTTCCTCGTGTTCTGGGGCTATCCGGTAGTGTTCGAGGCGCTCTACAGCGGCCAGACGCCGGGCAAGCGGGCACTGTCATTGCGCGTGGTGTCGGTCGACGGCGCGCCGATCGGCTGGATGGCGAGCTTCATCCGCAACCTGATGCGCACGGTCGACATGCTGCCGTTCGGCTATGGCGCGGGACTGGTGGCGAGCTTGGCGGACCCGTGGAGCCGCCGGCTGGGCGACATGGTCGCCGGCACCCTGGTGATCCATGCGCCGCGCGAGCGCACGCACGTCGATGCGCCGGCATTCGCGCCGTGCGCGCCCGCGGTGCCGCTGCAGGCGCACGAACAGGTGGCGGTGGTCGCGTTCGCCGAACGTGCCCATGCGTTGACCGGCGAGCGCCAGCAGGAACTCGCCGACATCGTGGCGCCGCTGACCGGCGCGCGCGGCGAGGCCGGGGTGCGGCGCCTGCTCGGCGTGGCCAACTGGCTGCTGGGGCGGCGCGCATGAAGCAGGATGCATTCGTCGCGCGGCACCAGGCCGAGTGGGATGCGTTCGAGCGCTGGCTCGATGCGCGCGCCGCCAGTCCGCGCCGGGCGCGTCGGCGCCGTGGCGAGTGGGATGGTCTCGCGGACGAGGACGTCCCGTCGCACTACCGGCGGCTGTGCCAGCAGCAGGCGCTGGCCCGGCGCCGCGGCTACAGCCCCCAGGTGACCGCGCGGCTGCAGGCGCTGATGCAGCGTGGCCACAACGTGCTCTATCGGCCGGCGCCGACGCCGTGGCGACATGCACTGCGCTTCCTGCTTGCCGATTTTCCGCGCCTGGTGCGCGCGCAACGCGGCTGCCTGTGGGCGTCGCTCGCGTTGTTCGGCTTGCCGCTGCTGCTGATGTTCGTGCTGATCCAGCAGTGGCCCGAACTGGCCTACGGCGTGATGTCGCCGCAGCAGCTGGCGCAGGTCGAGGACATGTACGACCCGGCGCGCCTGGCCGCGCGCATGACCCGCGAAAGCCAGACCGACATGCAGATGTTCGGCTACTACATCTGGAACAACGTCAGCATCGGCTTCCGCACCTTCGCCAGTGGTCTGCTGGCGGGCGTGGGCACGATCTTCGTGCTGATCTTCAACGGGCTGTTCATCGGCACGGTGGCCGGGCACCTGCAGGCGATCGGCCACGGCGGGCCGTTCTGGCGCTTCGTCGTCGGACATTCGGCGCCGGAACTGACCGCGATCGTCATCGCCGGTGCCGGTGGCTTGCGCCTGGGGCTGGCACTGGTCGCGCCGGGCCAGCTGCGCCGCATCGACGCGCTCGTCCGGGCCGGGCGTGATGGCGGGCGGCTGTGCGTGGGCATCCTCGCGATGCTGGTGTTCGCCGCGTTCGTCGAAGCGTTCTGGTCGTCCACCGTTGCCATGCCCGACCCGATCCGGTTCGGGGTCGGCGGCGGCCTGTGGCTGCTGACCGGGCTGTGGATGTGGCGCGGCGGACGCGGGGCGGCCGATGCGCGTTGACAGCGTGCAGGTCGAACTGCGCCCGCGCAGCGCGTGGGAGGCGATGGAACTGGGCAACGCGCTGGTGCGCCGGCATGCGCGCGCGATCTGGGGGCCCTCGCTGCTCCTGGGGCTGCCGGTGTTCATCGCGCTCAACGCACTGGGCTGGGCGCTCGACCGGTTGTGGCTTGCGGCGCTGCTGATGTGGTGGTTGCTGCCGGTGTTCGACCGCGCGCCGCTGTTCGTACTGTCGCGCGCGGTGTTCGGGCCTGCGCCCGGGGTCCGCGCGACCTGCGCCGCCCTGCTGCGCTGGGGCTGGCGTCCCCTGCTGGGCCATCTGACCTGGCGGCGCCCGAGTCCGTGGCGGGCGGTGACCCTGCCGGTCGATCTGCTGGAAGGTCTTGCAGGGCCACCACTCGCGCAGCGGCGCCGGCTGCTGGCCGACGGCATCGGCGGTCATGCGCTGCTGTTGACGGTCATCTGCCAGCTGTTCGTGCTGACCCTGCTGGTGTCACTCGGCGTGCTGGTGCTGATCTTCGTTCCGACCGAACTGCTGTCGGAGTCGGCGCGGGCGATGTGGGCCTTGGTCAGCGAGCACCCGCCGCGCTGGATCCAGCTGCTGGGCAACCTGGCGTTCTGGCTGGCGCTGGGGCTGATCGAACCCTTCTATATCGGCGCCGGCTTCGGCCTCTACCTCAACCGCCGCACCCAGCTGGAGGCCTGGGATCTCGAGATCGCGTTCCGGCGTCTGCGCGCGCGCCTGGCGCCTGCGGGCACGTTGATGCTCGGCTTGCTGCTGGCCGGTCTGCTGTTGGCGCCGATGTCGGCCTCGCATGCCCAGGCGCCGGCAACGGGCGACGGGGCGGCGGGCGGAACCGGACCAACGATCGGCGCCCCACCGCACCGGTCGGACGAGGACGTGGGCACCAGGAACGAGGAACTGGCCGCGGCTGCCCGCCAGAGCGCCGCCGGCCAGGCGCAGGACGAGGCGCAGCGGCCGACGCTGCCCGAGGTCTTCGCCACGGTCGAGGACGACCCTGCCTTCGCCGGCGCCGTCGAGCGCGCCTACGCCGATCCGCTGCTCGACGGCAAGCGTGTCGTCACCCGCTGGCAGCGCAAGGACGAGGCTGCGCAGGCCCCCGGCTCCGGTCCCGATGCGGGCGTACTGGCCGTGATCGCGCGGGTGCTGGCGCTGTTCGCCGAATACGGCCTGTGGATCCTGCTGGCGATCCTGGCCGCTGTGTTGGCGGCGACCGCTCGCCACTGGTGGCCGTGGATGCGCGAGACCCTCGGGCCGGTGCGCGAGCCACGCGCGATCGTCGTCGAGGAGGCTCCGTTGCTGCCCGAGGCACTGCCGGCCGACCTGGTCGCCTCGGTGCGCCGGTTGTGGAACGACGGATGGCGCCGGCGCGCGCTGGCACTGCTCTATCGCGCCAGTGTCGAGGCGATGGCCACGCGTGCAGGGGTCACGCTGGTGCCCGGCGCCACCGAAGCGCAATGCCTCCGCGCGGCCCGGCGCATGCCCGATGCCGGAGACCGCGACGCGTTCGCCGACATGGTGCGCGTCTGGCAGCAGGCCGCGTACGGACAGCGGATGCCTGACGAGGCCGGTCTCGAGGCCCTGCTCGCGCGCCTCGCCCCACGTTTCGGATGGCGCAGCTGATGGGCAGGCCGACGCGCATCGGGCTGGGGCTGCTGGGCCTGCTGGTCGTCGCACTGGCAGTGGGCTGGTTCCTGCACACCCACGAGCGGGTCGACGAGTCGGAGGACCTGCCGCCGCGCGGCGAGGCCGCGTACAACCCCCTCTATGCCCTGCGCAAATCGCTGACCGCCGCAGGGCTGCCGGCACAGTCGCGCCAGCGGCTGCAGCTGGCGCGGGTGCCGCTGGGGCCGCGCGACACCTTGCTGCTCTACAGCGACCCCAGGGCACTGCAGCCATCGGAAATCGAAGCGCTGCTGCGCTGGGTCCACGGCGGTGGCCATCTGCTTGTTCGTACGCCCCTGCCGCGCCGCAGCGCGGAGGCCGCGCCCGCCCGGGATCTGCTGGCGCGGTTGGGCGTGCGCACGGTCGAGGGCCCGACCCGCTGCGAACCGCTGCTTGTCACCGGCCAGGAGGGACACGTGGAGTTCTGTCGCGGCCGGCGCTTCCTGCTGGTGGATGCGGAGCCCGAGCTGAGCTGGGGCGACGGCGGCGAGGACGGCCTGGTATTTGCCCGTCTCGGTTACGGCGCGGGCACGGTGGACGTGCTCGCCGACTTCGACTTCCTGCGCAACGGCGACCTGCGTGAACCGCCGCACGCGCTGCTGACCCGGCAGCTGCTTGGCCCCAACTGGGGCGAGGGCACCGTGCATCTGGTGTACGCGGCAACCGTGCCGCCGCTGTGGCTGCAGATCCTCACCCGCGGCTGGATGGCCTGGGGGCCGTTGCTGCTCGCACTGCTCGCCTGGTTGTGGATGCGCACCCAGCGACTGGGCCCGATGCTGCCGGCGCCGCCGGTCGCGCGGCGTGCACTGCTGGAACATGTCACCGCCAGCGGCGCGCACCTGGTGCGATACGGCCGTGCGTCGCTGCTCTACGACGCAGTGCGCGCCGCATTCGTCGAGCGGCTGCGCAGACGCGATCCGCTCGCTGCGGCGCTCAAAGGCGAGCCCGGTATCGACGCCATCGCCCGGCGCACCGGCGTGGCGCCGCGCGACGTCCGCCAGGCGCTGCAGGCGCCGGCGCCCGATGATGCGAAGGCCTTCCGCCAGCGCATCGCCCGCCTGATCCAGATGCGAAAGAACCTGTGAGGACGAACCCCATGAGAGCTCGACCATGACCGAACTGCCCGTGCCTCCACCCGCGCCGATCGCCGGCGATGCGCTCGCCGAACGCGTCGCCGCGGTCCGCGACGAAGTCTCCAAGGCCTTCATCGGCCAACCCGAGGTGCTCGACCAGATCCTGGTGGCGCTGCTCGCCGGCGGCCATGTGCTGATCGAAGGCGTGCCGGGCCTGGGCAAGACGCTGCTGGTGCGTGCACTGTCGGCGGTGCTGGGATGCGGCTATGCCCGCGTGCAGTTCACCCCCGACCTGATGCCCAGCGACGTCAGCGGTCATGCGGTGTGGGACACCCGGAGCGAGACCTTCGTGGTCCGCCGCGGCCCCATCTTCACCAACCTGCTGCTCGCCGACGAGATCAACCGCGCGCCTGCCAAGACCCAGTCGGCGCTGCTCGAGGCGATGCAGGAACAGCAGGTGACCATCGAGGGCCACAGCTTCGAGCTGGCGCCGCCGTTCATGACCCTGGCCACGCAGAACCCGGTCGAGCAGGAGGGCACCTATCCGCTGCCCGAGGCGCAGCTCGACCGTTTCCTGCTCAAGGTGCTGATCGATTACCCCCGGCACGCCGACGAGGTGGCGATGGTCACGGCAATCAGCAGCGGCAAGGTCGCGGCCGATTTCGACCTCTCCCGGCTCGGCACGGTGCTGCAGCCGGGAGAGATCGTCGCGCTCCAGCGGGGCACCGCGGCGACGGTCGTGGACGCAGCGGTGATCGACTACGCGGTACGCATCGCAGCGGCCACGCGCACCTGGCCGGGTATCGCGCTCGGCGCCGGCCCGCGCGGAAGCCTGGCGCTGGTGCGCGCGGCGCGTGCGCAGGCGGTGCTGTCGGGCCGCGACTTCGTCACCCCCGACGACATCCGCGAGATCGCACTGCCGGCGCTGCGCCATCGCATCGCGCTTGCCCCGGAACTGCAGATCGAGGGCCAGGACACCGACCAGGTGCTGCAGGCCCTGCTCGCGCGGGTGGACGCGCCGCGCAGGTGACAGCCTTGCGCCGCCACTGCCGGGAGGCGCGCGGATGAGGCCGACGATGGCGCTCATCGTGCTGCTCGCCGTCTGGGGGCTGGGCGGGGTCGCGGCCTCGCTGTGGCCGCCGGCGATCCCGCCATGGCAGCTGTTCGGAAGCGCGCTGCTGCTGCTGTCGATCGCCGACCTGGCGATGCTCGTGCGCCGCCCCACACCCGATGTCGTGCGCTCGATGGCGGACGCCTGGCCAATCGGTATCGCGCGGCCGGTGTCGCTGCATATCGACGGCGGGGCGAAGGCGCAGCACGTCGAAGTGTTCGATCTGCATCCGCCCGGCTGGCGCGTCGACGGCCTGCCGCGCGCGCTGCGGCTGGCGCCCGGCACCGTCGCCCGCGTCGACTACACCCTGCAGCCGGACATGCGTGGGCCGGCGCAGTTCGAAGGCGTGCAGCTGCGGCTGCGCTCGCCACTGGGCCTGTGGCGGCAACGGCGCGAGGCCGGCACGCCCAGGCAGGTGCGGGTGTTTCCGAATTTCGCGCCGCTGACCCGCTTCGCCCTGCTCAGCGCCGATCGTGCCTCGCGCCTGGTCGGTGCCCACATCAAGCGCCGCCGTGGCGAGGGCACCGACTTCCATCAGATGCGCGAATACCGGGTGGGCGACAGCCTGCGCCAGATCGACTGGAAGGCGAGCTCGCGCGCGCGCAAGCTGATCTCGCGCGAATACCAGGACGAGAAGAACCAGCAGCTGGTCGTGGTGCTCGATACCGGCCGCCGCATGCTGGCCCAGGACGGCGCGCTGTCGCATTTCGACCAGGCGCTCGACGCGGCGCTGGTCGTGTCGTATCTCGCGCTGCGCCAGGGGGACGCGGTCGGCCTGCTGGCGACCGGCGGTGAGCGTCGCTGGATGGCGCCACAGCGCGGACTGGCTGCGATCGACACCCTGCTGCGGGTCAGCCATGACCTGCAACCGCAGCCGGTGGCGACGGACTATCTCGCCGCGGCCACCGAGCTGTCGCGGCGGCAGCGACGGCGTGGCCTGTTGATGCTGGTGACCAACCTGCGCGACGAGGACATCGACGACGTCCTCGCCGCAGTGCGCATGCTGCAGAAGCGGCATCTGGTCGTCGTAGCCTCCCTGCGCGAGCGCGCGCTCGACGAAGTGCTCGACGCCGACGTGCACGACCACGACGATGCGGTCCGCGCCGGTGCCACTGCGCGGTATCTGGCCCAGCGCAAGGCCGCGCACGATGCCCTGCGCAATCACCGCATCGGCGTACTCGATGTGACCGGGGACGAGCTGCCTGCCGCGCTGGTGCAGCGCTATCTGGCGATCAAGCGCGACGGACTGCTGTAGGTCCTGCCGCCGGATCCGGCGACAGGATGGGCAGCGGCTTGCTGTCGCGCCTGCCCGGGTCGGTCTCGTCTGCAGTGGCAGCGGAAGGCGGCGAGGCGGATCAGGCGCCTACGCGCGCGCGGACCTGGGCGATATCACGCACCGGCCGCACCTCGATGCTGCCGGTGCGGGCCCACGGCAGCTCGCGGGCGATGCGCAGCGCGTCCTCTTCGCTGTCGGCTTCGATCAGATTGAAGCCGGCGAGCATCTCCTTGGTCTCGGCGAACGGGCCATCGAACACCTGCGTGCGTCCGCCGCGGCTGCGCACCGTCTTCGCGGTGCTGGCGTGCTCGAGCTGCTCGAAGCCGAGCAGGGTGCCCTGGGCGCGCAGCGCGTCGGCATGCTGCAGGCAACCACGCATCATCGTGTCGAATTCACCTTCGCCCAGGCCGTCGAGCAATGCATCGTCGGTGTAGACCAGCAGCAGGTACTGCATCGGAGTCTCCCGGGCGCGCCGACGGCGTCAGGCGTCGAGGTGGAAATAGGGTTCGACGGTCCCGCGCAGCTTCACCGTCAACGGCTGGCCACGCCGGTCGAGCGCACGGCCCGCGGCCACGCGGATCCAGCCTTCGCTGATGCAGTATTCCTCGACGTCGCGACGCTCGTTGCCGTTGAAGCGGATGCCGATCCCACGGTTCATCGCGGCCTCGTCGTAGTGCGGGCTGCGCGGGTCGTTGGACAGGCGGTCGGGCGGCGTATCGGTCATGGTCTGGGTGGCGACTGGGAATGTGCGCGCAGGATACCGCCGCGGCGCGCATGCTTCATCCCCGGCCGTTATCGCGTTGCGCCGCCGGCCTGCCTGCGTGCGTTGGCGATCACCGCGTGGACCAGTGCGCGGTCGCGATGGCGCGAGATCGCCACCGCGCCAAGTGCGATCGCGCGATCGCGCATCGCGGCGGTGACGTCGTAGTGCGCGCCGCTCGCGCGGTCCTGGAACGCCCGGCGCGGCATGCCGAGGGTCGATGCGAAGGCGTGCAGTTCATCCAGCGTGTCGGCCATCAGGTGCGCCCAGCGTTCGCCACGCCAGAGGTGCACCGCATCGTCGACATATACGGTCATGGCCAACCTGCGCACGGGCCCATCGCCCGGCGAGGATGATAGTCGCGCGTGCGGTCCGGCCCATGCATCGCGCGGACATTCGCGTCGAGCCGGACCCCGATTCGCGGCGGATCCATACGTGCGCGCGGCCGCGTTCCATGCGTCGGGTAACTCAGTGCTGCGCGAGCGCGGGTTTGATGTCCCGGCGCAGCCAGTCGTCGATCAGCTGTTTCTCGTAGCGCAGCGAGTCGCTGCTCATGCCCGCGGGCCCGCGCTGCATGAAGGCCAGGTCGCGCAGTTCACGCGAGCCTTCGGCAATCACGTTGCCGTCGGCGTCGCGCAGCACGAAATCGAGGTCGATCCGCGGCGGGTAGATGTCCTTGATGATCCGCACATCGTCCATCTGCGGTCCCTGCCACGGCTCGTACATGCCGGCGCGGCGGATGTCGCGGATGGTCACGTCCAGCGTATCGCCCGCGGGCAGCTGGCGTTCCGCGCGCTGGCGGATGTAATAGGCGATCTGTTCCACCCAGTCGCCCCGGCGCGCCTCCCAGCTATTGCCGCTCAGGCGGATGTCGGAGAACGCGGAAGGATCGGTCCACTGCACCGCGACCGGGCTGTCTGCCGGCAGGCTGCGTGGAAGATCGGGATCGGTGACGTCGCTGCGGGCAAGCACCGGCGCGGAAATGGCCGTGAGCGCAGCGGCGAGGAGCAGGGACAGGGAACGTCGGTTCATCCGGATTCTCCCAGTGTGGCGTGCGTCCAGGAACACGGACAGACGCCAATTGTGCGCCCGAGGCGCTTAACAGGTGCTCAAATCGGCGGGATATCGGCATCGTCCGCGCTGCCCGGCACGCGCGGCTCGGCCGCTGTGACGGCGTGGCGGCGACCCATCGACCGGTACGCGGGCGGCTCGATCGGCACCGCGCCGGCCGCGACCCCGTGCACGACTTGGCCTTCGAAGCTCGCTGTCGAATCCATCGCCGCGCCCCCGCGGGGTGGGGTGGCATCGGCCGAGCCGGCCTGGCGCAACAGCCCAGCACGGGCGGCAGTGCAGGCCCTGCGGCGTAGGCGCATTGGATTGGCCGGTCTGCGGGCGGTCATCTGGCACCCGTTAGTCTTCTCCCCATGCGTTCTGTTCTATGTTCGACCCTGATGTTCCTGGCGCTGCTGATGGCGGCGCCGGCGAAGGCCGCCGGTCCGCTCGACCGGCTTTCCCAGGCGGCTCCGTCGCTCGACCGGCGGGTGCTCGCACTCGCGCTCCAGGCGCGCACCTGCGCGGCCCGCAGCGGGGATGTCGGGGAGCGACTGGCGGTGATCGACTACTCGCGACCTTCGACCGAAGTCAGGATGTGGGTGTTCGACGTCGCGGCCGGGCGGCTGCTGCATGCCGAACATGTGGCGCACGGGCGCGGCAGTGGCGAGAATCTGGCCACCGCCTTCTCGGACGTCGACGGCAGCCACAAGTCCAGCCTGGGCCTGTTCCGCACCGCGGAAACCTACGTCGGCGGCAACGGCTACTCGATGCGGATGGATGGGCTGGAGCCCGGATTCAACGGGCGTGCACGCGAGCGTCTGATCGTCATGCACGGTGCGAACTACGTCGACCCGGCACAGGCGAAGCGCCAGGGCAGGCTCGGACGCAGCTTCGGCTGTCCGGCGGTGCGCAGCGAGGTGGCGCGCGTGGTGATCGATTCGCTCAAGGACGGCCAGCTGCTGTTCGCCTACGCCGCCGATGCCGACTGGCGCGCGAACTCTCCGCTGCTCAACTGCCCGCACGGCTGAATGCGAGCTGCCGGCTTCACGCGTCCGGCGCGGTGCGCCCGGGAGGATGCGCGCACACCGTACCCGAGGAGCCCGCATGACCCATCCATGGATTCGCAGTGCAGCCACACTGGTCTGCAGTTTCGCCATCGTCGCCGCACTCCCGGCAGGGGCGCAGACACCCGCCTCGCAGCCGTCGGAGACGCAGCCGACGGGCGCACTGACCGCCGAAGCCGTCAATAACGCAGCGCCCGATGCCGGCGATGCGGCCCTGCTGCGGGTCCAGATCCTGCTCGATCGGATGCATTTTTCGCCTGGCGAGATCGATGGCCGCGGCGGCACCAACACCACGCGGGCGATTGCCGGCTTCCAGCGCCATCGCGGCCTGGAGGCCACCGGTGAGCTCGATGACCGGACCTGGGCTGCGCTCACCGAGGGCGACGCGGTTGCACTGGCCCCCTACACCCTGACCGCCGAGGATGTCGCCGGACCGTTCGCGCAGATTCCGGACGACATGATGGCGCAGTCGAAGCAGGACGCCCTCGGCTACGAGGATGTCACCGAGGCGCTCGGCGAGCGCTTCCATGCATCGCCCGCGCTGCTGCGCAGGCTCAATCCGGATGCGGAGTTCGCCGCCGGCACGCGCATCGTCGTGCCCAACGTGACGGACGCCGCTCCCTTGGCCGAGCCGGCGCGCGTGGTGGTGAGCAAGTCCGATTCCGTGGTGCGCCTGGTGGACGCTGCCGGCAAGGTGTACGCGCAGTTCCCGGCGTCCACAGGCTCCGAGCACGACCCGCTGCCGGTGGGTGAGTGGAAGATCGAAGGCGTCGCGACCGACCCGACCTTCCACTACAGCCCCGACCTGTTCTGGGATGCCGATCCCTCGCATGCCAAGGCGGTGCTGCCGCCGGGCCCGAACAATCCGGTCGGCAGGGTGTGGATCGACCTGTCGAAGCCGCATTACGGCATCCACGGCACCCCGGAGCCGGCGAACATCGGCAAGACCCAGTCGCATGGCTGCATCCGCATGACCAACTGGAGCGCGCGCCGCCTTGCCGAGGTGGTCAAGCCGGGCATGGCCGCAAGCCTCGAGGAATAGACCATGCGTCGGCCTGGACTCTGGATCGCGTTGATTGCGGTCGCGGTGCTGGTACTGGTCAATGTCGCGTGGTGGCTGCGGCAGGGTGCGCCGCTGATCGAGCGGAACCCGACGCAGGTCGAGACCACGGACGCCGTGGTGGCGCCCGCGCCGCTCCCGGACCGGCTCGCCGTCGCGCCTGCGGTGACGCCGTCCGCCCCCCCCGTCGCCCCGACCCCGTCTCCCGCGGCGGACGGGCTGCTGCTGCCGGTGCAGGGCATCACCCTTGCCGATATCCATGACACCTTCGACGAAGCCCGCGGCAGCGAGCGTCGCCACGAGGCGCTCGACATCATGGCGCCCGCCGGGACCCCGGTAGTGGCGGTGGCCGATGGGACGATCGAGAAGCTGTTCACCAGCGACGCCGGCGGCCTGACGATCTACCAGTTCGAGCCGAGTGGTCGCTTCGCCTACTACTACGCCCATCTGCAGGGCTATGCGCCGGGCCTCGCCGAGGGCGCGCAGGTGAAGCGTGGCGACGTGCTCGGCACGGTGGGCAGTACCGGCAACGCCGATCCGGCCGCGCCGCACCTGCATTTCGCCGTCTTCCGGCTGACCCCGGCCCGGCAATGGTGGACGGGCGAGCCGATCAATCCGTATCCGCTGCTGGGCGGAAGCAGGGCCGCGGACGTGCCGATCCCCTGAGTGACGCGCGGCCGGGCCGCGACGGGCCCGTCCGCGCCGCGCGGGACAGCCCGCAGGTGATTCGCCAGCGGCCAGCCCGTGGTCCGGGCCGGACGCCGGCGTGCTTCAGCGGCGGGTTCGACCCTCCCGGCCGGAGATCAGTCGAGCAGGGGCTGCAACGCCGGCCAGACGTGATCCAGGATCTGCGCCTGCGCCTCGGCCGTGGGATGCAGGTTGTCGTCCTGGAAGTTCGCCCGGTCGCTGGCGATCGGCTCGAGCAGGAATGGCAGCAGCGCGGTGTCGAAGGTGTCGGCGAGCAGCTCGTAGTTCGCCTCGAAACCGGCGGTGTAGTCCGCGCCGAGGTTCGGTGGCATCCGCATGCCCACCAGCAGCACCTTCGCGCCGACGTGCTGGGACGCGCCGATCATCCGGGCGAGGTTGCGGCGCGCATCCGCCAGCGGCAGGCCACGCAGGCCGTCGTTGGCACCGAGCGCGATGATCACGACCGCAGGCCGCTCGCGCACGACAGCGTCGACGATCCGCGATGCGCCGCCGGCGGTGGTCTCGCCGGAAATGCTCGCATTGACCACGCGCCAGCCCGGCGCCTCGCGCTGCAGGCGCTGTTGCAGCAGGGCCACCCAGCCTTCGGCCGCGGACATGCCATAGCCTGCCGACAGCGAATCGCCCATCACCAGCACGGTGCGCTCACCGGACTGTGCGGGGGCGGCAGCGGGCGCCGGCTGCGCCTGTGCTAGAACGGGCAGCGCCAGCAGGCAGGCCAGCAGCCAATAGGCCAGCCGCGCTTGCATCCGGCGGCGCACGGCCGCAGTTCCCTCTGTCATTCCGGTTTCTCCGTTTCGGCCGACGCCACTCCAGGGCGGCGCCGGTCACTGGTCATTGAAGGATATCTATGCACGACGGCCCCCCCATGCAAGCTGAAACGCGGCGCAGGTCGGCCCATGCGCTCGAAGTGGACGGACTGGGCAAGCGCGTCGAGCTGCCGTCCGGAGCACTGACGATCCTGCAGGACGTCGGCTTCCGCATCGCGCACGGCGACACTGTGGCGATCGTCGGTGCATCCGGCTCCGGCAAGAGCACGCTGCTGTCCCTGCTGGCCGGGTTGGATACGCCCAGCAGCGGCCGCGTGTCGCTCGATGGCGAGGCCATTTCCACGCTCGACGAGGACGGCCGGGCGCGCGTGCGCGGCGAGAAGGTCGGCTTCGTGTTCCAGAGCTTCCAGCTGCTGCCGGCGCTGACCGCGCTGGAGAACGTGATGTTGCCGCTCGAACTGCGCGGCGACCGCGAGGTCGAGGGCCCGGCGCGTGAGGTGCTCGCGCGCGTGGGGCTGGCCGAACGCCTGGGGCATTACCCGCGCCAGCTCTCGGGCGGCGAGCAGCAGCGCGTGGCGCTCGCG
Source organism: Luteimonas chenhongjianii (assembly GCF_002327105.1). GTDB lineage: Bacteria > Pseudomonadota > Gammaproteobacteria > Xanthomonadales > Xanthomonadaceae > Luteimonas > Luteimonas chenhongjianii. The sequence goes on along the minus strand of NZ_CP023406.1, from coordinate 129,659 downwards.
CGCGCGTTCGTGACCCGGCCGTCGTTGCTGTTCGCCGACGAACCCACCGGCAATCTCGATACCGCCACCGGCCAGTCGATCATCGAGCTGCTGTTCGCCCTCAATGCCGATGCCGGCACGACGCTGGTGCTGGTCACCCACGACGATCACCTGGCGCAGCGCTGCCAGCGCCGGCTGCGCATCGACAGCGGCCGACTGGTCGCCGACGAGGCGATGCCCGCATGAGGACGGCCGCGCTCGCGTGGCGGCAGCTGCGCCGCGACTTCAAGGCCGGCGACATCGGCATCCTGTTCGCCGCGCTGGTGCTCGCGGTGGTCGCGGTGACCGCGGTCGGCTTCGTGACCGACCGGGCCGAGCGCGCGCTGGCGATCGAGGCCAACCGCCTGCTCGGCGGCGATGCGGTGGTACGCGGCGATGCACCGATCGAAGGCGCGATCCGCGATGCTGCGCAGGCGCCGGGCCTGCAGTCGGTCGACACGGTCGAGCTCGACAGCATGATCCGGGTCGGCGAGGGCGATGCGGCCAATCTGCGCCTGGGCGACGTGCGTGCGCTCGGTGACGGCTTTCCGCTGCGCGGCGCGTTCCGCATCGCCGGCGCCGACGGCATCGAACGCGACGCCGCGGCAGTGCCCGAGCCCGGCACCGTGTGGATGAGCCGCGCCGGCGCCGACACGCTCGGCGCCTCGGTCGGCGATACCGTCACCTTGGGCACATCCGCTTTCCGGCTGGCGGCGCTGGTGCTGCAGGAGCCGGACGCGTCGATCGACTACTTCAATGTCGCGCCGAAGGTGTTCCTGCACCGCGCCGACCTAGAGGGCACCGGGCTGGTCCAGCCCGGCAGCCGCATCCGCTACCGGCTGGTCGTCGCCGGTGACGCCAATGCGGTCGACACCTTCACCGCCGTCGCCCGCGCCAATCTCGGCCGTGGCCAGCGCGTGGAGACCATCGGCGATGCGCGTCCGGAAGTGCGCTCATCGCTCGATCGCGCCGGTCGCTTCCTCGGCCTTGCCGCGCTGGTGTCGGTGATCCTCGCCGCGGTCGCGGTCGCGATGGCCGCGCGCCAGCATTCAGCCCGGCATCTGACTTCGGTCGCGGTGATGCGCTGCATGGGCGCGCAGCAGCGCACCCTGGTCGGCATCCATGTCGGCGAACTGCTGCTGCTGGGCGTCATCGCCTGCACGCTGGGTGTTTTGATCGCCTTCGCCCTGCAATGGGGCATCGCCCGTTGGCTGGAATCGCTGCTGGGCCTGTCGATCCCCGCCGCCGGATGGATGCCGGCGCTGCAGGGCTATGGCGTCGGGCTCGTCGTGCTGATGGCCTTCGGCGCGCCGCCGGTGCTGGCGCTGCGCCGGGTGCCGGCCCTGCGCGTACTGCGGCGCGATCTGGGCGGTTTCGAGCCGAGTGCCTGGCTGGTGGGCAGCGCGGGTTTCGTGGGCCTGGCCGCGCTCGTGTGGTGGAAAGCCGGGTCGGCGACGCTGGGCGGGGCGATGCTGGCCGGCATCGCGGCGACGTTCGCCGTGCTTGCGCTGCTGGCCTGGGGCCTGATCCTGCTGGTGCGCGCGCTGCGCACGCGGCTGCGCGGCAGCCTGCGCTACGGCCTGGCCAATGTGAGCCGGCGCGCGGGGACCAGCGTTGCCCAGGTCACTGCGCTCGGTCTTGGCCTGATGGCGTTGCTGCTGCTGACCTTCGTGCGCACCGACCTGCTGGATCGTTGGCAGCTCGCGCTGGGCCAGGACGCACCCAACCGTTTCATCATCAACGTGCAGCCCGACCAGCTCGATCCGCTGCGCGCCTTCATCGCCGAGCAGGGCGTGGACGCCCCGGTGCTGTTCCCGATGGTCCGCGCGCGTCTGGTGGAACGGAACGGCGAGCCGGTGCGCGGCGAGGACTATGCCGGGCGCAGCGGTGACGAGGTCCAGGACCAGCAGGCGCAGCGCCGCGCCGAACGCGAGTTCAACCTGTCGATGCAGACGGATCTGCGCGACGACAACCAGGTGACGGCAGGCAGGTTCTGGGGCGGCGACACGCCGGCCGCGCCCGAGATCTCGGTCGAGGAGAACTTCGCCAGGGATCTCGGCTGGCAGATCGGCGACCGCATCACCTTCGACATCGCCGGACAGCGATTCGAAGCGCCGATCACCAGTTTCCGCAGCATCGAATGGGAAAGCTTTCGTCCGAACTTCTTCGTCGTCGCCTCGCCGGGCGCGCTGGATGCGTTCCCGGCGAGCCACATCACGGCAGTGCGGGTCCCGCCCGAGGCCACGCGCTTCACCGCCGATCTCGTGCAGCGGTTCCCCAACCTGTCGGTGATCGACATCGACGCGGTGCTGACCCAGGTGCGCAGCACCGCCGACCAGGTCTCGACCGTCGTGCAGGTGGTGTTCTGGTTCTCGCTGGCTGCGGGCGTGCTGGTACTGCTGGCGGCGGTGAGTGCCAGCCAGGACGAGCGCCTGCTCGAAGGCGGGGTGATGCGCGTACTCGGCGGCAAGCGTGCGCAGCTGCGTCTCGCGCAGGCCTCGGAGTTCGCGGCGATCGGCCTGCTTGCCGGCCTGGTCGCGGCGATCGCCGCATCGATACTCGCCGGCGTGATCGCCGTGCGGGTCTTCGATCTGCCGTGGACGCCGAACTGGACCCTGGCTGCGGCCGGCGGCGGAATCGGCGTGCTGATGACCCTGCTTGCCGGCCTGTGGGCTACGCGGCGCGTGCTCGACGCGCCGCCCTCGGTGACGCTGCGGGCGCTGCAGGAGTGAGGGGAAAAATGGCGGACGAAATCGCTACTGCCGGGCTTGGAATGTCCGTGATGTCACTGACGGTGTAACGCAGAGCACGACTGCGGCGGCGCGGGGCGATCGCACGGCGCTGCTTTGCAGCGCGTGCGTGTCCATCAGCACGTCGGGAGAAAAGCTGGATGCGCCCGCCATCAGGCCATCTGGCTGATGGTCCTGCGGAACCGCGCCAGCGACAGCAGGAACAGCGCCGTACCGATCACCAGCAGCAGCAGGAACTGCTTCCAGACCACGTCGATGCCGGCGCCGCGATAGAGGATGGCCTGGCCCAACTCGACGAAATGGGTGGTGGGCGCGGCCAGCATCAGGTCCTGCACCAGCCTGGGCATACTCTCGCGCGGGGTCATGCCACCGGAGAGCAGCTGCAGCGGCACCAGAGTCAGGATCAGCAGCAGGCCGAACTGCGGCATGCTGCGCGCCAGCGTCGCCAGGAAGATGCCCATCGAGGTGGTGGCGAACAGGTGCAGCGCCGCGCCCACCAGGAACAGCGCCACCGAACCTTCCACCGGCACGTGCAGCAGGCCGCGCACCACGAAGCTGAGCGACAGCGCCGCGGCCAGCAGCACCACCGCGCCCATCGACCAGACCTTGGCCAGCATGATCTCGGTCGGCGTGACCGGCATCACCAGCAGGTGTTCGATGGTGCCGTGCTCGCGCTCGCGGATCAGTGCGGCGCCGGTGAGGATGATCGACAGCAGGGTGACGTTGTTGATGATCTCCATCAGCCCGCCGAACCAGGACTTTTCCAGCGCCGGGTTGAAGCGCGCGCGCAACGCCAGGTCCACCGGCGGTGCGCTGCTGCCGCGATAGCGCTGCACGAACTCGTCGACCTCGCCCGTCACGATCTGCTGCACGTACAGGTTGCCGCTGAACGCCTGGCTCATGCGGGTGGCATCGATGTTGAGCTGCAGCGCGGGGCTCCGCCCGGCAAGCACGTCGCGCTGGAAATCCGGCGGGATGTCGAGCACGAAGGTGTAGCGACCTTCGTCCATGCCGCGATCCATTTCCGCGAGGGTGATCATCTGCGGCGGCGCGAACTGGGGCGGGTAGAACGCCGATGCGATGCGCTGCGACAGCGGCGAGCCATCTTCGTCGACGATCGCGATCGGCGCGTTGTGCAGCGTCTCGGGCATCGCCGTTGCCGCGGTGTAGATGGACACGGTGAAGGTGTAGACGATCAGCAACAGCAGCATCGGGTCGCGCCACAGGCTCCACAGCTCCTTGACCCCGAGGCGGTAGATGTTGGTCAGATGCCGCGTCAACGCGTGCATCTCAGCGCTCCTGCTTCTTCAGCAGGGCGATCGCCGCGCCCATGATCACCGGCACCGTCAGCAGCAGCGGCCACAGCGACTGCTGCAGGTCGGCCAGCCCCAGCCCCTTGCTGAACACCCCGCGGCTGATGATGAACATGTACGTGGCCGGGTAGACCTCGCCGATGGCGCGGCCGGCGCCCTCCAGCGACGAGACCGGGTTGAGCAGGCCGGCGAACTGCACGGCCGGGATCAGGGTGCCGATCACGGTGAAGAACATCGCCGCGATCTGGCTGCGGGTGATGGCCGAGGCCAGCAGGCCCATGCCGGTGGCGATGACGACGAAGACCAGGGTCGCGAGCGCCAGCGTCGGGAAGCTGCCGGTGATCGGCACGCCGAAGGCGATCACCGACAGCAGGCTCATCAGCAGGAAGTTGACCATCGCCAGGCCGATGTAGGGCAGCTGTTTGCCGATGAGGAATTCGCTGCGGGTGACCGGGGTGACGTAGAGGTTGACGATCGATCCCATCTCCTTCTCGCGCACCACCGCCAGCGCCGTCAGCATCGCCGGCAGCAACAGCAGCAGCATCGGCACCACCGCCGGCACGATGGCCGGCAGGCTGCGCACGTCGGGGTTGTAGCGATAGCGGGTTTCGATGCCGGCGTTGCCGGCGAGGCTGGCACCGGTGCGCTCGGCGACCTGTTCCGCCAGCCAGTGCTGATGGATGCCCTGCACGTAGCCGCGCACGGTTTCGGCGCGCGTGGGCATGGCGCCGTCGATCCAGGCGCCGATCTGTACGTCGCGCCCGTGCAGCGCGTCGCGGGCGAAACCGGCCGGGATCTCGATCGCCAGCGCCAGCTCGCCGCTGCGCATGCGCCGGTCCAGGTCCTCGTAATCGGTGATCGGCGGCCGCTCGATGAAGTAGCGCGAGCCGGCCAGGCCGGAGGCGTAGTCGCGGCTGAGCGTGGTCTGGTCGCGGTCGAGCACCGCGTATGTCAGGTCCTCCACGTCCAGACTGATACCGAAACCGATCACGAACATCAGGATCAGCGAGCCGCCAAGCGCCAGCGTCGCGCGCACCGGGTCGCGCTGCAGCTCCAGCGCCTCGCGCCAGGTGTAGCTCAACAGCCGGCGCAGGCTGAAGCGGCTGGGACGGCCTTCATGGTCCGCGCCACCGGCCACCCTCGCCGGCCCGTCCGCGCCGCTCGCATCCTGCACGGGGCTGCCGCCGCCGGCGTCCACCAGGTAGCCGATGAAGGCTTCCTCGAGCGTCTTCGCGCCGCGCTTGGCCACCAGCGCGGCTGGCGCGTCGCTGTCGAGCACCTTGCCCGCGTGCATCAGCGAGATGCGGTCGCAGCGCTCGGCCTCGTTCATGAAATGCGTGGAGACGAAGATGGTCACCCTGTCGCGCCGCGACAGCTCCACCAGCAGGCGCCAGAAGTTGTCACGCGCCACCGGGTCCACGCCCGAGGTCGGTTCGTCGAGGATCAGCATCTCCGGCTTGTGCACCATCGCCACTGCCAGCGACAGGCGCTGGCGCATCCCCAGCGGGATGCTCGCAGGCATGGCGTCGAGCACGTCGCCCAGGCCGAAGCGCTCCACCATCTCGTCCACGCGCGCCGGGATCTCCGCTTCCGGCACATGGAACAGGCGAGCGTGCAGCACCAGGTTCTGGCGCACGCTCAATTCGCCGTACAGCGAAAACGACTGCGACATGTAGCCCACCCGCCGCCGGGTCTCGATGTCGCGCGGGTCGACCTCGCGGCCGAACAGCCAGGCCTGCCCTTCGGTGGCCGGCAGCAGGCCGGTGAGCATCTTCATCGTGGTCGACTTGCCGCAGCCGTTGGAGCCGAGGAAGCCGAAGATCTCGCCGCGGCGGATGCGGAAGGACACATGGTCGACCGCGGTGAAATCGCCGAAGCGCATGGTCAGGTCCCTGGCCTCGATGGCGATGTCGTTCCCGTCCACATCCAGTGGCGGGATCACCACCGGCTGGTAGCCGCGCTTCTTCTCGTCGGGCAGCAGCTGGATGAAGGCTTCTTCCAGCGAGCGGCTGCCGGTGCGCGCGAGCAGCTCGTCGGGGGTGCCGGTGGCAAGCACGCGCCCGTCGTCCATCGCCAGCAGGCGATCGAAGCGCTGCGCCTCGTCCATGTAGGCGGTGGCCACCAGCACGCTCATGCCGCTGCGCTCGCTGCGGATGCGCGCGATCAGGTCCCAGAACTGCGCGCGTGCCAGCGGGTCGACGCCGGTGGTGGGTTCATCGAGGATCAGCAGGTCCGGATCGTGGATCAGCGCGCAGCACAGCCCCAGCTTCTGCTTCATGCCGCCCGACAGCTTGCCGGCCGGGCGCCCCAGGAACGGTTGGAGGCCGGTGCTGGTGGTGAGCGCATCGATGCGGCGCCGGCGCTCGGCGGCATCGTGGCCGAACAGCCGCGCGAAGAACTGCAGGTTCTCCTCGACCGACAGGGTGGGGTAGAGATTGCGGCCCAGCCCCTGCGGCATGTAGGCGATGCGCGGGCATACCTGCTCGCGATGCGCGCGGCTGCGCATGTCCCCGCCCAACACCTCCACCGTGCCTTCCTGCACCGCGCGCGCGCCGGCGATCAGCGACAGCAGGCTGGACTTGCCGACGCCGTCCGGGCCGATCAGGCCGACCATGATGCCGGCCGGGATGTCCTGGTCGATGCCGGCCAACGCCAAGGTCCTGCCGTAGCGCAGGCGCACGCCGCGCAGACGGACGACCGCGGACGCGGAACCTGGCATGGCCTAGTCCGGCAGCCTGATCTGCAGTTCCGGCGGCCACGGCAGGCTGTCGTCGAGCCGGACCCAGGCGACGCCGGGCAGGCCGGTCTTGACCTGCTCCAGGTGCTGCGCGAGCAGTTCCGGCGCGATCTTCGCGCGCACCCGGAACATGAGCTTCTGCCGCTCGCTGGCGGTCTCGACGGTCTTGGGCGTGAACTGCGCCGCGCTGGCCACGAACGAGACCCGCGCCGGGATCACGAACTCGGGCGCGGCGTCGAGGACGATGCGCACCTCGCTGCCGAGCGCGACCCGGCCGGCGACGGTCTCGGGCAGGAAGAAGGTCATGTGGACGTCGGACAGGTCGATCAGGTTGAGCACCCGCCCGCCGGCGCCCAGCACCTCGCCGGGCTCGGCCACGCGCAGCTGCACCCGGCCAGCGCGTGGCGCCTTGAGCTCGGTGTCGTTGATGTCGGCCTGCACGCGGGCCACCGTGGCCTCGGCGGCGGTGACGGTGGAACGCGTGCCGACGCGCTGCGCCTTCACCGCCTCGACTGCGGCTTGCGCCGCGGTGACCTGGGCGCGGGTGGCCGCCAACGCCGCCTGCGCGCCGCGCACCCGTGCGCGGTCGTCGTCGAGCTGCTGTTCGGAGGCCGCGCCCTCGCGCGTCAGGGTCTCCGAGCGTGCCAGCCGGCGCTGCGCGGCATCGAGCTCCGTTTCGCGTTGTGCGACCAGCGCCTGCGCCGCGGCCACGTCGCTCTCGCGCACGGCGATCTGGGCATCGGCGGCGGCCACCGCGTACTCGGCCTGCTGGCGCATGGCTTCGGCTTCGTTGTACTGCGCCTGCAGCACGTCGCTCTGCATGGTCGCCAGCGGCTGGCCGGCTTCCACGAACTCGCCCTCGCGCACCAGGATCTCCTCGATGCGGCCGGGCTGCTTGGTGGCCAGGTCGATCTCGGTAGCCTCGATGCGGCCATTGCCGCTGATGAAGCCCGGCCCCGGTCCTTTTGGCGCCAGCACCGACCAGGCGTACCAGCCGATCGCGGCCAGGGCCACCACCGCCAGCGCGATGACCATGGATTTCTTCCGGGAAAAGTCGGGCAGTTTCATGGGGATTGGCCAGGACGCGGATCGGGGGGGAGGGCGGCATCGGCGGCGCGCGCATCCAGCGGCCCGCCGCCGAGCGCCGCGTACAGCGCGATGCGGCTGGCCAGCAGCGCGCCCTGGGTCTGGACGAGTTGCTGCTGCGCGGCGAGCAGGTCGCGCTCGGCATCGAGCACTTCCAGGAAGGCGGCCGCGCCGTTCTCGTAGCGCAGGCCGGCCAGGCGCGCGCGCTCGGTCTGCGCATCCACGGTGGCCTGCAGGATGCGCGCCTGCTCGAACAGCCAGTGCTGCGCCGACAGCGCATCGGCCACGTCGCGGAACGCGCCCTGGATGGTGCGCTCGTATTCGGCCACGGCCATGTCGCGCCGCACCCAGGCCAGGTCGAGGTTGGCGCGGATGCGGCCGCCGTTGAAGATCGGCAGGGAAATGGTCGGCGCGAAGGTCCAGGTGCGGCTGCCCGATTCGAACAGTCCGCCAAGCTGGGCGCTGGCGCTGCCGAAACTGCCGGTCAGCGCGATGCGCGGGAAGAAGGCGGCGCGCGCCGCGCCGATGTCGGCATTGGCTGCGCGCAACTGGTGCTCGGCGGCGACGATGTCGGGACGGTCCAGCAGGAGGTCCGAGGGCAGTCCCGCACGCAGCGCGGGCAGGGCCGGCAAGGCGCGCGCCGTGGAGCCGGGCGGTGGCGCCTCCAGCTCCACCGGCGCGCCCACCAGCAGCGCCAGCGCGTGGGCCTGCGCGGCGCGTTCGCGCTCGAGCTGTGCGCCCAGCGCCTGCGCCTGGGTGAGCAGGGCCTCGACCTGGGTCAGCTCCAGCTTCGAGGTCGCGCCCACCTCCACCCGGCGGGTGAAGATACGGAACGATTCCTCGCGCGAGGCGATGGTGCGCCGGGCCAGGCGCAGGCGCTCGTCGAGTTCGCGCAGGCCGACATAGCCGTCGGCCACGGCTGCGATCAGATTGACGGTCGCCGCCTGCTGCGCCGCCTCGGTGGCGAAGAAGGTTTCCAGCGCCGCGGTCTTGAGGCTGCGCACGCGGCCCCAGAAATCCAGTTCCCATGCCGCGAGACCCAGCGCGACTTCATAGTCTCCCGAGACCAGCGACCGGCCACTGGCGTTGAGGTCGCCGGGCACGCGCGAACGCGCGGCCTGGCCTTCAACGCCGAACGCCGGCAGCTGGGCCGCGCGCTGGATGCGGTAGCCCGCACGCGCCTCCTCGACGCGCAGTGTGGCCATGCGCAGGTCGCGGTTGTTGCGCAGCGCCAAGCCGATCAGTCCGCGCAGCTCCGGATCGGTGAAATAGTCGCGCCAGGCGAGTGCCGCCGCCTGCAGGGCGTCTGCGCCGACGGGCCCGCTGGCATCGGCCGGATAGGCGTTCGCCACCGGCGCCGGCGGAGTGGAGTCGGGCGGGGCCAGGCTGGCGCAGCCGGCAAGGTACATGCCGGCAACCGCCACCACGGCCCGCGCGCCGCTCACCCGGCTGGCGCGGGCGGCGGCGCCCGGCCCCTGCGACCCGAAATCCATCTCATCTCTCCATCACGGAGTCGCCAGGCGCGCGGGGCTGCGCCTTCCACGGCTCCAGCCACGGTGGGACTTCCTCCTTGACCTGGCAGGTGCACGAAGAGCGGCAGGCCGCAGTCGCCGGACGCGACCGGCCTGCCGCCCACCCCGTGACGACTGCTGCCGAAGTCGTTGTCCATGTAGAGCGGCGGCAGGGGCTGCGATTGCATGCGGACTCAGCTCACGATGGTTTCGCTGGCCTCGAACCGCCGCGCGTATTCCCGCTCTTCGCTGACCCGCTGCACATCATCGTGTGCGATGTCAGGCCCGCCGTAGACGGCATACACGATCTCGTCCTCACGGCGGCCGATGGAGTGGAGCCGATAGCGCGACTGCCCACCGCCGGTGTCGGGTGGATAACGCTGCGGTGGCTCTTTACCGTCGAGATCGAGCTCGCCGTTGTCGATCGTGCCGCCGACGAACAGGGCATGGATGGGCATTCGCGGTCTCCTTCTGGTGTGGGAAGCTGCCCGTCCATACTGCGGCGGCGCATGTTGGGATCGCATCAATCTCGCGTTGTTCAGCACCAACGCGGTGCGAACTGTGACCGGATGCGACGGTTGGAACCGGGTCCCGTGCGGGCGACCGGTAGAATCGTCGGTTGTCCCGCTCCGTTGCAGTCCATGTCCGATCCCGCTCTCGATGCTCTTTTCCTGCCGCTTGAACAGCGCCAGATCGCCTGGCCAGATGACGGTGCGCTGTTCCTGCGCGCCCGCGCTGGCGTGCCTACGACCGGCGGGCGCTGGCCGGGTCTGGTATGCGAGCAGAGCTTCCAGCCGCTGCACGCGGCATTGCAGCGCAGCGGCCTCGAGGTGCTGCCGGCCGAGACCGGTGATCCGATGCTGCCGCGCAAGCCGCTGGTGCTGGTACTGCCGCCGCGCCAGCGTGACGAATCGCGCGCGGTGCTGGCGCGCGCGCTGCAGGCGGTGACGCCGGGGGGCTGGGTGATGGCCAGCGTCGCCAACGACGAGGGCGCGAAATCCGCGCAGGACGATCTGGCGCGCATCGCCGGCAACATCGGTGCGCTTTCCAAGCACAAGTGCCGGGTGTTCTGGGCGCAGGCGGGCGACACCGTCGACGCTGCGCTGGTGGAAAGCTGGTCGGCGCTGGACCGGCCCCGCGAGGTGCTGGGCGGCCGCTTCCTCAGCCGGCCGGGCGTGTTCGCCTGGGATCGCATCGATCCGGCGTCCGCGCTGCTGGCCGCGCACCTGCCGGCCACGCTGGCCGGCCGCGGCGCCGATCTCGGCGCCGGCTATGGATTCCTGTCGTCCGAGCTGCTGCAGCGGTGTGCGGGCATCACTGCGCTGGATGTGTTCGAGGCCGAAGGTCGCGCGCTGGCACTCGCGCGCCACAACCTCGACGCGCTCGGCGCGAAAGCGCTCATCGGCTACCACTGGCACGACGTCACCGCTGGCCTGCCGCAGCGCTACGACTTCATCGTCAGCAACCCCCCGTTCCACGCCCATGGCCGCGAAGGCCGGCCGGACATCGGCCGCGCGTTCATTGCCGCCGCCGCGTCCGCACTGAATCCCGGTGGCGCGCTGTGGCTGGTCGCCAACCGGCATCTGCCTTACGAGGACGTGCTCGATGCGCGCTTCGGCGAGGTGCGCGAGGTGGCGTCCAGCGGCGCGTTCAAGGTCATCCACGCGGTACGTGCGCGCGCGGCGTCGGCGAGGCAGCGTGCATGAAGCTGGTCAAACTGCTCGCCAATCTCGGCTACGGCAGCCGCAAGCAGGTCGCCTGGATGTTCCGCGAAGGCCGCGTCACCGACGCCGCCGGCGAGGTGCTGTATGCGGACGATCAGGTCGACCATGACGATGTACGCGTCGATGGCGAACCGTTGGATCCGCCGCAGGGCCTGACCCTGCTGCTGCACAAGCCCGCCGGCTATACCTGCTCGACCAAGGACACCGGACGCCTGGTCTACGACCTGTTGCCACCGCGTTTCCGTCTGCGTTCGCCGGTGCTCTCGACCGTGGGCCGGCTCGATCGCGACACCAGCGGCCTGTTGCTGTTCACCGACGACGGCCAGCTGCTGCACCGGATCATCTCGCCCAAGGCGGCGCTGCCGAAAGTCTACGAAGCGACGCTGGCCGAGCCCTTGCGCGGCGACGAGACGGCGCTGTTCGCCAGCGGCACGCTGATGCTCGAGTCGGAAACCACGCCGCTCAAGTCCGCGACCCTGGAGGTGGTGGATGCTACGCATGCGCGCCTGACGCTCACCGAAGGCCGCTACCACCAGGTGCGCCGGATGTTCGCCGCCACCGGCAACCACGTGGTGGCGCTGCATCGCAGCCGGGTTGGCGGGCTGGCGCTGGGTGACCTGCCGGAAGGTGCGTGGCGCATTCTGTCCGCGGACGACATCGACGTGCTGATGGGCGCAACGGTCGGCTGAGTGACGCCACTGGCGATGCGGCCGGCGGCGGTGACCTTCGACATGGATGGCCTGATGCCCGTTCGGAGCCCGCCATCCTCGATTGCCTGCGCCGCGCCGAGACGGCGCACGGGCTCGACATCGATCCAGACTGGTGGCTCGGCCTGATCGGCCGCGGCGATGCCATGTGCCGCGCGCTGATCGGAGAATGACGCGGCCGAAGCGGTGTTGGGCACGCGTGCTACATCGCGATCGCCGAAGCCGGCGTGCCGCACCGGCCGGGCATCGTCGCCCTGCTCGAACTGCTGCGCGCGCACGCGATGCCGCGTGCGGTCGCAACCTCGACGCGTACGCCGCTGGCGCAGCGCAAGCCCGAAGCGGCCGGCCTGCTCGGGCACTTCGACGTCGTATGCACCGGCAGCGACGTGGACCGTCCCAAGCCGCCGCAGATGTCTACCTCCTCGCTGCCGCACGCCTCGGCGTGGCGCCGGCGCAATGCCTGGTGCTCGAGGACTCCCCGGCCGGCGTACGTGCCGCGCTCTCGGCCGGCATGTCTGTGGTGCAGGTACCCGATCTGCCGGTTCCGCTCGCCGAGGTGCGCGCTCGGGCATCGCATCGTCGATTCGCTCGACGCCGCGCGTGACCTGATCGCGCCCTGGCTAGGCAGTCACCCAGTTCCCAGGCCCGCGAAATAGGCAGTCGTCCGGCGTTGTGCGCGCAGGCCGCCGGCGGCTGCGTGCGCAGCTCCTCTGCTCCTCTGCTCGCTACGTGCGGGGCGCGCGATCAGTCGTGCTCGCCGGCGTGGTCGAGCATGTCCCGGAGCATGTCGCGGACGTGGGCGTCGTCGGCCTCGTAGAACACCTGCCGCGCCTGGCGCTGCCCGCGCACGAGGCGCGCACCTCGCAGCAGTCGCAGGTGATGGCTGACCAGCGGCTGCGAGGCACCGGTGCGCCGCGCGATCTCGCCGACGGCGACCGGGCCGTCGAGACAGGTCAGCAGCACCCGCAGGCGGGTCGGATCCCCGAGCAGCCTGAAGGTTTCGGCCAGGAAGGCCAGGCGTGTGTCGTCCGGCCCGTTCATTCCGCGCGACCTTGTTCGCGCGCCACGCCCTGGGGATGCGGTTCCGCGTGATCGTGCTCATGCTCATGCCCATGCCCGGCGTCGCTGCGCGGCTGCTCGAGCGCACACTGCGCTTGCGGCATGTGCACGACCTCGACGGTGGCATGACCGATCGCGAACCGCTCTGCCAGTGCGCGCTTGACCGCCGGCACCACCTCCGACGCCTCCGCGTCCTCGGCCAGCGTGAGCTCCAGCGTCGCCAGCACCCTGCCCGAGGTGATCGACCAGACATGCACGTGGTCGACGCCGGCCACGCCGGGCACCGCGCTGCGCACATGGGCCTGCAGCGCGGCAATGTCGATGTCCGGCGGAACCGCCTCCATCAGGATGTCGAGCGCATTGCGCAGCAAGGCCCAGGCGCTGCGCAGGATCAGCAGGCACACCAGCACCGACAGGATCGGGTCGATCGGCATCCAACCGGTGAAATGGATCACCAGTGCCGCGACGATGGCTGCGACCGAGCCCAGCATGTCGCCGAGCACGTGCAAGGTGGCGCCGCGGATGTTGACGTGCGACTGGTCGCCGCGATGCAGGATCCAGAACACCAGGCAGTTCACCAGCAGGCCGACGACCGCGACCACGAGCATCGGCCCGGCCAGCACCTCACCCGGACTGCGCAGACGCTGCACCGCCTCCCACACGATCCACAGCACGAGCGCGAACAGCGTCACCGCATTGACCAGCCCCGCCAGCACCTCGAAGCGCATGAAGCCGAAAGTGCGCCGCGCATCCGATGCCCGTCGTCCGACCCGGAACCCCACCCAGGCCAGCAACAGGGCTGCCGCGTCGGTGAGCATGTGACCGGCATCGGCGATCAGCGCCAGCGAGCCGGACAGCACGCCCCCGAGCACCTCGACCAGCATGAAGCCCGCGGTGAGGGCAAACCCGGTGAGCACCACGCGTTCATTCGCGGCGGAAACCGAAGGTGCATGGCTGTGGTCATGGCCATGGTCGTGGCCGTGCGGGTCGGAGTGACTGTGATCGTGGTGCGTCATGGGGGAGCGTCAGAGGACGAGCGTGGATCATATCAACATGTTTTTATATGTTGATTAAGTGTGGCCGGGGACCGGAGCCGGGCGCGGATCCGGACGGGCGTGTCTTCGCGCTGGCGCTGGCAGGCACCAGGGTCAGGGTTCCTGCGCCGCTACGGGCAGTGCCCGTATCCGCGACTGCGCCGTCGGGCCGATCGCGCAGGGAAGCGTCGAGGCCGGAGGGCATACGCTGGATGCGCGCAGGCATGCACACGGGTGGACCGCGTTCGGTCGACCGGGGGCGCGCTTCGCGCCATGTAGCCGGTGCCATTGTCAGCGGGGTCCACGCCGGCAGCGATGCATTCGCCGGTCTGGCGCAGACGCGCCTTCGCTATCTGGGCAAGCGCCTCGACGCAGGCCTTGAAATCGGGAGCGCGCGATCACGGCACGACAACGGTGCCGGGCGTGGCGCGGCCCAACGGACCGGAGCTGCAGGAACCGGCCGGGCCGCCGACCCGGCTCCACTGAGCCGGCAGCGAGCGCGGCGGTGCCGAAGCGTCGCTGCGACGACGCCTGGCGCTTTTCAGTTCGCCTCGGTGAACAACCGCGCCCACCCCGCGTGGCCCAGTTGCTCGAGCGTACGCAGGTTGCGGTCGATGATGCTGTGGGGCTCGGGATAGGCGTCGACGGCGCGGGCCACGCTGTCCTCGCGCAGCAGGTGCAGCGTGGGATACGGCGCGCGGTTGCTGTAGTTCCCGATCTCGTCGGGCGCGGTATTCGCGAACTGGTAGGCGGGATGGAAGCTCGCGACCTGCAGTACGCCGTCGAGATCCAATGCCTCGATGAGCCCGTCGGCCTCGTCGAGGAAATCGTTGTAGTCGAGGAAGTCGCCGAGCACCTGCGGGTGCACGATCAGGGTCGTGTCGATGTCGGCCGCCGGCGTGTCGCGCAGGCGCAGCAGTTCCTCGCCCAGCTCTTCGAGCAGGGCTTCGGGCGTGGGCGCATCGCTCAGCACGAAACGCACCTGGTCCTTGACCACGACCGCCTTGGCGAAGGGGCACAGGTTCAGGCCGATGACCGCGCGCTCGAGCCACAGACGGGTGTCGGCGATCGGATCGTCACTGCGTTGCATGTCGGGGTCCGCCGGCTTCAGTCGCGGAAGTTCTCGAACTGCAGCGGCAGTTCGAACTCGGTCCCGCGCAGCAGGGCCATCGCGGCCTGCAGATCGTCGCGCTTCTTGCCGTTCACACGGAGCTTGTCGCCGTTGATCTGGCTGTCGACCTTCAGCTTGGCGTCCTTGAGCGTGTTCTGGATCTTCTTCGCCAGCTCGCGCTCGATGCCCTGCTTCACCGTGACCGTCTGCCTCGCCCCGGCCAGATTGGTCTCGATTTCGCCAAACTCGAGGCATTTGATATCGATCTTGCGCGCGGCCAGACGGGCCCGCAGGATCTCGGTCATCTGCTGGACCTGGAAGTCGCTCGGCGCAGACTGCTTGATCGTCGACTCGTCGAGTTCGAACTTCGCCTCGACGCCCTTGAAGTCGAATCGCGTGGTGAGTTCGCGATTGGCCTGGTCGACGGCGTTGGTCAGCTCGTGGGTATCGACCTCGGAGACGATATCGAAGGAGGGCATGGGGCACCTGCAGGGTGGGACGAAGGCGCGCAGGTTACCGCACCGGCGGTATGCACGGTTTCCGTATAGCCACGCCGCCGATGCACCGTCGGGCGCAGAATGTGCGGCCCGGAACCGCATACGAGACCCCCTGATGCTCGAGACTCCCGCCTACGCTGCCGCCGATGCCACCTCGCCGCTTGCGCCCACCACGATCCAGCGCCGCGCGCCGCGCGCGAACGAAGTCCTGATCGACATCGCGTTCTGTGGCGTCTGCCATACCGACCTGCACCAGGTCCGCGACGAATGGGGCGGCTCGATCTTCCCGATGGTCCCGGGTCACGAGATCGTGGGCCACGTGGCACAGGTTGGCGAGGGCGTCACGAAGTTCAAGGTCGGCGATGCGGTGGGTGTCGGCTGCTTCGTCGATTCCTGCCGAGCGTGCCCGCAGTGCCAGGCAGGCGAGGAGCAGTTCTGCGAGCAGGGCATGACCAGTACCTACAACGCGATGGAGCGCGATGGCAGCGCGCCCACCTACGGCGGCTACTCGACCCGCATCACCGTCGACCAGGATTACGTGTTGCGGGTGCCCGACGCCCTGCCGCTCGATGCCGCCGCGCCGCTGCTGTGCGCAGGCATCACCACCTATTCGCCGCTGCGTCACTTCGGGGTGAAGCCCGGCGATGCGGTCGCGGTGGTAGGCCTCGGTGGCCTGGGCCACATGGCGGTGAAGTTCGCCGTGGCCATGGGCGCGCGCGTGACCGTACTGAGCACCTCCGAATCCAAGCGGGAGGACGCGCTCAAGCTGGGCGCCCACGATTTCGCTGCGACCCGTGACCCGGGCACGTTCAAGGCGCTGTCCAAGACCTTCGATTTCATCGTCGACAGCGTCTCCGCCCCGCACGACTACAACGCCTATCTGTCGCTGCTGAAGGTGGACGGCACGATGATCCTGCTCGGCGTGCCCGACCAGCCCGCACCGGTCGCGGCCGGATCGCTGATCATGCAGCGGCGGCGCCTGACCGGTTCGCTGATCGGTGGCATCCGCGAAACCCAGGAGATGCTCGAATTCTGTGCCGAGCACGGGATCGTCTCGGACATCGAGCGCATCGGGATCGCCGACATCAACACGGCCTACGAGCGCATGCTCAAGGGCGACGTGCGTTACCGCTTCGTGATCGACACCGCCACGCTCGCCAACTGAGCCGGGCCGCGCGCCGGGTGCCCGGCGCGTGACCGTGCGAGGATGCCGCGGCCAAACCGCCGAGTCGTCGAATGTCACGTTCCGCCGCCGCCCGCCCGACAGATGCCCGCGCCGCGGCCCTGTGGATGCTGTTCGCGGTGTTCGCATTCGCCGGCATGGACGCTGGCATGAAGTGGATCGCCAACGATTACTCCGCGTTCCAGGTTGCGGTGTTCCGCAGCCTGGCCACCCTTCCATTGATCGTCGGCTGGCTGTTGCTGCGTGGCCGCGCCAGCAGCCTGCTGCGCGTCCACTGGCCGCTGCATCTGCTGCGCGGCGTGCTCGGCGTGGGCATGATCGCCGGCTTCGTCTACGGCCTGGCGCGCATGCCGCTGTCGACAGCGTACGCAATCGTCTTCGTGTCTCCGTTGATGGTCACTGCGCTTGCGGTCCCGCTGCTCGGCGAGCAGGTCGGCCCGCGGCGCTGGACCGCGATCGCACTCGGCGTGGTCGGCGTGCTGGTCGTGCTGCGGCCTACCGGCGAGGGCGTCGCGACACTCGCCGGACTGGCGGTAGTGGGCGGCGCGCTGTGCTACGCGATCGCCTCGATCACGGTGCGCAAGCTTGCCCAGCGCGACAGCCCCGAGGCCCTGGTGTTCTGGTTCCTGGTGCTGATGGCGGTGTTCGCCGGCGCGCTGGCATGGCCCGACTGGCAGCCGCTGCAGCGCGAGCACTGGTGGGTGCTGGCCCTGATCGGCGTCACCGGCGCGCTGGGTCAGGTGGGTCTGACGCATGCGTTCCGGCTGGGCGAGGCCAGCCAGGTGGCGCCGCTGGAATACACCGCGCTGCTCTGGGTCGTGCTGCTGGACCTGACCGTCTGGGGGGTCCTGCCCGACGGCATGACGTGGCTGGGCGCCGCGATCATCGTGGTCAGCGGGCTGTACATGTTCCGTCGCGAGAAGGTGCTGTCGGACGCCGGTACGGTGGACCCCGCGATCAAGCGTCTCGACCAGACGCCGCCGCCCTAGCGGCGCTTTTCATCGTTTCCGGCCGCCGGATCGGGGATCATGGCGCCTTCGTGATGTCCGCACCCGCGCCTCTATGCCTCTCCTGTTGCTCGCAATCGTCCTGCTCGGCGTGTTCGCGCTGCTACTGCTGCTGTGGCCGCTGGCCTTGTGGAACCGCTACCGCGTCGGCACCTCGCGCCGACGCCCGCCGCGCTGGCTGACCCGGCTCAACGCCTGGCTGATCCCGGCTTCGGCCGTGCTGTTCCTCGCCGGCATGGGCATCGCCCAGCTGTTCGTGCCGCACGCGTTTTCGTATGCCGCGCTGGGCGTGCTGGCTGGACTCGCCCTGGGCGGGCTGGGCTGGTTGCTCACGCGCGTCGAGCACCGGCCGGGACAGGTCTGGTACACGCCCAACCGCTGGCTGGTGCTCGCGTTGACGCTGCTGGTGGTGGCGCGGGTATTCGCCGGTATCTGGCAGGCCTGGGAGCGCATGCGCGGTGGTCAGGCCGCACTCGCGGCGTGGGGTCCGCTGGGGGAACCTGCCGGCCTGTTCGCCGTGGCCGGGCTCGTCATCGGCTATCACGCCATGTACGCCGTCGCGCTGCAGTGGCGACTGGGACGCTGGCTGCGCTGAAGCACCACGCGCTGGTCCAACTGTGGCGACGGACCTGCCTGTTCGCACATCGGAAGAGCCTTGCCGACGCATGCATGTGCGACCCATGCCCGGGGCGGTCGGGCGGGCGCGACGCGGGAGCTCGGTCCGACCGCACAGAAAAAAGGCCCGCCGAAGCGGGCCTTTCCTGGTGCACGACTTCCGGGAGAGAGATCAGAAGCGCGCGCCGATACCGAAGCTGACGGTCCACGGATCGAGCTTGATCTCCTGCCCGATCGGGACGCCGGCCTGGTTCAGGTCGGCATTGCTGTGCAGGTAGCGCGCGTCGGCCCGAGCGAACCAGGTCGGGGTGATGTTCATGTCGACGCCGACAGTGCCGATCGCGCCTTTGGCCGTCGACAGGCTGATGTGCTCGCCGCCGGGGTTGAGATCTTCATTGTTGAAGTTGGAATAGTGATAGCCGACTCCAACGAACGGACGGAAGGTGTTGTCGGCGTCGCCGAAGTGGTACTGGCCGCTCAGCGCGATCGGGAGCTGCTCGACCGTGCCCAGCTTGCCGGCGTCAGTGCTGACGCGGTGCTCGAAGCTGTCGAGCGCGCCCCACAGCTCGGCGCTGATGTTGTCCGTGAAGTTGTAGGAGAACGAAGCGGTTGGCGCCGGGCCGCCGTCGACCTCGAGACCGTCATTGGAGCTGTGCTTGGTGGGCTGCAGAAGGGTCGCGCTGCCGACGACCGAGAAACGCTTGCCCGACGCGGTGTCGGCGGAACTCTGTGCGAAGGCGGTCGAGGAAATCGCGAGGCTTGCCAGTGTGGCGAGGGCGAGAGCGCACTTGTTGGACTTCAGCATGGGGGATACTCCGTATTGGAAGCCGAGCTTGCCGCTCGGCGGACTGCATATGTCACGGCGCGGCGCCGCGACCTTCCTCTCCGGGAAGGTCGGGCCATGCTGGCAAGTCCCTGCTGAATCACTGATTGTTTAATTCTGAAGGCCGCACAACGATTCAGCGCAGGCGCAGGGTCGTTCTTGACGAGTTCCATCCGAGGCCTCCGTTGCGTACCTCTCAGCGGCCGTCGGGGATGGCGGCTCTCGTGGCCGCGACGGACTGTTCCGCTAGCGGGCGCATGCCGTGCGGTGGTCCTCGCCAGCTGCCGAGCGGCGACTGCGGCCGCGTGTCGCTCCATACGCCATGCAATAGTTGGCGCAGGACTGGGCAGAGCCCCACAATAGGGACCCACGAGATGCCCGGAGGGCCGCATGGCCGACCTGAAAGAAGCACGCGTTCCCGACATTGGCGGGTTTGACGATGTCCCGGTGATCGAGGTGCTCGTCGCCGTCGGCGATACGGTGTCGGCCGATCAGGGGCTGGTCACGCTCGAATCGGACAAGGCGACGATGGAAGTGCCGGCCCCGTTTGCGGGGGTGATCAGGGAGTTGATGGTCAAGGTCGGCGACACCCTGTCGGAAGGCGGCGTGGTCGCGATCATCGAGGCGGAGGGCGGCGAAGTCCGCGCCGAGGCGCCCGCGCCCAGGACCGACCCCGTGGCCAAGACGTCCGACGCTCCGGCCGCCGCGAAGGCGCCGGCCGCCAAGGCGTCGCCGAGTGGCGGTGCGCTGCAGGAATCGAAGGTCCCCGACATCGGCGGCTACGACGACGTACCGGTGATCGAGGTGCTGGTTGCGGTGGGCGACACGGTCGAGAAGGATCAGGGTCTGATCACGCTAGAGTCCGACAAGGCGACGATGGAAGTGCCGGCCGCGGTCGCCGGGATCATCAAGGCACTCAAGGTCAAGGTCGGCGACACGCTGTCGGAAGGCGGCGTGGTGGCGATCATCGAGGCGGCGGGCGATGCGCCTGTCGCCGCGCCCGTGGCGGCCCCCGCGGCGGTCAAGGGCACGGACGACAATACGGTCGAGCCGGTCGCACCGCAGGCCAGGCCCGACAGGATCGCCGAAGCTTCCATCGAGCATCGCGTACCAGGTAGTGGCGCGCCGCCGGTGCGCTTCGACGCCGAGGCGATTCTGCCTGACAAGGTGCCCTACGCCAGTCCCGCGGTGCGCCTGTTCGCACGCGAGCTTGGCGTGGACCTGCTGCAGCTCAAGGGCAGTGCCAGGGGCGGACGCATCGTGCGCGAGGACGTGCAGTCCTTCGTCAAGGGCGTGATGCAGGGCGGCGGTGCGAAAGCGGCGGCCGGTACGCCGGCAACGGCGGGCGGCGGTCTGAACCTGTTGCCGTGGCCGAAGGTCGATTTCGCCAAGTTCGGCGAGGTCGAGGTGCAGGAACTCGGCCGCATCCAGAAGATCTCCGCGGCGAACCTCGCCCGCAACTGGGCGATGATTCCGCACGTCACCCAGCACGACGATGCCGACATCACGGACCTCGAAGCGTTGCGCGTGCAGCTCAACAAGGAGAACGAGAAGGCCGGCATCAAGCTGACCATGCTCGCGTTCCTGATCAAGGCGTCGGTTGCGGTGCTCAAGCAGTACCCGCGGTTCAACAGTTCGCTTGATGCGACTGGCGAGACCCTCACGCTCAAGAAGTATTTCCACATCGGTTTCGCCGCCGATACGCCCAATGGCCTGGTCGTACCGGTGATTCGCGACGCCGACAAGAAGGGCGTGCTGGAGATCTCGCAGGAGATGTCCGCGCTGGCGAAGAAGGCCCGCGACGGCAAGCTCGGCCCGGCCGACATGCAGGGCGGGTGCTTCTCGATCAGCTCGCTGGGCGGCATCGGCGGGACCAGCTTCACGCCGATCGTCAACGCGCCGGAAGTCGCCATCCTCGGCGTGTCGAAGTCGGCGATGAAGCCGGTATGGGACGGAAAGGCCTTCCAGCCGCGTCTGATCCTGCCGCTGTCGCTGTCCTACGATCACCGCGTCATCGACGGTGCAGCCGCCGCGCGCTTCACCGCGACGCTCGCCCAGCTGCTCGGCGACATGCGCCGGGTGTTGCTGTAAGCGGCCCGGCGTTGGACAGGAACGACGAAGCGCCCACGCGCGAGCGGGCACGGCTGACGCTGCGCCATGCGGGCATCGCCGACATCCCGTCGATCGTTGCGCTCAGCGAGCGGGTCTACGGGCCGGAGCGCGGCTACACCGCCGAGATGCTTACCGGGCAGATCGCGCAGTTCCCCGAAGGCGTGTTCGTCGCGTTCTACGACGATCTCGCGGTGGGCTACTGCGCCACGTTCCGCCTCGACGAAAGCACGGCGATGGCGCCTCATCGCTGGCTGGAGATTTCCGGCGGCGGCTATGCGTCGCGTCACCTGCTGACCGGCGACTGGCTCTACGGCATGGAGGTCTGTGTCGATCCGGCGCACCGCGGCCTGCGCATCGGCCGGCGCCTGTACGAGATGCGCAAGCGCTTGTGCCAGGACCTGGGGCTGAAGGGCATCGTGTTCGGCGGACGCCTGCCCGGATATGCCAGGCGTGCAAAGAAATTCAACAATGACGTCGTCGCTTACGTCGAGGCGGTCCGCGCCGGGCGTCTGCGCGATCCCGCGCTGAGCTTCCAGCTGCGCAACGGTTTCGAACTGATCGGCGTGCTGCCGGGCTATCTGCCCAGCGATACCGAGTCGCGCGGCAACGCCGCGCATCTGGTGTGGCGCAATCCCAAGATCGACCCGCGCGCCGGTGCGCGTCCATCCGCCCGGCCACTGCCCGAGTCCGTCCGGGTGGCCACGGTGCAGTACCAGCAGCGCCGCGTCGCTTCGTTCGAGGAGTTCGCGACCCAGGTCGAGTACTTCGTCGATATCGCCGCCGACTATCGCGCCGACTTCGTGGTCTTTCCGGAACTGTTCACGCTGCAGCTGTTGTCGGTCGAGAACAAGCCGCTGTCGCCGCAGGATTCGATGCTTGCGCTGACCGGTTACACCGAACGTTTCGCGACGCTGCTCTGTGAGCTCGCGGTGCGGCACAACATCAACATCATCGGCGGCTCGCACCCCACGCGTACCAGCGCCGGCGCCGACGCCAAGGTGCGCAACATCTGCTACGTTGCCTTGCGCGACGGTTCGCTGCATACCCGCGACAAGTTGCACCCCACGCCCAACGAGCGCACCTGGTGGGGCATCGGCGGTGGCGACAGCGCGCAGGCGATCATCACCGACTGCGGCCCGATCGGCGTGATGATCTGCTACGACAGCGAGTTCCCCGAACTCGGCCGCCACCTGGTCGACCAGGGGGCGATGATCCTGTTCGTGCCGTTCTGCACCGACACCCGCGAAGGCTACCTGCGCGTGCGCTACTGCTCGCAGGCGCGTGCGGTCGAGAACCAGTGCTACGTCGTGCTGTCGGGCAACGTCGGCAACCTTCCTGGCGTCAACAACTTCGACATCCAGTACGCGCAGAGCTGCATCCTCACGCCTTGCGACTTTCCGTTCGCGCGCGATGGCGTCGCCGCCGACACAACGCCGAACGTCGAGCAGGTCGCGTTCGCCGACCTGCGCCTCAACGACCTCGTCGTCGCCCGCAACGCCGGCACGGTGCAGAACCTCAACGACCGCCGCCACGACCTGTATTCGCTGACCTGGGCTCGCCGCCCGGCGTCGCGCATGGTGGTTGCGGACCCGACGCAACAGACTCCGGAGAATCCGTAATGGCCAAGACCCTCGAAGTGAAAGTCCCCGACATCGGTGGATACGACGATGTGCCGGTGATCGAGGTGCTCGTCGCCGTGGGCGACACGATCGCCAAGGACCAGAGTCTGGTCACGCTGGAATCGGACAAGGCCACGATGGAAGTGCCGGCTTCGGCCGCGGGTGTCATCACCGAACTCAGGGTCAAGGTCGGCGATACGCTGTCGGAAGGCAGCGTGGTCGCGGTGATCGAAGCCGAAGCTGAAGGCGCGGCCGATGCGCCTGCCGCCGAGGCAACGGCCTCGGCGCCCGAAGCGAAGGAAAACGCACCGGCGAAAAAGAACGACGCACCCGGCAGCAACCCGCCCGTCGCCCGCTCGCATCGCGCGCCGGCCGAGCCCGAAGCGGTCAAGGCCGCGCCTTCGTCGGGCCGCCAGGCCGACGTCGAATGTCGCATCGTCGTGCTCGGCTCCGGCCCCGGCGGCTACACCGCCGCATTTCGCGCCGCGGATCTGGGGCTCGACACCGTGCTGATCGAGCGCTACGCCACGCTCGGCGGCGTCTGCCTCAACGTCGGCTGCATCCCGTCGAAGGCGCTGCTGCATGCGGCGGAGGTCATCGACCAGGCCAGCCACGCCAGCGACTACGGCGTCGACTTCGGGGCGCCCACGATCGATCTCGACAAGCTGCGCGGCTACAAGGAAAAAGTGGTCGGCCAGCTCACCAAGGGCCTGAGCGGCATGGCCAAGCAGCGCAAGGTGCGCGTGGTCACCGGCGAAGGGCTGTTCGTGTCGCCCAACGAGATCGAAGTCACGGGCAGTGACGGCAAGACCCAGCTCGTGCGTTTCGAGCAGTGCATCATCGCCGCCGGCTCGCAGGCGCTCAAACTTCCGGGTTTCCCGTGGGACGACCCGCGCGTCATGGATTCGACCGACGCGCTGGAACTGGCTGAAACGCCCAAGAAGCTGCTCGTCGTCGGCGGCGGCATCATCGGTCTGGAGATGGCCACGGTCTACCACGCGCTTGGTTCGCAGGTGACGGTTGTCGAGCTCGCGGACCAGCTGATGCCCGGCGCCGACAAGGATCTGGTCAAGCCGCTCGCCGACCGTCTGAAGAAGCAGGGCGTCTCGGCGCATCTGAAAACGAAGGTTGTCGAGGCCAAGCCGGGTCAGGATGGCATTGACGTCACCTTCGACGGCGAAAGCATTCCGGACACGAAGACCTTCGATCGTGTGCTGGTGGCCGTGGGCCGCACGCCCAACGGCGGCAAGATCGCAGCCGACAAGGCCGGCGTGCGCGTGTCGGAGCGCGGCTTCATCGCCGTCGACGCGCAGATGCGCACCAGCGTGCCGCATATCTTCGCGATCGGCGATCTGGTCGGCCAGCCGATGCTCGCGCACAAGGCGACGCACGAGGGCAAGCTTGCGGCTGAAGTCGCCGCCGGCGAGAAGAAGGAGTGGGTGGCGCGAGTGATTCCGTCGGTCGCCTACACCGATCCGGAAATCGCCTGGGTGGGCATCACCGAGACCGAAGCGAAAGCCAAGGGCCTCAAGGTCGGCGTCGGCAAGTTCCCATGGGCGGCTAGCGGCCGGGCGATCGGCATCGGGCGCACGGAAGGCTTCACCAAGCTGATCTTCGACGAGGCCACGCACCGCATCGTCGGCGCCGGCATCGTCGGCGTGCATGCGGGCGATCTGATCGCCGAGGCGGCGCTGGCGATCGAGATGGGCGCGGAAGTCGCCGACATCGGCCACACGATCCATCCGCACCCCACGCTCAGTGAGTCGGTGGCGATGGCCGCGGAAGTCTTCGACGGCACGATCACGGATCTGTACATCCCGAAGAAGACGTAAGCGCGGCCGCCGGCCAGCTGCAGTAAAGAAAAGCCCCGGCCATGCCGGGGCTTTTTCCTGACCGTCCGCGCGCGGGTCAGAAGCGGAACGTGACGCCGGCCATCGGCCCGTGCACGTTGAGGTCGCCGGTGACCTTGCCGCCATACGGGAACGGACCGGCATCCATCCCATCGGGTGCACGTGCGGTACCGCGGTAGTCGTCCGACAGCTTCAGGCGGAACCAGTCGTAACCGGCATGGATACCGACCCGCTCGCTGACCATGTACTCCACGATCAGGCCGCCGCGCTCGAAGTGACCGCGCTCGTCGAGAAAGTCGCCCCAGCGCGTGTCGAGGTACTGCGCTTCCAGTCCCACGCTCCAGCGCTCCGCCGGCTTCCAGGTCAGGCGCGTGTGCAGCCCCGGCGAGAAGCCATCACGCTTCCAGTTGACCGAGTCGGACTGGGGATCGAGCAGATTGGTGCCGACAGACTCGCCGTCGGCGCGGATCTCGAGCTCAGCCCAGGTCACGCCCAAGCCCAGGCCCCATTCGAAGTTCTCGGTCTGCACGACCGCGTACTCGTAATTCAGGCTCGCCAGATTGAACGCGATGCGTCCGTCAATGCGGGCGCCCGGTATCTCGATCGGCTCGCCACCGGGAATGATGGTGCCGCTGTCGAGGACCGTGCCGCCGTAGTTCCACGTTTCGTCCCTGCGGTAGTCGTAATAGTTGCCGACGATGGCCTGGCGGTCGCTGATGCGGAACCCCGCCGATCCGCGCGGACGCAATTCGCGTCCCGACTTGAACTTCTGGTCGAAATCGAACGTCGCCGAATCGCTCCCGTCGGTCACGGTGCCATCCCCCGAAAAACGCAGATCGGCATCGGGATTGAAGGCGCTCAGGCGCAGCACGAAACGGTCTTCGCCGCTCTGGGCCTGTGCGGACGTCGCGAACGTGGCGAGGATGGCGGTCGAAAGCAGTGCAGCAGCGAAGCGGGGAGCGGGTCGTGGCATCTGTGGAATCATCCTGGGGGAAGAGGGCGCAGATGCTGGTCAACCGGTGGTCTCCTGAATGTGAAGCCCGCGCGCGCGCCACGTGCGTCCATTGCCGCTGCCCGAAAAAAGAAGAGCCCCGGCGGCGGGCCGGGGCTCAGGTGGCGATCTGCTGACGGACCGACGAGGAAAGGCGGCAGACCGGACACGCTCAGTAGGACTGCGATCCGGCGGGGAAGTTCCGCACGATCTCAAGTAAAATCATGAATGCGCGCGCGGCGCGCTTCCGATGACCTGGCGGGCCGTTCGTCCCACCAGGCAACGGCAACGCAGGATGGCCGACCGGGACTTGCGCCGGTTGTGGCATAAATGGCTCTACTGCTATACTTCGGCGGCTCGACGGGGGCGTTTCGACGCCTTCCGTATCCCTCCAGACGCTGGAATCCTGAAGTGTTGACGTCCGTGGCCATCGGTCGGCGGCTGGCACAGCGCGCAATCGCCTGGCAGGCGATTGCGATCGCGGTGACGGCGCTGGCTTTCCTCGCAAAGGGTGGGTCGTGGGCGCTGGCGGCGGGTCTCGGTGGTGCGGCGATCGCGCTGGGGGGCTGGCTGTCGAGCGTGGTGGCACTAGGTGGCGGAGTGAATCCATCGGCAGGCGCGCTTGCGCGACTGCTGGCAGGAGTGGCGCTGAAGTGGGTCGTGGTGTTGGCCGTGCTGTTGCTGGGGGTGGGTCAGGCGGGTCTTCCGCCGGTTCCTATGCTCGCCGGGGTCATCGTCGCGCTCTTCGCGCAGCTGCTCGCAATGGCCCGGCCTCTGGCCAGGCACTGAACCAATCACAGGCGAAGGTTTTCGATCTATGGCAGCTGATGCGGAACTGACCCCAACCAGCTACATCCAGCACCATTTGCAGAACCTCACCGTGTCCTTCGGCGAAGGCGGGTTCTGGACGCTGCATGTCGACACACTGATCACCGCGCTGTTCATGGGCGGGCTGATGGTGTTGCTGTTCTGGCTGGCGACGCGCAAGGCGACTGCCGGCGTGCCGGGCAAGTGGCAGGCGTTCGTGGAGATCTGCCTGGAGTTCGTCGACAAGCAGGCCCGCGACACCTATCACGGCTCCAGCAAGCTGGTGACGCCGATCGCGATCACGCTGTTCTTCTGGATCCTGCTGATGAATCTGATGAAGATGATTCCGGCGGATTTCATCGCCAGGCCGCTCGAGCTGCTCGGCGTGCACTACTGGAAGCCGGTACCGACCGCCGACGTCAACGCGACACTCGGCCTGTCGATCAGCGTGTTCTTCCTGACGGTGTTCTTTGCGCTGCGGGCCAAGGGCCTGGGTGGGATGTCGAAGGAATTCCTGTTCGCGCCGTTCGGCAAGTGGATGGTGCCGTTCAACCTGATCCTCAACATCGTCGAGTGGCTGAGCAAGCCGATCTCGCTGGCGATGCGACTGTTCGGCAACATGTTCGGCGGCGAGATCGTGTTCCTGCTGATCTGGGTGCTCGGCGGCGCGAGCCTGCTGGGCGTGCTCGGCGGCGGCGTACTCGGCCTCGGCTGGATGCTGTTCCACCTGCTGGTGATTCCGCTGCAGGCCTTCATTTTCATGATGCTGTCGATCGTCTACCTCAGCCTGGCCGAGGACGACCACTGATCGATCGCGTCACGTGACACGGCGTTTGTTTCAACCCATCCCAGTTCCACCCTTACCAAGCAATCCGCTCCGGAGAAAACAATGGAAATCGCACTGACCTCGTTCGCCCAGATCCAGGCTTCGACCGTTCTGGCCATCGGCATCATGATCGGCCTGGCTGCGCTGGGTGCGGGTCTGGGCCTGGCCATCATGGCCGGCAAGTTCCTCGAGTCGGCCGCGCGCCAGCCGGAGTTGATCCCGGTCCTGCAGGTCCGCATGTTCATCACCGCCGGCCTGATCGACGCCGCGTTCATCATCTCGGTCGCCGTCGGCCTGCTGTTCGCGTTCGCTTCGCCGTTCGTCGGCCCGATCGCCGCGCAGCTCGCGGGCTGATCCAGCCGACGCTTCCGGTGCGGCCTGCCTCGCGCATGGCCGCACCGGTGGATGACAGGGGGCGCGTCCGCGCGCCCGTCCCTTCACGACAGGCAGTCACAAGCCCATGAATATCGGTCTGACCCTATTTGCCCAGGCCCTGGCGTTCGCCGGTCTGATCTGGATCGTCGCGACCAAGATCTGGCCGCCGCTGCTCAGTGCCATCGAGGAGCGCCAGAAGAAGATCGCCGAAGGTCTGGCCGCGGCGGACAACAGCCAGCGCGCCCTCGCGCAGGCCCAGGAACTCGCCAACGAGGAACTCAAGGCCGCGCGTGCGAAGGCCAACGAGATCATCGAGCAGGCGCACCAGCGCGGCAACCAGATCATCGAGGCCGCCAAGGCCGAGGCCGTCACCGAAGGCCTGCGCCAGAAGGCGATGTTCGATGCCGAGCTCCAGGCTTCGGCCACCCGTGCGCGCGAAGAGTTGCGTCGTCAGGTTTCGACCCTGGCGGTGACCGGCGCCGAGCGCCTGCTCAAGCGTGAGATCGACGCAAACGCCCACAAGGCGCTGCTCGACGAACTCGCCGCGGAGATCTGAGTCCGATGAGCCAGGCCATGACGATTGCCCGTCCGTATGCCCGCGCCGCGTTCGCGATCGCGCGTGACGGCGGCCAGTTCGCGCCGTGGTCGGACGCGCTGGCGTTCTCCGCGCGCGTTGCCGCCGATCCGCAGGCGGCCGCGTTGCTGGGCCACCCGGCGCTGTCGCACGACGACGCCGTCGCGCTGTTGGCGCCGGAAGGCGCCGATGCACGCTTCGCCGAGTTCCTCGCCCTGCTGGCGACCAACGGCCGGCTCGCACAGCTGCCGGAAATCGCCGGTCTGTACGAGGAGCTGCGCGCCGAGGCCGAGCACGTCGTGCTGGCCACGGTGACTTCGGCGACCGAGCTGCCGGAGGCGGAAGTCGAGCAGATCCGCGCAGCGCTCAAGCGCCGGTTCGGTCGCGAGGTCCAGGTCGAGACGGCCGTGGATGCATCGTTGATCGGCGGCGCGGTGATTTCGGCCGGCGACGTGGTGATCGACGGCTCGCTCAAGGGCAAGCTGGCGCGCCTGCAGTCCGCACTCGCGCACTGACACGATTTTCAATTGCAACGTCGGCGGTGACGCCGGCTCAAGGGAACCCCCGATGGCTACCACGCAACTCAATCCTTCCGAGATCAGCGAGCTGATCAAGTCCCGCATCGAGAAGGTCAAGCTGAGCGCCGAATCGCGCAACGAAGGCACGGTCACCTCGGTCGCCGACGGCATCGTGCGTCTGCACGGCCTCGCCGACGTGATGCAGGGCGAAATGATCGAACTGCCGCTTGCCGCGGACGGTTCGGCCACCTACGCACTGGCCCTCAACCTCGAGCGCGATTCGGTCGGCGCCGTGGTGCTGGGCGACTACGAGCACCTGCGCGAAGGTGACGTGGCCAAGACCACCGGCCGCATTCTCGAGGTGCCGGTCGGCCCGGAAATGCTCGGCCGCGTGGTCAACGCGCTCGGCGAGCCGATCGACGGCAAGGGCCCGATCGACGCCAAGCTCAGTGCGCCGGTCGAGCGCGTCGCCCCGGGCGTGATCTGGCGCAAGTCGGTCGACCAGCCCGTGCAGACCGGCTACAAGTCGGTCGACGCCATGATCCCGATCGGCCGCGGCCAGCGCGAGCTGATCATCGGCGACCGCCAGACCGGCAAGACCGCGCTGGCGATCGATGCCGTGATCAACCAGAAGTCGACCGGCATCAAGTGCGTGTACGTGGCGATCGGCCAGAAGGCCTCGACCGTCGCCAACATCGTGCGCAAGCTCGAAGAGAACGGCGCGATGGCGCACACCGTCGTGGTCGCCGCGACCGCGTCCGAATCGGCAGCGATGCAGTACATCAGCGCCTACTCGGGCTGCACGATGGGCGAGTACTTCATGGACCGCGGCGAAGACGCGCTGATCGTCTACGACGATCTGTCCAAGCAGGCCGTCGCCTACCGCCAGATCTCGCTGCTGCTCAAGCGCCCGCCGGGCCGCGAAGCTTATCCGGGCGACGTGTTCTACCTGCACTCCCGTCTGCTCGAGCGCGCCGCGCGCGTGTCCGAGGCTTACGTCGAGAAGTTCACGGAAGGACGCGTGACCGGCAAGACCGGTTCGCTGACCGCGCTGCCGATCATCGAAACGCAGGCCGGTGACGTCTCGGCGTTCGTGCCGACCAACGTGATCTCGATCACCGACGGCCAGATCTTCCTGGAAACCGACCTGTTCAACGCCGGCATCCGCCCGGCCGTGAACGCCGGTATCTCGGTGTCGCGCGTTGGTGGCGCAGCCCAGACCAAGATCATCAAGAAGCTCTCGGGCGGCATCCGTATCTCGCTGGCCCAGTACCGTGAGCTGGCGGCGTTCGCGCAGTTCGCCTCCGACCTGGACGAAGCCACCCGCAAGCAGCTCGAGCGCGGTCAGCGCGTCACCGAGCTGATGAAGCAGAAGCAGTACAAGCCGATGTCGATCGCGCACCAGGCCCTGACGATCTACGCCGTCAACGAGGGTTACCTCGACGACGTGCCGGTCGCCAAGCTGCTCGCGTTCGAGGAAGGCCTGCATGCGCATTTCGACAACACCGTGGGCGATCTGGTCAGCAACATCAACCAGACCGGCAGCTGGAACGACGAGATCGAGAGCGCGTTCAAGCAGGGCATCGCCGAGTTCAAGAAGACCGGCAGCTGGTAATGCCTGGCGGCGGGCCCCGGCCCGCCATCGCTTCACACGATTGAGCCAAAGGCGGGGATCCTCCCGCCCCACGCAGGGATAACAGATGGCCGGCGGCAGAGAAATCAAGACGAAGATCAAGAGCGTGCAGAACACCCGCAAGGTGACGCGCGCGCTCGAGATGGTCTCCGCGTCGAAGATCCGCAAGGCGCAGGAGCGGATGAAGGCGTCGCGTCCGTACGCGAATGCGATGCGACAGCTGGTCGGTCACCTGGCCCAGGCCAGCTCCGAGTTCCAGCATCCGTACCTGCTCGAACGCGAGGTCAAGCGGGTCGGCTACATTGTCTGTTCGTCGGACCGGGGCCTGGCCGGCGGTCTGAACAACAACATGTTCCGCAAGCTGCTCACCGAGATCCGCGCCTGGCACGACAAGGGCGTCGAGGTGGACGTGGTGACGATCGGACAGAAGGCGACGGTGTTCTTCCGTCGCCTGAAGGTCGACATGCTCGCCAGCGTCACCCACATCGGCGACACCCCGGAAGTCGAGCAGCTCATCGGCATCATCAAGGTGATGCTCGACGGCTATAACGACGGCCGGGTCGACCGTGTGTTCCTGGCCTACAACCAGTTCGTCAACACGATGACGCAGAAGGCCAGCTTCGATCAGCTGCTGCCGCTGCCGGCCGGTGACACGAAGGTCGTCAAGCACGACTGGGACTACATCTACGAGCCGGATGCGGAATCGGTGCTCGGTCACGTGCTCACGCGCTACGTCGAGTCGCTGGTGTACCAGGCGGTGATGGAGAACGTGGCGTCCGAGCATGCGGCGCGCATGGTCGCGATGAAGGCGGCGAGCGACAACGCCACCAAACTGATCGATACCCTCAAGCTGGTCTACAACAAGGCCCGCCAGGCAGCGATCACCCAGGAAATCTCCGAGATCGTCGGCGGCGCCGCGGCGGTTTAAGAGCCAGCTACGGGTGCGGAACCCGGGCGGCAAGAGCAGCGAAACGCGCTTTTCCAGCCCCGGTCCCGCCCCCGTCTCCGGCACCAGAATCAAACAGACATCAGTGGAGTCACTCAAATGAGTCAGGGCAAGATCGTTCAGATCATCGGCGCCGTCGTCGACGTCGAGTTCGCGCGCAACGAAGTTCCCAAGGTGTACGACGCGCTCGAGGTCCAGGGCACGGAAATCACCCTGGAAGTGCAGCAGCAGCTCGGTGACGGCATCGTGCGCGCGATCGCGCTCGGTTCCACCGACGGCCTCAAGCGCAACCTGATCGCGGTCAACACCGGCCGCGGCATCGCGGTGCCGGTCGGTACCGGCACCCTGGGTCGCATCATGGACGTGCTGGGCCGCCCGATCGACGAGGCCGGTCCGGTCGAGGCGTCCGATCGCTGGGAAATCCACCGCGCGGCCCCGTCGTACGAAGACCAGGCATCGACCACCGAGCTGCTCGAGACGGGCATCAAGGTCATCGACCTGATGTGTCCCTTCGCCAAGGGCGGCAAGGTCGGCCTGTTCGGCGGCGCCGGCGTCGGCAAGACCGTCAACATGATGGAACTGATCAACAACATCGCCAAGGCGCACGAAGGCCTGTCGGTGTTCGCCGGCGTGGGTGAGCGTACCCGTGAGGGCAACGACTTCTACCACGAGATGAAGGACTCCAACGTCCTCGACAAGGTGGCGATGGTCTACGGCCAGATGAACGAACCGCCGGGCAACCGTCTGCGCGTTGCGCTGACCGGCCTGACGAT
Source organism: Luteimonas chenhongjianii (assembly GCF_002327105.1). Taxonomy (GTDB): domain Bacteria; phylum Pseudomonadota; class Gammaproteobacteria; order Xanthomonadales; family Xanthomonadaceae; genus Luteimonas; species Luteimonas chenhongjianii. The sequence continues at coordinate 97,460 of NZ_CP023406.1, read as the reverse complement.
GGCCGAGTACTTCCGCGACGAGAAGGACGCCTCGGGCAAGGGCAAGGACGTGCTGCTGTTCGTCGACAACATCTACCGCTACACGCTGGCCGGTACCGAAGTGTCGGCGCTGCTCGGCCGCATGCCGTCGGCCGTGGGCTACCAGCCGACGCTCGCCGAGGAAATGGGCGTGCTGCAGGAGCGCATCACCTCGACCAAGTCGGGCTCGATCACCTCCATCCAGGCCGTCTACGTGCCCGCCGACGACCTGACCGACCCGTCGCCGGCAACGACCTTCGCGCATCTCGATTCGACGGTGACGCTGAGCCGCAACATCGCATCGCTCGGCATCTATCCGGCGGTCGATCCGCTGGACTCGACCAGCCGCCAGATGGATCCCAATGTCGTGGGCAACGAACACTACGACACGGCCCAGCGCGTGCAGTCGACGCTGCAGAAGTACAAGGAGCTCAAGGACATCATCGCGATCCTGGGCATGGACGAGCTGTCGGAAGAGGACAAGCAGGCCGTGTCGCGCGCACGCAAGATCGAGCGCTTCTTCTCGCAGCCCTTCCACGTGGCCGAAGTGTTCACCGGCTCGCCGGGCAAGTACGTGCCGCTGAAGGAAACCATCCGTGGCTTCAAGGGCATCGTCGACGGCGAATACGACCACCTGCCCGAGCAGGCGTTCTACATGGTCGGCAGCATCGACGAAGCGGTCGAGAAGGCGAAGAAGATCGCCGCCTGATTCGTCGCCCTCGGTCGAGGGCGTGGATCGGTAGTCAGGAGGGCACCGCCCTCACCCTAAGCCCACTCCCGCTCGCGGGAGCGGGAGACGACGTAGAGAAGCCCGTTATGAGCAGCACCATCCGTTGCCACATCGTCAGCGCCGAGGCCGAGATCTTCCAAGGCGAGGCCACCATGGTCGTGGCTACCGGCGAACTCGGCGAGCTCGGCATCGCGCCGCGCCATGCGCCGCTGATCACGCGTCTCAAGCCGGGCAAGATCGTCGTCACCCAGCCGAACGGCGAAGTGCTCGATTTCGCGATCGGTGGCGGCATCCTCGAGGTGCAGCCCCAGGTCGTCACGATCCTCGCCGACACGGCGATCCGTGCCGACGAGATCGACGAAGCCGCGGTGAAGGCCGTCAAGGACGAAGCGGAACGCGTCCTGGCCGGACGCGGTGAAGCGATGGACATCGCCGAGGCGCAGCAGAAGCTGGTCGAGGCCGTCGTCCAGCTGCAGGCGCTCGAGCGTCTGCGCAAGAACCTCAAGCATTGAACGCAGCGGGCCTCGCGCCCGCGTCGCGTGTGCATATGACCCCGCTCCGGCGGGGTCGTTGCGTTTGCGGCCCCGCGATCCGGGAAGCCGCTTCTCAGCGCCGGTAGATCCAGTAGCGCGACAGCAGGAAGCCCACTGCGCCGAGCGCCAGCTCGATCGCAGGCTTGCCGAGCCAGACCCAGCGCAGGCCGAAGAGATCGTCGACCTCGGTCAACGCCCAGGTACTCAGCAACGTCGTGGTCACCCACATCACCATGAAGCGCTGGAACTGCGCGGGACCGATCGTATTCCGGTCGCCGGCGAAGGTCAGTTTGCCGTTCAGCCAGAAGCCCAGCAGCGCGCCGGTGATACGCCCGAGCACGTTCGCCGGCGCGACCGGCAACCCCATGTGGGTCAGGCCTACGACCATGCCCCAGTCGACCAGCCACTGCAGCAGCCCGATCACGAGATAGTCGCGTCCCTGGCGGGTGAGACTCATGGGGATCGGTGCTCCGGAACGCACGGTGGCGGTTGAATCGTACACAGCCGGGAATTCGCGCAGCGACGTGACACGGCGTGCGGGCCGGCTCGGCAGAGTCCGGGCGATGTCGCGGTGGGCGTGATCGCTGGGCCAGCCGGTCTTTCGGCGCAGCGTCCGTCAGTGAGCCGCAACCCCGGCCCGACCCGGCTTCGGGTGGCCTGCCACGCTGCGCAGACTGCCACGCCGCTCACGGAGGGCCACGCCGCCACAGCGCGACGCCATTGATCGACTGGACATGGTGCGTGTCCGCATCGTCCGCCAGCGCACGCCCCAGGGGCGTGGATACGGCGGCTTCGGTCGCCAGGATCCAGCGGGCATCCACATCGGCAAAGAGCGCGCGCCAGGCCGTTCCGCTGTCGTCGAGCTCGGCCGCCGCGCGCGCGGCAGCGAGTTCGGGTGCATGCACGGTCATCAACCTGCCCCGACCGGCGAGTTCCGCGACATGTCCCCGTTGTGGATCGGTTGCCAGCACCCGGCCGGGTCCGTCCGGAAGCGCAGCGATCAGCGTGCGTTCGGCGACGTAGTGCGGGAGTACGGCGTCGGGATTGCCAGGGGCGCGGATCGCGCGCTTGAGCGCGGCCGAATGATGCGTCCAGCCCGAATTCGCCTGGAAGGCGAGGTTGAGCACGCACAGCAGTGCGATTGGCGCCACCCAGATGCCAGGGTGTCCGATCATGTGTCGGCTGCCGGCGAGGGCCGGCACCAGAAGCAGGACCAGCCCGGGGAACGCATAGCGGGCGTACTGCATCGGAACCAGCGGCAGCACCGCGATGCCCAGCGCGACGAACGCCATCGTGCGCGAGCCTCGTCGCCAGGCCGCCAGCAACCACGCCCCCGCGAGGCCAACCCACAGAAATCCGATGCCGCCATTCCATGCCTCGACGAAGCGGCTGCTTTCGAACGTCATCTCCCAGGGGAGCGCCGGACCGAAGCCGCTCGTCCACCGCGCATCCGACATGTTCTCGATCGGGTAGTGCGGCGACTGGAAGATCGTGTTGAACAGCGGGAAGACCGGGTTGCCGGTATGCCACCAGGCGTAGGCGTAACTCGAGCCGGCAACTGCGATGAAAACGATGGCCATCAGAGGCAGGCGCCGCAGCAGGAGGCGACCGTCCATGCGCAGTGCATAAGCCAGCAGCGGCAAGGCGGCCAGGGCGTGGATCGGCTTCAGCGCTGCAAGCGCAGCAAACAGGACGGTGGTCGCTGCAAGGTGGCGTCCCTGGCGGTCGTACAGCACCATCGTGACGAGTGCGAACAGCACCGCCATGGCTGGCAGTTCGGTCTGCATGCCCGCCATGAGCCAGACCAGCGGCGGAAAGCTCGCGAACAGGGCAACGGCGGCGAGGCGCTCTGCCGTCACTGCCCCCAGGGCCTGCGTGCAGCCCCACAGGGCCACGGCCGCGCCGAGCAGCCAGCCGGTGTTGACTGCTCCACGCGCTTCGCGCCCGCCGAGCAGCCACGCCACCCCCTGGCCCACGTCGCCCATCCAGGGCGCGAACACCCATGCACTGAACGCGGGATCGGCGACATAGCGCGCATGGCGCGCGAGTTGCGCCGGCAGGTTCAGGTGATACGTCAGGTCGTCCATCTGCATCGTCGGCAGCCACGCCCCGGTCGAAGCGAGGCCGAGCAGCAACACGGCAACGGCCAGACCACGCGGATGCTCGGCCGCGGTCGAGCGCCAGGCGAGACGCGACTGCCGAAGCTGGCACCCGAGTGCGCGCCAGTGCGCGACCAGCATATAGCCGAGCAACACGACCCAGACGGCCGGGTGGTGCACCTGTATCGACACCGTCCAGCCGGCGACACCGATGATCACCGCATAGCCGGAAATGCCCGCGATCGCCAGCCGTCCGGGCACGTCATCCGGGATCCAGCGAAGACCAAGCGCCACCGAAGCGGCGCCCAGCAACAGCGTGGCGAGCACCGGCAGCACGCCCACGTACAGCAGCAGCGCCGCGCACCACACCAGTGCGAGCGCCGACGCCCACGACCAGCGCAGCAAGCGCACGAACGGCCAGGCAAGCAGGCCGCTCACCAGTGCAAGCGCGAGCGACAGCGCGAAGCGCTCCCACGGCAGTTCGCGCCACAGCTCGTGCAGGACGATGCCCAGCACGACGAGCGCCGGACCCGTGATCCACGCGGCTGTCTTCCAGTACGCGCCTGTTGCCTCAACGGCACCTGCTTGAATGCGTGACATCGTCGATCCTTGCAATGCTGGCGTGGATTATCATCGAATGCCGCCCAGGTTCCGAACGCCATGACCGCCCCACTGCACGTCGTGATCCTCGCCGCAGGCGAGGGCAAGCGCATGAAATCCTCGCTGCCCAAGGTGCTGCAGCGGATCGCCGGCCGGCCGATGCTGTGGCATGTGATCGCCGCCGCGCGCGCGCTCCGGCCGGCCGGCATTCATGTGGTCTACGGACACGGCGGCGAACAGGTGCGTGCCGCGTTCTCCGACCAGCCGGACCTGCACTGGTCGGAGCAGCACGAGCGGCTCGGCACCGGTCATGCGGTGCGGCAGGCGATGCCCGACGTGCCCGACGAGGCGCAGGTGCTGGTGCTCTACGGCGATGTGCCCTTGCTGCGCCCCGAGACGCTGCGCGGGCTGATCGAGATCGACGGTCGCCTGTCCGTGCTCGCTGCGCAGCTCGAGGACCCCACCGGCTATGGCCGCATCGTCCGCGATCCCGAAGGTCACGTCGGCGCGATCATCGAGCACAAGGACGCCGACGAGGAGCAGCGTCGTATCGGCCTGGTCAATACCGGCATCCTCGCCGCCGATGCCACTGCGCTCAAGGCGTGGCTCGCGCGACTGTCGTCGGACAACGTCCAGGGCGAGTACTACCTGACCGACATCTTCGCGATGGCAGCCGACGAGTACAGCGCCGCGCAGATCGTCATTGTCGACGATCCGCTGGAAGCCGAAGGCGCGAACGATCCGTGGCAGCTCGCCCAGCTCGAGCGCGCCTGGCAACTGCGCGCGGTGCGTGCGCTGTGCGTCGAAGGGGCGCGTTTCGCCGATCCGGCGCGCGTCGACATCCGCGGCGAGGTCATTGTCGGCCGCGATGTCGAGATCGATGTCGACGTGATCTTCGAGGGCCGTGTCGCGCTCGGTGACGGCGTGCGCGTCGGGCCCTTCTGCCGCCTCAAGGACGTCGCCCTGGGCGAGGGCACCGAGGTACGTGCGCACTGCGACATCGAAGGCGTGCGCGCGGAGGGCGCGGTGACGATCGGTCCGTTCGCGCGCCTGCGGCCCGGCACGGTACTCGCCGACGGTGTGCATATCGGCAATTTCGTCGAGACCAAGAACACTACGGTCGGTGTCGGCAGCAAGGCCAATCACCTGACCTATCTGGGCGATGCCGAGATCGGTGCCGGCAGCAACATCGGCGCCGGCACGATCACCTGCAACTACGATGGGGTGAACAAGTCGAAGACCGTGATCGGCGACCGCGTCTTCATTGGATCGCATGCGTCGCTGGTCGCGCCGGTGCACATCGGCGATGGCGCGACGACTGGCGCCGGCTCTGTCATCACCACGGATGTGCCGCCCGGCAAGCTCGCGGTCGCACGGACCCGCCAGACCGTTATCGAGGGCTGGGTGCGCCCCACGAAAAAGCGCTGACCTGCTTCACGCCGCGGTTGTCGTCACCTGGGTTGGTCGACCGCGCAGGCGCAGGCGCAGGCGCCGGATCCGCGCCGCGTAGCGCGCTCATGAGAGGTGTCGCCTGGAGCGACGCACAGGCGACGGCGGAAGCGGAGGGTTGCGGCGGGAAACTCCGTCGCCTGGCGTGTTGCCAGCCGCCGTCGCCAACCGGGTGCCGGCGTTCGTTCGTGCGCCGGGTCGGTCAGTCGGGCAGGACCAGGGTCACGCACAGGCCGCCGTCTTCGCGGTTGAGCAGCGCGATCCGGCCGCCATGGGCCTCGGCGATCTCACGCGCCAGTGCGAGGCCGAGCCCGGTGCCGTTGCGTTTGGTGGAGTAGAACGGCAGCAAGGCGTTTTCAAGCACCGCCTCGCTCATGCCACTGCCGCGATCGAGGACCTCGATGCGCCAGTCGTCCACTCCCCTGCGCAGCGCGATCGTGACCGCTGCCGGGTCACCGCTGGCCTCGTGCGCGTTGCGCAGCAGGTTCAGCAGTGCCTGTTCGATCTGGGCGGGGTCGAAACTGCCGGTCTGCGACGGATCCACCGGCGCTGCATCCACGAACGCGACGTGGCTGCGCAGCTGGTCGAGAAAATCACGCCAGTGGACACGCGTGCGCCGCGGCGCGGGCAGTTTGGCGAAGTGCGCATAGCCGCGGATGAAGCCTTCCAGGTGACGTGCGCGTTCCTCGATCGTGCGCAGCGCGTCGGGCAGGCGCTCCAGCTGCCCCCGGCGCAGCAACTCCCCGCCCGAATGCGCCAGTGACGCGATCGGCGCCAATGAATTGTTGAGTTCGTGGCTGATCACCCGGATGACCTTCTTCCAGGTCTGGACTTCCTGCCGGCGCAGCTCGGTGGTCATCCGGCGCAGCAGCAGGAGTTCGTGGCGGCGCCCGTTGAGGCGGAAGTGCCGGCGCGAGAGATGATGGATCTCTTCTGCTTCGCCATCGCCGGTGGTGAACAGTCCGTCGCCGCCGCGTGCGAACGCGTCGACCAGGGCGGTCGGCGCTTCGTTCAGCAGCGCCGAGAACATGTGGCCCTCGAGCCGGCGACCTTTACCGAACGTGCGCCGCGCGGCGAGATTGGCGTGCACGACGTGGCCGGTCGGACCGATCAGCAGCATGGCCACCGGCGTGTTCTGCACCATGGTGTCGAGCAGCAGTTCGCGCTGGACCAGTGACAGACGCTGCGCACGCAACGTCTCGCCCAGCTCGTTGTGGGCGGCGACGAGTTCGCCCAGCGCGCCACGGCCGTGCCAGGCGAGGCTGAAGCCGTAATCGCCATCGCGGTAACTGGCTACCGTGCCGGTAAGTGCGCGGAACAGGGCATGCGCGGGCGCGATCGCCCACATCAGGCACCACACCAGCGAAGGCGCGCAAAGCAGCGTGGCGCAGGCGATCGCGGCCCAGTTCGGGAGCCAGCGTTGCAGCAGCAGCGCCAGCGATGCGCCAAGCGCGACGTGAGCGAGCGCCACTGCGGACAGGACCAGGGGCAGTGGCAGCCGCTGACGCCAGCGCATGTCAGTCGCGCCGGATGCCGAGGCGGTCGAGGCGTCGATACAGCGCCTGACGCGACAGTCCGAGCTCGCTCGCCGCCTGCGCCAGCACGCCACCGCTGCGGCCGAGCGCGGCCTCGATTTCCGCGCGGTCGGGTTCGCGTTCACGCGTGACCGCATCGGGCCGGGGCGTGAGGGGCAAGGCCAGATCGGCCGCTGCAATGCGCGTATCGCGGGCCAGCAGCTCGGCGCGCTGGATCACATTGCGCAGTTCCCGCACGTTGCCCGGCCAGCGGTACTGCAGCAGTGCGCGTTCCGCTTCTTCGGAGAGCGGCTTTCGTCCGGCGAGAAAGTGCCGGGCAAGCGGCAGGATGTCGCGCGGCCGCTGCGCCAGTGGCGCCAGACGCAGTTCGATGCCGTTGAGCCGGTAGTAGAGGTCTTCCCGGAATCGGCCGTCGGCGATCATCGCAGGCAGGTTGGCGTTGGTCGCGCTGAGCACGCGCACCTGCACGCTGCGCTCGCGGTGGCCGCCGAGGCGCGCGAACCGGCCGGTCTCGAGCACGCGCAGCAGCTTCACCTGGCCCGACGGCGGCAGCGTGCCGATCTCGTCCAGGAACAACGTGCCACCATCCGCAGCCTCGAAACGCCCTTCGCGCGCCCGGGTCGCGCCGGTGTAGGCGCCGGCCTCGGCGCCGAACAGCTCGGCTTCGACCAGGTCGTTCGGCAAGGCGCCACAGTTCACCGCAATGAACGGCCCATCCCGCACCGGCGAGTTGGCGTGCAGGATCTCGGCGTATTTCTCCTTGCCCGTACCGTTCGGCCCGGTGAGCAGCACCGGCAGCGAAGATGCCGCGACCTGCAGGGCAAGCGCCAGCGTCGCTTCGCTGGCCGGGTCGTCCCAGACCAGACCGCGCAGGTCGCGGCCATTGCAGAGGGCATCGCGGCGGCGACGGTCGTCGCGCGTGCGCGTATCGAGCTCCCGCCGCGCGAAGGCCAGCTCCAGCAGGTTGTTGACCGTCGCAAGCAGCTTGCCGTCATCCCAGGGCTTGCCCAGATAGTCGGCGGCGCCGGCGCGGATCAGGTCCACCGCAGACTCCAGGCGCGTCCACGCGGTCAACAGCACGACCGGCAGGTCGGGATCGAACCGCCGGATCTCGTGGAACAGGGCGACGCCCTCGTCACCGGAGGTCGTGTCGGCGCCGAAGTTCATGTCCTGCACGACCAGATCGATACCACCGGCGCGCAGGCGCTCGATGCCGGCTTCGGGCGTTGCAGCGTGCTCGCAGGCGATGTCGTGCAGCGAGAACAACAGTTCGAGCGCGGTGGCAACGGCAGGGTTGTCATCGATGACAAGGATCGTGGGCATCAGCGCTCGCGTGAGTGGAGGTGCGGCAATCGAAAAGGCATGGTCGTCGGCGCCCGGCACGGACGCAACAATCGGTCGGCAGGGCGGATCAGATGCTGCGGGTCGCCACCGCCGGCGGCACCGAGGCCGCGCGTCGCGCCGGCCAGTACACCGCGATCTGGCCGAGCAGCCACAGGGCCAAGGCGCCGGCTGGCAGGTACCCCAGCGGCAGGCGTCCCAGTTCGTAGCGCGACATCAGCAGCTGGTTGAGCCCATAGGCCAACAGCATGCCCAGCACGATGCCGATCGTGGCGAGCAGGAAGTTCTCCAGTTGGAAGTACCGCAGGATCTGGCTGCGGGTGGCGCCGAGCGCGCGGCGGATGCCGATCTGCTTGGTGCGCTGCTGCACCCAGAAGCTCGCCAGCCCGACGATGCCGAGCGCGGTGACCACCAGCAGCGCGATGCACACCACCACCAGTAGCCCGGCCATCGCGCGATCCTCGCGGTAGTAGCGGTCGCGCAGGTCACTGAGCAGATCGCTGTTGACCGCCACCCGGTCGGGATCGAGCCGGGAAAGCGCGGCCACACTCGCCTCGAGCACCTCGCGGCGCTGCGCGGGGTCGGTACGGATCACATAGTTGATGCCGTTGGAGTAGTTGCGGACCGGTAGCAGCATCGTTGCGTCACCCGGCCCCGTGCCATCGGTGGGCATCGCCAGCGTATCGACGATGCCGACGATGGGAATCGCCGCTGTTCCCATGCTGTAGATCTGCTTGCCGACCGCGTTCTCGCCCGGGAACAGCCGCTCGGCCATCGCCCGGTTGATGATGGCCGCAGGCGTCCGGGCTGCATCCCCGCCGCTCTGGAGGTCGCTCGAGTCGATGAACTCGTCGGCATTGAAACGACGCCCGGCCACGAGCTGCAGGCCGAAGGTTTCGAGCAACTCCTCCGTCCCCAGGTAGGGCGAAGCGAGCAGCGTGTCGCTGACCTGGTCGGGGTGCAGTCGCACGCCGGTGGTCGAGCTGCTGTTGCCGTAGGGGATCTGGGTGGCCGCGGCGACGTGACGCACGCCCGGGATGGCGCGCAGCGCGGCGAGGTCGCGTTCGACGCCCGCCTTGCGATCGGTGGCGTCACGTTCGTCGATGCTCGGCATCTGGATGCGGACGATCTCGTTCTCGACCGTGCCGCTGGGTCGCGCCATATGGTCGAGGCGGCGATCGATGAGGTAGATCGCGTTGCAGATGATCGCGCAGGCAAGCGCGATCTCGATGACGATCAGCGCCGCAGCGGTTTTGTGCCGACGCAGCGTCGAAAGGATGGGGCGGATGTCCATGGGTGGCCTCGGAAGTTCCGGTTACTGCGACTTGAGCTGGATCGCGGGCGTGACCTGCATCGCCCGCCATGCGGGCAGCATCCCGGCGAGCAGGCTGGCGAAGATCGACAGGGCGAAGGTTGTCAGCAGCATCGTGGTGTCGAGCTGGGCGAGCTTGGCGTAGCTGCTGGGGTTCTGCCGGACGGCCCACAGCCCGAGCAGCGCCAGGCCCAGGCCGCAGATGCCGCCGGCCACGCCGATCGCGCCCGCCTCGACGATGAACTGGGTAAAGATTTCGCGCCGCGACGCACCCAGGGCGCGGCGCACGCCAATCTCCGACGCGCGCCGCAGGCTCTTGGCGAGCAGCAGTCCGACGGTATTGACCAGGCACACCAGCAGGAAGCCGAGGGCGAGCCACAGTTGCAGCCTGACATCGCTGGGCACGACCTGGTGATGATCGAGCAGCGACGGAACATCGCGCAGGCGCACGTTGGCGGGACGCTCGAAGCGGCCGGCGGCGCGCTGCTGTTCGGAGTAGCTCAGCAGATAGTCGCGGTATGCGGCCGCATCGGCTGCGCCCGGGAGTTCCACCCAGTACTGCACCCAACTGCAGGGCGCATTGAGGGCATCGAAGTCGCCGCCGGAATCGGCCCAGCAGTTCATGCTGCCCATGCGCGAGAGCTTCAGCTCGATTGCGGTGGAGAGCGGGACGAAGATCGATTCGAGTGTGTTGAAGCTCTGCAGGCTCAGGTCCCAGAACCGCGGCGTCGGCATCCATGCATCGAGTACTCCGATCACCTGGAAGTCCTGGCCGTTGATGCGCAGCGTGCGACCGGTGCTGTCGCCGCCGCCGAACACTTTGCGGTTCGTCTCGCCCGAAATCACCGCCACGCGGGCGCGCGCAGCGTCGTCCTCGGCGCCCCACGCACGACCGTGGGCCAGAGGCGCATCGAACATCGCGAAGAAGTCGGCCGAGGTGTAGCGCGCGTCGGTGAAGAATGGGGTGCGCCCACCATCGGGCTGCACCGCGACGAAGCCGCCACTCATCATCGCCTGGCGGGTGCCACGCGCCTCGCGCAGCAGGGTTTCGGCGTCCATGCGGGTGATGTTGCGGTCCGGTTCCTCACCGGCCACGAAACCATGCATATCCGCCGCGTCGAGCTGGACGTAGAACAGGCGATCGCTCTTGTCGGGGATGGGATCGCCCGACAGCACGTGGAACACGGTCAGCGTGGTCATGCTGGCGCCGATGCCCAGCGCGATCGCCAGAACCATCAGTCCGGTGAGCATGCGACTGTTGCGGAAGCTGCGCAGCGCAAGCTGCAGGTAGTAGCCGAACATGTCCGTCTCCTCAGGCGCCGGCAGCGACGTGCGCAGGGTTGGCGTGAGCGGGTGCTGCGTGCAGCGCCTGCAGGTCGGTCGCCATGCCGTCCACGATGTGCACGTTGCGGTGCGCGCGCGCGGCGAGTTCCGGATCGTGCGTGACCATCACGATGGTCGTGCCGCGTGCGTTGATGTCCTCCAGCAGCTCGAGCACGCTGCGCGCCATCTGTGAGTCGAGGTTGCCGGTGGGCTCGTCGGCCAGCAGCAGACGCGGGCTGCCGGCAAGCGCCCGCGCGATCGCCACGCGCTGTTGCTGGCCACCCGACAGCTCCGCCGGGTAGTGCTTCATGCGCGAACCCAGGCCGACCAGCGACAGCGATTCCTCGATGCGCAGGCGGCGCTCGGCCGCCGGCATCCGGCGGTAACGCAGCGGCACATCGACGTTGTCGAACAGGTTGAGGTCCGGAATCAGATTGAAGCCCTGGAAGATGAAGCCGATCTTCTCGTTGCGCAGTCTCGAGCGCGCGTCGTCGCCGAGGCCGCGCACTTCGACCCCGTCGATCCGGTACTCGCCCCGGTGAAGGTCTCCAGCAGACCGGCGATGTTGAGAAAGGTCGTCTTGCCGGAGCCGGAGGGCCCGGTGACGGCAACGAACTCGCCTTCCGCGACATGCAGGTCGAGAGAGCGCAGTGCGTGGGTTTCGACGAGTTCGGTGCGGTAGACCTTGGCGACCTGGCGCATGTCGAGCATGGGGATGTCCTGTGGCGTAGTGGAAGGATGCGTTGGGCGGCTCAGCGGACGCGGAACAGCAGCGGCAGGTCGCGGCCGAGCGTTGGGCGTGTTGCGCGGCCGAAGACGACAGCGCGTCGCCCGGCCCGGGCGGCGGACGCCAGGCTCGCGTCGAAGCTCGCCGACAGTGGGCGAGGCATCGCGGCGGCGAGGTCATCTGCGGTCCAGCTGGAAGGGAACGGCAAATCGAACGCAGTTTTCATGGTCATAGTCCCGAGATGCGGACACGCTCCGCGTTGTCGAACTGATCGGTACCGGCGACGATGACGCGCTCGCCAGCTTGCAGGCCTTCGATGATCTCCACCGACGACAGGCTGCTGGCGCCGGCGGTGATCGGTCGGCGTACCGCCGTGTTGCCCTCGAGCACGTAGGCCGCGCTGCCACCTTCCTGGTCGAGGAAGGGGCCCCGGGCGACCATCAGCACGTCCTTGCGGGTATCGAGCAGGATGCGCGCGCTCAGGCGCTGGCTCTGGCGCAGACCCGGCGGCTGGCTGTCCTCGTCGAAGCGCAGCCGCGCCACCACCTCGCCGTTGACCACCTCGGGCGAAACCGCCGAGACCTTCGCCGGGTAGGCCGTGCCGACGCTACGCAGCTCGGCCGGCATGCCGATCTCCAGATCACGCGCGAAGCTCTCCGGCACGCGGATTTCGACTTCGAACACCGACAGGTCGACGACCGAGAGGACCGGTGCGTTGGCCGCGACATTGCTGCTCTGCACCGCCTGGACCTGGCCGACGATGCCGTCGAAGGGCGCACGCAGGGTCAACGCGTCGACCTGGCGCCGGACCTCCGTCACCACGCTGCGCTGGCGCTCGGCGACCAGCTGCTTGTTGCGCGTGTCCAGGGTGGCGCCGCGTCCCTGCAGGCCCAGGTCCTCGGTCGCCGACGACACGCCGATCTCGGTCTTCTTCAAAGTGTCCTGCGCGCGCGCGAGGTCCACCTGCGCGACCGCGCCGCCTTCGAACGCGCGCTGGTAGCGCTGGAGATCGCGCTGGGCTGCGGTGCGGTCGATCTGCGCCTGGTCGAGGACCTTGCGCGCTTCGGCGCGGCGCAGTTGCGCGTCGAGGTCCGCCCGGCCGGCCTCGGCTTCGTACCCGGCCAGGGTCGCTTCTTCCTGCGCAAGCTTGCTGCGCAGCTCGGGGCTGTCGATCTCGGCCAGGGCCTGCCCGCGTTCGACGCGGTCACCGGCGACGACCTTAAGCGTCAGCATGCCGCCCGAAATGGCGTACAGGGTAGGACTGTTCGCGGCGATCACCCGGCCTTCCGCTGCGATGTCGCGGACCAGATCGCCGCGGGTCACGTCGGCAAAGCGCAGGCGCTGCGCGTCCACCGAGCTCGCGCCCGATGCCCAGCCGGTCAACAGCCAGGCGGACAGTCCGAGTACCGCCAGCAATGCGGCCCCGCCGAGCAGCCAGGGCCGGCGTCGGGCGGTGCGGGATGACGCGTGCACCGTGTCCTGCCCGGCGGTATCGCGAATGCCGGCGGGGCGGGGCGGTGGCGAAGAAGGGGTAGTGGCGCTGGACATACAGGCGATCCGTAGTAGGTCCCCACACCTACGCATGTCGCGTGCCAACTCCATCTTACTGATTCAAAAGGAAAAATTTATGGCGCCCGGTGTCCGCAGCCTTGGTCGGACGTCCGCTGCGGACACACGCAGCCGCGAGGACGGGCGCGCGCGCCACGAAACCGCGCACCGCGTGGGGTTTTGCGACGCAGCGTCGCGTATTCCCTCAACTAGTGAAGCTGCGAGGACTCGAGCAGTCGTCGCTAGAATGGGCGTCCCAATAGAAGGAGCAGGCCGCATGTGCGGAATCGTCGGCGCCATCGCAGGTCGCGATGTAGTTCCCGTCCTTGTCGAGGGTCTGAAGCGGCTGGAATATCGCGGCTACGATTCGGCCGGCATTGCAGTCGTGGCCGGAGGCGTCGTCCAGCGCGTCCGCCGCACCGGCCGCGTCGCGGAAATGGAATCGGCTGCGCTGGCGCAGGGCCTGACCGCCCGGCTCGGCATCGGCCATACCCGCTGGGCCACGCATGGCGGCGTGACCGAAACCAATGCGCACCCGCACATCAGCCATGACAGCCTGGCCCTGGTGCACAACGGCATCATCGAAAACCACGAAGCGCAGCGCGAGCGCTTGACGGGGCTCGGCTACGTGTTCGAGTCGCAGACCGACACCGAGGTGATCGCGCATCTGATCCACCACCACCAGTCCCGAGGGTTGGATCTGCTCGCTGCGCTGCAGGCATCGGTTCGTGAACTCGAAGGCGCGTATGCGCTGGCGGTGATCGACAAGACCGATCCGGATCGCATGGTCGTGGCGCGCATGGGCTGTCCGCTGCTCATCGGGCTGGGCGAGGGCGAGAACTTCGTCGCATCCGACGTCTCGGCGATCCTGCAGGCGACGCGTCGGGTGATCTTCCTCGAGGAAGGCGACACGGCGGTCCTGACATGCACGAAAGTGCAGGTCTATGACAGCAGCGGCGCTCCGGTCACCCGCGAAGAACATCTCTCCGACGTTTCGCTCGCCTCGCTCGAACTCGGTCCCTACCGGCATTACATGCAGAAGGAGATCCACGAGCAGCCCAGGGCGCTTGCCGACACGATGGAGGCGATCATCGACGTTGCCGCATTCGAGCCGACTCTGTTCGGCCCGGATGCGGGCGAGGTACTGCGCGAGGTGGAGGGCGTGCAGATCCTCGCCTGCGGCACCAGCTTCTATGCCGGCTCGGTCGCGCGCTACTGGATCGAGGCGATCAGTGGCCTGCCGTGCTCGGTCGAGATTGCCAGCGAGTACCGGTACCGACGCGCGGTCGCGAATCCGAAGCATCTGATCGTCACCATCTCCCAGTCCGGCGAGACCCTCGACACGATGGAGGCGCTCAAGTACGCCAAGTCGTTGGGCCACAACCGGACCCTGTCCATCTGCAACGTGCCCGAGAGCGCGATCCCGCGCGCGAGTCGCCTGGTGTTCTACACCCGGGCGGGCGCCGAGATCGGCGTCGCCTCGACGAAGGCATTCACCACCCAGCTCGTCGGACTGTTCGCGCTCGCCGTCACTCTGGCAAAGCTCAACGGCCGGCTCGCTGTAGAGCAGGAGGCGGCCTATATCGAGGATCTCCGCCAGCTCCCCGGCAGCGTGCAGCACGCACTCAACCTGGAACCGCAGATCTCGCTGTGGGCGGAGAAGTTCACGCCCAAGCAGCACGCCCTGTTCCTGGGGCGCGGCGTGCATTACCCCATTGCGCTGGAGGGTGCGCTCAAGCTCAAGGAAATTTCCTATATCCACGCCGAAGCCTATCCGGCCGGAGAGCTCAAGCACGGACCGCTGGCCCTGGTCGATGCGGACATGCCCGTCGTGGTGATCGCGCCCAAGGACGGACTGCTGGAAAAAGTGAAGTCCAACATGCAGGAGGTCAGGGCCCGTGGTGGCGAGTTGTTCGTCTTCACCGATGCCGACAGCAACTTCGGCCCCTCGGAAGGCGTGCACGTGATCCGCACCCCGCGCCACGTCGGCGTGCTCAGTCCGATCGTGCACACGATCCCGGTCCAGCTTCTGGCCTATTACACGGCGCTCGCCCGCGGTACCGACGTCGACAAGCCCCGGAATCTGGCCAAGTCGGTCACTGTGGAATAGCGTCGCAAAGGCGTTTTTCCTGAACGCGGCCGCCTGTTCAGCGATTCTCGACATTTTTTCGTGGCAACCTCTTCCCAAGCCGAATTGATCTATGCATAATTCGCGCCCCGCACGGCGGGCTGCTCTTCGGGGCGGCGAACCGGGCGGGGCGGGACGGGAAACACGCTTTCACACGGTGTTGACAGACTCGAAAGTCGCGGTAATATGTGCGGCTCGCTTCAACGAAACGCCTTCGGGCCGGACGCTGAAGCCGCTGAAAAGTCACCCTCAACGAGGTGTTGACGGCAGCGAAAACCGCGCTACAATGGGCGGCTCGCTTCGGAGGAAACTTCGAAGCACTGGGAAGCAGGCGCTGAGGCCGCTTCCGAAGATCTTTGACAGTGTGCGCAGGATACTTATGCGGACGTCTGGCTGGTGGTGTGAGTCCATTAGCAGACGTTCTAGAAAGAGCAAGAAAGATTCAAAAGCATGCAAATGCTGGTGAGTAGTTCGAAGCTCAGGAAAGACATCTGCACTCGAAGCATTAGATGCGACTTCGGTCGTATCGAAAATTTTAAGTGAAGAGTTTGATCCTGGCTCAGAGTGAACGCTGGCGGCAGGCCTAACACATGCAAGTCGAACGGCAGCACAGAGGAGCTTGCTCCTTGGGTGGCGAGTGGCGGACGGGTGAGGAATACATCGGAATCTGCCTATTTGTGGGGGATAACGTAGGGAAACTTACGCTAATACCGCATACGACCTACGGGTGAAAGCCGGGGACCTTCGGGCCTGGCGCAGATAGATGAGCCGATGTCGGATTAGCTAGTTGGCGGGGTAAAGGCCCACCAAGGCGACGATCCGTAGCTGGTCTGAGAGGATGATCAGCCACACTGGAACTGAGACACGGTCCAGACTCCTACGGGAGGCAGCAGTGGGGAATATTGGACAATGGGCGCAAGCCTGATCCAGCCATGCCGCGTGGGTGAAGAAGGCCTTCGGGTTGTAAAGCCCTTTTGTTGGGAAAGAAAAGCAGTCGGTTAATACCCGATTGTTCTGACGGTACCCAAAGAATAAGCACCGGCTAACTTCGTGCCAGCAGCCGCGGTAATACGAAGGGTGCAAGCGTTACTCGGAATTACTGGGCGTAAAGCGTGCGTAGGTGGTTTGTTAAGTCTGATGTGAAAGCCCTGGGCTCAACCTGGGAATTGCATTGGATACTGGCAGGCTAGAGTGCGGTAGAGGGTAGTGGAATTCCCGGTGTAGCAGTGAAATGCGTAGAGATCGGGAGGAACATCCGTGGCGAAGGCGACTACCTGGACCAGCACTGACACTGAGGCACGAAAGCGTGGGGAGCAAACAGGATTAGATACCCTGGTAGTCCACGCCCTAAACGATGCGAACTGGATGTTGGGTTCAATTAGGAACTCAGTATCGAAGCTAACGCGTTAAGTTCGCCGCCTGGGGAGTACGGTCGCAAGACTGAAACTCAAAGGAATTGACGGGGGCCCGCACAAGCGGTGGAGTATGTGGTTTAATTCGATGCAACGCGAAGAACCTTACCTGGCCTTGACATGTCGAGAACTTTCCAGAGATGGATTGGTGCCTTCGGGAACTCGAACACAGGTGCTGCATGGCTGTCGTCAGCTCGTGTCGTGAGATGTTGGGTTAAGTCCCGCAACGAGCGCAACCCTTGTCCTTAGTTGCCAGCACGTAATGGTGGGAACTCTAAGGAGACCGCCGGTGACAAACCGGAGGAAGGTGGGGATGACGTCAAGTCATCATGGCCCTTACGGCCAGGGCTACACACGTACTACAATGGGAAGGACAGAGGGCTGCAAACCCGCGAGGGCAAGCCAATCCCAGAAACCTTCTCTCAGTCCGGATCGGAGTCTGCAACTCGACTCCGTGAAGTCGGAATCGCTAGTAATCGCAGATCAGCATTGCTGCGGTGAATACGTTCCCGGGCCTTGTACACACCGCCCGTCACACCATGGGAGTTTGTTGCACCAGAAGCAGGTAGCTTAACCTTCGGGAGGGCGCTTGCCACGGTGTGGCCGATGACTGGGGTGAAGTCGTAACAAGGTAGCCGTATCGGAAGGTGCGGCTGGATCACCTCCTTTAGAGACAAGACCACATTACTTGTCCAGGCGTCCTCATAAGTAACCTGCACGATTGGTAATCAAGAGCGAGACTGGGTCTGTAGCTCAGGTGGTTAGAGCGCACCCCTGATAAGGGTGAGGCCGGTGGTTCGAGTCCTCCCAGACCCACCACTTTGGGGCCTTAGCTCAGCTGGGAGAGCACCTGCTTTGCAAGCAGGGGGTCGTCGGTTCGATCCCGACAGGCTCCACCACTCTTGTTTTGAATACCGATCGCTGCGCACACACAAGATTTGAATGTCGCCAGGCACTGTGGCCTGACGATGGTTCTTTGAAAAATAGGGAAGTAGCGAGCGTCTGAGACAAGAACTCAAACGTGTCGTGAGGCTAAGGCGGGGACCTCGAGTCCCTAGTAAATTGAGTCGTTGTATTTCGCGTCGGTGCTTTGTACCCACCGGCAGAAATATGGCCCTGAGGCGACTTGGGGTTATATGGTCAAGCGAATAAGCGCACACGGTGGATGCCTTGGCGGTCAGAGGCGATGAAGGACGTGGTAGCCTGCGAAAAGTATCGGGGAGCTGGCAACAAGCTTTGATCCGGTAATGTCCGAATGGGGAAACCCACCTCTTAGGAGGTATCGTGCAGTGAATACATAGCTGTACGAGGCGAACGCGGTGAACTGAAATATCTAAGTAACCGTAGGAAAAGAAATCAACCGAGATTCCCTGAGTAGTGACGAGCGAACGGGGAACAGCCCAAAAGTCGATTTGGTTCTAGCAAAACGGTCCTGGAAAGACCGGCCATAGAAGGTGACAGCCCTGTATGCGAAAGGGCCATTTCGATGAAATTGAGTAGGGCGGGGCACGAGAAACCCTGTCTGAACATGGGGGGACCATCCTCCAAGGCTAAATACTCCTGACCGACCGATAGTGAACCAGTACCGTGAGGGAAAGGCGAAAAGAACCCCGGAGAGGGGAGTGAAATAGATCCTGAAACCGTGTGCGTACAAGCAGTAGGAGCTCCGCAAGGAGTGACTGCGTACCTTTTGTATAATGGGTCAGCGACTTATTGTTCGTGGCAAGCTTAACCGTATAGGGGAGGCGAAGGGAAACCGAGTCTGATAAGGGCGCATAGTCGCGGGCAATAGACCCGAAACCGGGTGATCTAGTCATGCCCAGGGTGAAGGTTGAGTAACATCAACTGGAGGCCCGAACCCACTCCCGTTGCAAAGGTAGGGGATGAGGTGTGATTAGGAGTGAAAAGCTAATCGAACCCGGAGATAGCTGGTTCTCCTCGAAAGCTATTTAGGTAGCGCCTCATGTGAATCTTCTTGGGGGTAGAGCACTGTTATGGCTAGGGGGTCATTGCGACTTACCAAACCATTGCAAACTCCGAATACCAAGACAGACTGCATGGGAGACACACGGCGGGTGCTAACGTCCGTCGTGAAAAGGGAAACAACCCAGACCCACAGCTAAGGTCCCAAATTATCACTAAGTGGGAAACGATGTGGAAAGGCACAGACAGCCAGGAGGTTGGCTTAGAAGCAGCCATCCTTTAAAGAAAGCGTAATAGCTCACTGGTCGAGTCGGTCTGCGCGGAAGATTTAACGGGGCTAAGTGATAAACCGAAGCTTGGGGTGCATATATTTATATATGCGCGGTAGAGGAGCGTTCCGTAAGCCGTTGAAGGTGGATTGAGAAGTCTGCTGGAGGTATCGGAAGTGCGAATGCTGACATGAGTAACGATAATGCGGGTGAAAAGCCCGCACGCCGAAAGCCCAAGGTTTCCTTGCGCAACGTTAATCGACGCAGGGTGAGTCGGCCCCTAAGGCGAGGCAGAAATGCGTAGTCGATGGGAAGCTGGTTAATATTCCAGCACCTCGCATAAGTGCGATGGGGGGACGGAGAAGGTTAGGTCTACCAGGCGTTGGTTGTCCTGGGGAAAGGCGGTAGGAGTGGGTCTTAGGCAAATCCGGGACCCTTCAACTCCGAGCACCGAGACGAGCTCATTAGAGCGAAGTGACTGATACCACGCTTCCAGGAAAAGCCCCTAAGCTTCAGCTTATGCAGACCGTACCGTAAACCGACACAGGTGGGTAGGAAGAG
Source organism: Luteimonas chenhongjianii (assembly GCF_002327105.1). GTDB lineage: Bacteria > Pseudomonadota > Gammaproteobacteria > Xanthomonadales > Xanthomonadaceae > Luteimonas > Luteimonas chenhongjianii. The sequence continues at coordinate 77,952 of NZ_CP023406.1, read as the reverse complement.
AATTCTAAGGCGCTTGAGAGAACTCGGGTGAAGGAACTAGGCAACATAGCACCGTAACTTCGGGAGAAGGTGCGCCCTTGATCGTGGCCCATGCGGGCTACAGCGATCGGGGGCCGCAGTGACCAGGCCGCTGCGACTGTTTATCAAAAACACAGGACTCTGCAAACACGAAAGTGGACGTATAGGGTCTGACGCCTGCCCGGTGCCGGAAGGTTAATTGATGGGGTCAGCCGCAAGGCGAAGCTCTTGATCGAAGCCCCGGTAAACGGCGGCCGTAACTATAACGGTCCTAAGGTAGCGAAATTCCTTGTCGGGTAAGTTCCGACCTGCACGAATGGCGTAACGATGGCGGCGCTGTCTCCACCCGAGACTCAGTGAAATTGAAATCGCTGTGAAGATGCAGCGTTCCCGTGGCAAGACGGAAAGACCCCGTGAACCTTTACTATAGCTTTACATTGAACGTTGAGTTCGTCTGTGTAGGATAGGTGGGAGGCTTTGAAACCATGGCGCTAGCTGTGGTGGAGCCAACCTTGAAATACCACCCTGTCGTGCTTGACGTTCTAACCTAGGTCCGTTATCCGGATCGGGGACCATGTATGGTGGGTAGTTTGACTGGGGCGGTCTCCTCCCAAAGAGTAACGGAGGAGCTCGAAGGTACGCTCAGCGCGGTCGGACATCGCGCACTGTGTGCAAAGGCATAAGCGTGCTTGACTGCGAGATCGACGGATCAAGCAGGTAGGAAACTAGGACTTAGTGATCCGGTGGTTCTGTATGGAAGGGCCATCGCTCAACGGATAAAAGGTACTCCGGGGATAACAGGCTGATACCGCCCAAGAGTTCATATCGACGGCGGTGTTTGGCACCTCGATGTCGGCTCATCACATCCTGGGGCTGTAGTCGGTCCCAAGGGTATGGCTGTTCGCCATTTAAAGTGGTACGCGAGCTGGGTTCAGAACGTCGTGAGACAGTTCGGTCCCTATCTGCCATGGGCGTTGGAGATTTGAGAGGGGCTGCTCCTAGTACGAGAGGACCGGAGTGGACGAACCTCTGGTGTTCCGGTTGTCACGCCAGTGGCACTGCCGGGTAGCTATGTTCGGAAGCGATAACCGCTGAAAGCATCTAAGCGGGAAGCGCGCCTCAAGATGAGATCTCCCGGGAGCTTGACTCCCCTGAAGGAACCATCAAGACCAGGTGGTTGATAGGCTGGGTGTGTAAGTACAGCAATGTATTGAGCTAACCAGTACTAATGATCCGTGCGGCTTGACCATATAACCTCAAGTTGCTTCAATCGAAGCATCCTTGGCCTCCACAACACGTGTGAGACGCGTTTCAAATGTTCGCTACTTCCCAACCTCTGAGAGCGTGAGCGCTGTCAGTCCCTCTTTCGATCGCATCACTGCGTCGATAGCCGGACCGACCTGCGACCCTCCACCCTCTCCCTGGTGACTATAGCTGTATGGAACCACCCGATCCCATTCCGAACTCGGAAGTGAAACGTACATGCGCCGATGGTAGTGTGCATCTAGCATGCGAGAGTAGGTCATCGCCAGGGTTTTTACCCAAAACCCCCGCCGGTATTCCGGCGGGGGTTTTTCTTTGGGCCGTCGTCCTGAGAAAACGGCCGACAGGTGTGTGGCAGTGGAGTCACTGCTCGGATAGTGGCGATTAACTCGGCTGGCCAACTACAGGCGCCAGCGGACGGTGCGACGTCGGTTGCAGGATGTGTTCAGAGACTTTGCGATATACGCCGTGAGTCGTGTACTGACATGTCGCCCGCGTCGAAAGTGCTCAGAATATCCGGCGCCGGGATGCGGAATTGATTCAGGGCTTGGCGCGACTCCGTGGGCAAGTTGGTATGTCGCCCATATCCGGACGACCTGCTTGCCCTCGGAGTAGGATGAATTGGTACGATGAATTCCACGGGCCTATAGCTCAATGGTTAGAGCAGAGGACTCATAATCCTTTGGTTCCAGGTTCGAGTCCTGGTGGGCCCACGATCGTCCAGAGGGTGCTAGCGGTTGCATCACTCGGTAGTGCCGCGCGACCTGCCCGAACGCCCTCGGACTTGCGCACCGCAATTGACCACTTGGCCAAGCCTGGTGGAAGCGGGGCGTCGCCTGGCCGACTTGCCCCCGATGCACCAGATGGCGAAGCAATGACCATCCTGTTTCGCAGCATGCTTACAAACGTCCCATTACATTGGGCATCCGACCTGAATACGCTCTTGGGGCTTCCGTGCGAAGACGCGACTTTCTGACGACGGCGATGGCCGTGCCGTTGTTGGGTGGGCTGTGGCCCGCGCTTGCAGCTGCGGCAGAGGGCGCCCCTTCGGAGGCGTTCGATGCGGACACCGTGTGGAAGCTGGCGCGCGAGCTTGCGGCCCGCCCGTACGCGCCGCCGGACGAGACCCTGCCGGCCGTGCTGGCGGCGGCCGATTACGACCGCTATCGCGACTTCCGATATCGCCCGGACAAGGCGCTCTGGCGCGATCTACCCGGCAGCAGGTTCCAGGCCCAGTTCTTTCATCGGGGCTTCCTGTTCAAGCCACCCGTGGACATCCACGTCGTGGCAGACGGTCGCGCCCAGCAGGTGCCGTTCTCGACCAGCCTCTTCGACTACGGCCCCAACCCCACCCCGGCCCTGCAGCCGGAACTGGGATTTGCGGGCTTCCGTCTGCACGCGCCGTTGAACAACCCCGGGTATTTCGACGAGCTTTGCGTGTTCCTCGGCGCCAGTTATTTCCGGGCCGTGGCGAAGGGGCTGGGCTACGGTCTTTCGGCGCGCGGTATCGCGTTGGGGAGTGGCGACCCGGGGCCCGAAGAGTTTCCGGCGTTCCGTGCGTTCTGGCTGCATCGCCCCGAGCCAGGCGCGGACACGATCACCCTGGACGCTCTGCTCGACGGGCCGAGCGTTGTGGGTGCATTCCGGTTTCGCATCCACCCGGGGGAGGAGACCATATTCGAGGTCGATGCACGCCTGTTCCCGCGCGTAGACCTGCCGCATGTGGGTATTGCGCCGCTGACGAGCATGTTCCAGTTCGACGCCTCGGACCGGGGCGGCGTCGACGACTATCGCCCTGCGGTGCACGATTCCGACGGACTGGCCCTGTGGACCGGTACCGATGAGCAGGTCTGGCGGCCGTTGCGCAATCCCGCCGCGATCCAGCACAGCGGCTTCCAGGACCGCTCCCCCAGGCGATTCGGCCTGATGCAGCGCAAGCGCACGTTCTCCGACTTCCAGGATGCGGAGGCCGGTTACGAAGGACGGCCCTCGGCCTGGGTCGAGCCGCTCGACGACTGGGGGCCGGGCGAGGTGCACCTGGTCGAGATTCCGACGGGAGACGAGTACCAGGACAACATCGTCGCGTTCTGGCGACCGCAGGCGCCGCTCGAAGCAGGCAGTGAGAGCCGGTGGCGCTACCGGCTGCACTGGACGGCGTCGCCGCGGTGGAAGCCGGGGCTGGCAGCTGTCGAGGCCACCCGCATCGGCGCACGCCCGGGCAAGGACCGCAGCGTCCGCCTGATCGTCGTCGACTTCGACGGCGATGCGGGCGAGGCGGGCGCTGCGGTTCCGGAGATCGAGGTGTCCGCCAGTCGTGGCACCGTCACCCATCCCGTCGTGCATGCCCGACCCGGCGGCGGCTGGCGGGCGGCCTTCGAGTTTGCGCCCGATGGCGACGCCGCAAGCGAGCTGCGTATGCGCCTGCATCGCGGCGGTCGGGCCATCTCGGAAACCTGGACCTACCGGTGGAGCGCGTGACCGTAATCGAAACCCTGACGATGCCCGAGGCATCGCCGCTGCAGATGCCGGTGCAGTCCTTGCACGAAGGCCGCCTCGCCCGGCGCCCGCTTCCGAGCGCGCCCCGTGGCATGGCCTGGCGGCGGGCGTTCATCGTGACGATGTCCGCGATCCTGACCCTCTTTGCGACCTACCAGATCTGGTGGCTGCTGCGCATCGGCGACATCGATCTGCTCGAAGGTCTCCTGTTGCTGGTGTTCGTGCCCCTGTTTGCCTGGATCGTGCAGTCCTTCGCCAGTTCGCTCGCGGGGTTCGCGCTGGTGCTGATGCGACGGCCCGCACGGCTGGGCATCGATCCGGCTGCGCCGCTGCCGGCATTGCGCGAGCGGACCGCGCTACTGATGCCCACCTACAACGAGGATCCCGAACGCCTGTTCGCGGGGCTCCAGGCGATCCAGGAATCCCTGGAGGCCACGGGGCGCAGCGGACATTTCGATCTGTTCGTCCTTAGCGACACGCGCGACGAGGCCATCCACCGGCGCGAAGTCCTCGCGTTCGAGCGGTTGCGCAGCACATTCCCGCAGGCCCGGCTGTACTACCGGCGCCGCGAGGACAACCGCGAGCGCAAGGCGGGCAACATCGCCGACTGGGTGCGTCGCTGGGGCGGGGCGTATCCGCAGTTCCTGATCCTCGACGCCGACAGCCTGATGACCGGTGACACGCTGGTCCGTCTGGCCGCGGCGATGGAAGGCAACGACGATGTCGCCCTGGTGCAGACGCTGCCGGTGATCGTCAATGGATCGACGGTGTTCGCGCGCATGCAGCAGTTCTCCGGCCGCATGTACGGCCCGGTGATCGCGCACGGCGTGGCGTGGTGGCACGGCGCCGAGAGCAACTACTGGGGCCACAATGCGCTGATCCGCACTGCCGCTTTCGCCGCGCACGGGGGTCTGCCCGAACTGCAGGGCACCACGCCCTTCCGCGGCGCGGTGCTGAGTCATGACTTCGTCGAGGCGGCACTGATCCGGCGGGGCGGCTGGGCGCTGCACATGGTGCCGACGCTCGAAGGCAGTTACGAGGAAGGGCCGCCGACGCTGACCGACATGCTGGTGCGCGACCGCCGCTGGTGCCAGGGCAACCTGCAGCACGGGGGCGTACTGCCCGCGCGCGGCCTGCACTGGGTCAGCCGCTGGCACCTGCTGATCGGCATCGGCCATTACCTCACCGCGCCACTGTGGGCGATGCTGGTCCTGATCGGTCTGGCGATCCCGCTCCAGCACGGCGTCCTGGGCGACGGCGTCTCGCCGGCGCAGTACTGGATGGCGATCGATGACGGCCGTTTCCTCGGCGTCTTCGTCCTGACGATGGCACTGCTGTTCGCGCCCAAGGTGTTCGGATACATCGCCACGCTGGCCGATCCGCGCATGCGCCACGGCAGCGGCGGGGCGGTGCGCGGCTTTGTCAGCCTGCTGATCGAGAACGTGTTTGCAGCGCTGATGGCACCGGTGACGATGTACGTGCAGTCGCGCGGCGTGGCAGAAGTGCTGGCCGGGCGCGATTCCGGGTGGGATGCGCAGCGGCGCGACGATGGCCGTCAGACCTGGGGCGACTTGTGGCGCAACTACTACGGCACGACGGCTTTGGGCCTCGTGATGGGAGTCGGCGCCTGGTGGCTTTCGCCGGTGCTGGTGCTGTGGATGTCGCCGATGATCATCGGACTCGCGGGTTCGATTCCGATCGTGCGGTTCACCTCCTCGCGCACGATCGGTATGGCGATGCGTCGTGCCGGTCTGTTCGCGACGCCCGAAGAACAGTCACCGCCCGAGGTCCTCGTGCGCGCGGCCGCGCTGCGCGCCGAGGCACAGACGCAGGCGACCGCGGGAGCGCCGCGCGCGACCCACGCCTAGGCGGCCGGCGGCGAGCGCTTACACTGGCGCACCGTCAGCCGGCACCCATGTATGGATTCCACGACACCCGCATTGCTCGACTGCATCGAACACCAGACCGGTCCCGCCCCTGAGTGGAGCGTGATCTGGCTGCATGGTCTGGGGGCCGACGGCAACGACTTCGTCCCGCTGGTGCCCGAGCTGGTGCGTGCGCATTGGCCAGCCCTGCGTTTCGTGTTCCCCAATGCGCCGGTACGCCCGGTCACGATCAACAATGGCGTGCGCATGCGCGCGTGGTACGACATCGTCGATTTCGATCTGGCCAGCCGCGCCGACGAGACCGGCGTGCTCGAGTCGGTGGCACAGGTCGATGCCCTGATCGAACGCGAGGCGGAGCGCGGCATACCCGCGTCGCGGGTAATCCTGGCCGGATTCTCCCAGGGCGGCGCAGTGACACTGGCTGCCGGGCTGCGTCGGCGCGCCCCCTTGGCCGGCCTCATCGGCCTGTCCACCTATCTGCCCGCGCCGCGTACCGCCGACGCCGCACTGGCCGAGGGCGCCTCGCGCCAACCGGTGTTCATGGCGCATGGCCGGCAGGATCCGGTGGTGCCGCTGGCTGCCGGAGAACAGAGCGCCGGCTGGTTGCGCAATGCCGGTTTCGATGTTGATTGGCATGTCTATCCGATGCCGCATTCGGTCTGCGCCGAGGAAATCGTCGCCATCGGCGACTGGTTCGAACGCCGGTTCGCGGCCGGCTGAGCATGGCCACGCCGGCGCCCGACGGCCTCTGGTTGCCGGACCTGTGCAGGTTGCCGCGCCTGCTGGCGATGCTGGGCCTGGCCCAGCTCACCGTGCTCGTCGTGCTGCTGGTGCCGCATCCTGCAGCGTCCTGGGACCTGCGGGCGTTCGTGTCGGCAAGCGGCTATGCGCTGTGGCTCGCGCTCTCCGTCACGGTGTTGCTGTGCGCGTGCCGGCGCCCGCTGTCCCGGCTGCCGTTGCGCGTCGGCGCGATGGCCGCGGTGGTGCTGGCAATGGCGATCGCGCTCATCGCATCGGCCATCGTGCACGGGCTCTTCGCGAGCGTCGGGAATGGGGAAGGCCTGCCCGGCTTCGGTCGTTTCGTCGGGGGCAGCGGGGCGGTGGTCGCCTTGCTGACGGCGATCGCGCTTCGCTATTTCTACGTGATCGACCGGTGGCAGTCGCAGGTGGCGGCGCATGCGCGTGCCGAAGCGGACGCACTGCAGGCGCGGATCCGCCCGCATTTCCTGTTCAACAGCATGAACATGATCGCCACACTGCTGCGGCGCGATCCCATCGTGGCCGAGCGCGCGGTGCTGGATCTGTCGGATCTGTTCCGCGCTGCGCTCGGCGCCGGCGGCGCGTCGACGCTGGCCGATGAGGTGTCCCTGGCCGAACGCTATCTGTCGATCGAGCAGTTGCGCCTCGGTGACCGCTTGCGTGTCGAGTGGGACCGCCGGGGCGAACTCCCGTGGACACTGCAGATGCCGCGCCTGACGCTGCAGCCCATTCTCGAGAACGCCGTGCTGCACGGCATCTCGCGCTTGCCTGAGGGCGGCACGATCGAGGTGCGGCTGGCGATCGAGGACGGGGTGCTCGAGATCGGCGTTGCGAATCCGTCCCTGCCGCCCGACAGCGCCCCGGCGCAGGGTGCCGGCCATGCCCAGGGCAGCATCGCCCACCGGCTCGGCTTCGCGTTCGGTCCTCGCGCACGCATGCGCTACGGGTGGAACGAAGGCCGTTATGCGTGCACCATTCATGTGCCGGTGCCGATGGACGGCGCCGCGAAGGTCCGGGGGGGCCACACGCCATGAGGGTCGTGATTGCCGACGACGAGCCGCTCGCGCGCGAGCGCCTGCGCATGCTGCTCGCACAGCACGCGGGCGTTGTCGTGGTCGCCGAGGCCGGCGACGGCCGCACCGCGCTGGAAGCCTGCGCCGCGCACGATCCGGCGCTGGTGCTGCTGGACATCGCGATGCCGGGCATCGACGGGCTCGAGGTCGCGCGGCATCTCAGCGCCTTCGAGCCGCGCCCGGCAGTGGTGTTCTGTACCGCCTACGATGCGCACGCGCTCATGGCCTTCGAAGCGGCTGCGGTCGATTACCTGGTCAAGCCGGTACGACCCGAGCGGCTGCAGGCGGCGATCGAACGCGCGCGGACGTTCACCGCGGGGCGCGCAACACCCGACGCCGACAGCGGCGCCGAGAAGCGTCGCACTCATCTGTGCGCGCGGCTGCGCGGCAGCCTGCGGCTGATTCCGGTCGAGGAAATCCGCTACCTGCAGGCGGAGGAGAAATACGTCGTCGTGCATCATGCGCGCGGCGAGGATCTGGTCGAAGAGTCGCTCAAATCCCTCGAAGACGAATTCGGCGAGCGGTTCCTGCGCATCCATCGCAATTGCCTGGTCGCGCGCCACGAGCTGGTCGAACTGCGGCGCGATCTCGACGGACACGTGCACGCGGTCCTGCGCCACTGCGACCGGCCGCTCGAGGTCAGCCGGCGCTGCGTCTCGCAGTTGCGAGAAGCCGTCCGCCAGCTCTGAACCGGCGGCAGACGCGGCCGGCGGTGATCGCCGATAATGCCGGCATGGATCGTCTGCGTATCGCCACCCGCAAGAGCCCGCTTGCGTTGTGGCAGAGCGAGCACGTGGCCGCTGGCCTGCGTGCCCGCCATCCCGGGCTCGAGGTCGTCCTGGTGCCGCTGAGCACGCGCGGCGACGAGGTGCTGGACCGTTCGCTCGCCGCGATCGGCGGCAAGGGCCTGTTCCTCAAGGAACTCGAGATCGCCATGCAGGCCGGAGACGCCGACTGCGCGGTCCACTCGCTCAAGGACGTGCCGATGGAGCTGGAGCCGGGCTTCGCCCTGGCCGCCATCCTCGCCCGCGCCGATCATGCCGATGCCTTCGTCAGCAATGCCTTTGGCAGCGTCGAGGCGCTGCCGCCAGGGGCGCGCGTGGGGACATCGTCGCTGCGTCGGCAGGCGCAGTTACGCGCAGTGCGGCCGGATCTGGAGCTGCGCGACCTGCGCGGCAACGTCAATACGCGCCTGGCCAAGCTCGATGCCGGCGAGTACGACGCGATCGTGCTGGCCTGCGCGGGGCTGCAGCGGCTCGGGCTGGAAGCACGCATCCGCGCGCGGCTGGACGCCCCCGACTGGCTGCCGGCCCCGGCGCAGGGCGCGATCGCGATCGAATGCCGGGACGATGCCCCGCAGCTGCGGAATCTGCTCGCCACGCTCGACGATGCGCGCACGCGGCGCTGCGTCGAGGCGGAGCGCGCGATGAATCGCGCCCTGCATGGCAGCTGTCATGTGCCTGTGGCCGCCTATGCCTGGCTGGAAGGCGATCGTCTGCGGCTCGAGGGCCTGGTGGGCTCGGCGATTGATGGACGCGCGGTGCGCGCGGGCGGCGAATCGGCCCCGGCCGAGGGCGAGGCCCTGGGCGCGCGGGTCGCGGCGTTGCTGCTGGAAGCGGGCGCCGGGGCATTTCTGCCGGGTTGAGCTGAGCCTCGGACGTCCGGGGAAGCGTGTGCCCGAAGCAGTGCGCCACCTTCGCGGTCGAACTCAGAAGACCCGGCGAAGCTTGAGCGAGCCTTCGGTATCGGTACTTCCGCGGCCGCCGTTGCCGAGCGTGTCGTGGCGCAGTTCGAAGTCCGAACGCAGGGTCCACTGCGGGAACAGTTCGTAATCGAACGCCAGTGTCTGGCGCAGGAAGGTGTTCTCGCGTCCGGTCTCCACCTGGACCTGCTGGGTGAACGAGGCGTGCCTGCCGAGTTCCTGCGACAGCTGCAGCTGCCCGCGGGCGACTGGTCCCATCGCCGCGGTGCCGTAGTCGGTATAGGGCTCGATGCGGAAGCCAGTGCCGAACTCGACGCGCAACAGGGTTTCGGGACTGCGGATCGCCTCGAGCCCGTAGCTGGCGTCCCAGCGCACGTGGTTGCCGCCGGCGCGGGTCCACTCGCGGCTCGAGAAGGGCGAGTGCAGGGAAACGAAGCGACGATCAGGAAGTTTGACCAGCGGCTGGGCGACAGTGCGCGGTTGAACCCCAGGCGCTTTCGGCGACCAGATCCGCGGCCGCGCAGCGCCAGCCACCCATTCCACGTCCCGGCATGAGAGCCGATAGCAGGGGCGACGCAGCGGCACCTGCCGTGAGAACACGGCAGTGACGGCGGGTTGCTCCGGCGCAGCCGGGAGCGGGTGGGTATAGATCGGAAGGCCCGCGACGGCCAACCACCAGCCTGCAAGCATGTCATCCAGTCATGGAAGCGGTTACAGGTGAAGTATGCCGGGGCAGCGGTCGATGGGCCATCAAGCCGCCCGGACGATCGAAGCGGGCTTCAGGAAACGTGACCGGCTGCGCGCGCGGGCGTCGCACCTTCGCCGAGGAACAGCCGGTGTTCGAGCACCGCGGCAGCACATACGCCCGATGCCGCCATGACCAGCAGCGCGGTCGCCGGCACCGTGCCGGACGGCGCCAGCAGCCACGCCGCGAACGGCACACCCGCGGCGAGCGCAAGTACCGCGACGCGCGGGGCGTGAAACGTATGGGCGCGCGAAGCGGCGGTCGCCAACCGGTCGATCGCACGCCAGTACACCACTTTGAACAGCGCCAGGCAGATGCCGAGGCCGGCGAGTGTCCCGAGCATGGTGCGACCATCGCTGCCCGAGACGAGCAACCGGTCCATCAGCAGGTAGAGCAGGGCGAGCCCGGTGCTCATCGCAAGCAGCAGGTGCACCGGCAGCACCAGCGGTTGTTGCCAGGCGGGCGGTGACGGCGGCCGTGCATGGTCGCTCGCCATCGCCGCCACGGCGCCGAACGCCACGAGCATCTGGACGACACCCAGGACCGCCAGCCACACGCCCCCGCGCATCCACGCGCCGAAGATCAGCAGGGCGCACAGGAATACGGAGATCCCGAGCGTGGTCCAGACCAGCAGCCGGGTGCGTCGACCGGGCGGCGCGGTGGGCAGACGGGGCGCGGGCGCGAAGCGCCGGACCAGCATGCCGCAGACCAGGAGCGCACTCCCCATCAGCATGCCGATCAGCTGCAGCTGGTGCAGCGCGGCCGACCCCGGGGGGCGCAGCTGCAGCAGCGCGGTGGTCATGCCGCTCCACATCAGCAGGCCCAGCCCGGCTGCCGACAGGGGCAACGCGGCGATCATCAGCACCTGGCGCATCCGTACTTTCCCCGTCAGACCGTCGCGCAGGGTGCCACGCCCCCTGGCCGCCGAACAGTCAGAACGGGAAGAAGCGCGGGATCAGCAGCGTGGCGGTGACCAGGAAGATGATGTTCAGCGGCATGCCGATCTTGACGAAATCGCTGAAGCGGTAATTGCCGGCGGTGTAGACCATGGTGTTGGTCTGGTAGCTGATCGGCGTGGCGAAGCTGGTCGACGCGGCGAATGCGACCGCGATCAGGAAGGGCTTTGGATCCACGCCCAGCGAGTCGGCGGTCGCCAATGCGATCGGCACCAGCAGCACGGCCGAGGCGTTGTTGCTCATGAACTCGGTCAGCGTCGAGGTCATCAGGTACACCGCGGCCAGCGTGGCCGTGGGCCCGTAATGGCCGACGAGATTGATCAGCTGGTTGGCCGCGAGCGCTGCGCCGCCGGTCTTCTGCAGCGCAATGCCGAGCGGGATGATCCCGGCCAGCAGCAGGATCACGCGCCAGTCGATGGCCTCGTAGGCCTCGTCGGGATCGATCAGGCGCAGCACCACCAGGGCGATGCAGCCCAGCAGCGCCGAAGCGACGATCGACATCCAGCCCAGCGCAGCGGCGGCGATCGCGGCGGCCATGACGACTGCCGACAGCGTGGCCTTTGTCGTGTCCACCTTGCGCTGCGCGCGTGAGCCCATGACGATCAGGCCGCGGTCGCCACGCAGGTCGGCGATGGCCGTGATCGGCGCATCCAGCAGCAGTACGTCGCCAACGGTCAGCGGAACCTGGTCCAGCGGCCGGTGCACGCCCAGCTGGCGTCGATGCAGGCCGTGCACGCGGGCGCGATAGGTGTGGCCGAAGCGCATTCCCGACAGCGTATGGCCGATCAGGTGCGAGCCCGGTGCGACCATCACCTCGACATGCAGGCGCTCGGCCTTGACGTCGCCGTCCAGATCGCGCGCGACATGGTCGAACCTGAGCTTGAGCGACTTGCGCGCAGTGTCGATGTCCTGCCACAGCCCGCGCAGCAGTAGACGGTCCCCGGTCTCGACGCGCGCATCGGCGCCGCGCACCGCGCGGCCGTCGCGCAGCAGCTCCAGGACTTCGACCTCGTCATGGCCCTCGGGCAGGATCTCGCCGCGCGCGCGGCCGATCACCGACGCGCCATCGGGGACCAGCAGCTCGGCGACGTAGCGCCCGATCGTGTCGGCCGAACCGCTGCCGGGCACGCCCCGATCGGGCAGCAGCAGGCGGCCGACCGTCGTCAGGTACAGCATCGAAATGCCGACGAAGACGATGCCCAGCGGCGCGAACTCGAACAGGGTGAAGCCGACGCCGGCGCTCTCGCGCGCCATCGAGTCGACCAGCAGGTTGGTCGAGGTGCCGATCAGGGTGCAGACGCCTGCGGTCTGCGACATGTAGGACAACGGGATCAGGAACTTCGATGGCGCCCAGCGGTTGGCGGTGGTGGCCGCGAGCACCAGCGGCAGGAACACCGCGACCGTCGCGGTGTTGTTGACGAATGCGGCCACGCACGTCACCAGCACCATCATCACCAGCCCGAACAGCCAGGGCCTGCGGATGCGCGCCAGCAGGTCGCCGACCACGACCACGGCGCCATTGCGCTGCAGCGCACCGCTGAGCACGAACATGGCGGCGACCATCACCGTGGCCTGGTTGCTGAAGCCCGACAGCGCCTCGGGCAGGGTGACCACGCCGAGCACCAGCAGGGCGGTCGCGACGAGCAGCGCCACCACGTCCACGCGCAGCTTCTCGGTCACGAACAGGAATATCGCGCCGGACATCACCGCCAGCGTCAACCAAAGTTCCACGCAACCTCCATCGTCTTCGAGCCGGTACCCCGCGAGACGCGCCGTCCCATGCAGCCGGCACGCGGCCGGCGGCGGCCATGGTACGGGGCGGATGGGATACTGGGCGTCCTTAATCTCTCCAGGCCTCACCATGTCCGCAGCCGCGCCCGATCCCGCCCCCCATGCAAGCGTCGATGTGCTGGTCATCGGCGGCGGTGCCTGCGGGGCGCTCGTGGCGCTGCACCTGCTGGACACCCCGGGGCTGCGGATCGCACTGGCCGAGCCGCGGCCGCTGCCGGCGCGTGGCGCAGCCTATTCCACCCCCCGCGGGGAACACGTGCTCAACGTCAATGCCGCCCGCATGAGCGCCTTCGATGCGGCGCCGGGCGACTTCGTCAACTTCCTGCGCACACAGCCGGAATCTGCGGGCCTCGATGAGGCCGCGTTGGCGGCGTGGTTCGCGCCGCGACAGCTCTACGGCCGCTATCTGCAGGCGCGGCTGGACGCGCACCCGGCGCGCGAGGGCCTGACCCTGCTCGCGGATGCCGCCGTGGATGTCGCACGGGAGGGCAGCGGGTTCGCCGTCACGTTCGCCTCGGGCCGGCAAGTGCGCGCGGGTAATGTCGTGCTCGCGATCGGCAATCTGCCCGCGGCCTTGCCGGGCGGTGGCGATGTGCCTGGCCTCGTCGAGGCGTGGGACTACGCGGCGGTGGCGGCCGTGCCCGTGGACGCGGACGTCTGCATCGTCGGTGCGGGACTCAGCATGGTCGACGTTCTCCTGACGCTGGAGGCCAATGGCCATCGTGGACGCATCCGCGCGCTGTCGCGCAACGGACTGATGCCGCTTGCGCACGCGCCGGGCACCGTGCCGCAGCCTGGCGGCATCGATGAGCTGCTGCCGCTCGGGGTACGCGCGCGCATGCGCCTGCTGCGGCGCTGGGCCGCCGAATCGGTTGAAGAGGGACGCCCCTGGCAGGACGCGCTCGAGCGGCTGCGTCCCCATGTGCGCGCGCTGTGGCAGGCCTGGCCCGAGGCCGAGCAACGCCGTTTCCTGCGCCATGCGGTCCGGCAGTGGGACATCCATCGCCATCGCATCGCACCCGGCGTCGCGGCGACCGTCGATGCCATGTCCAAGAGTGGACAGTTCTCGCTGCAGGCAGGGCGTATCACTGCCATCGCTGCGCGCGATGGTCGCCTGCACGTGGACTGGACGCCGCGGCGCGGTGCGCCCAGGTCGATGTCCGCTGACGTAGTGATCAACGCGACGGGCATGGAAAAGCGCGCCGCGCGTGCCCCCGGCGCCCTCCTGCCCGCCATGCTTTCGCGCGGCCTGGTCGCCGCCGGACCGCTCGGCATGGGGATCGCGACCCGCGGCGAGGGCCAGGTGCTGGGCGCCGATGGCGCGCCGGTCGAGGGGCTGTGGACGCTGGGCGCGCTGCGCATCGGCGATCTGTGGGAGACGATCGCGATGCCCGAACTGCGCGGCCAGGCCGAGCGGGTGGCCGCCGGGATCAGTCGCGGGCTGGGAAGCGCCGCCGCCTAGAGGCAGAACTGGCGAAGCCGGCGGATTTCCTCGCTGGCGAGCTCGGTGTCGCCGCCGGTGCCGAGGTTGGCGATGTTGCGCCGGATCTGCGGGCAGGGATCCTGCGTATACCCGGCGCCGCCGAACAACTGGCCGATGCCTTTGGCGATGTCCTCGGGCGTGATGGGGCCGCGCATCGCAAAGCGGCCATCCGCGGCGGGCGGCGGCCGTCGCTGCAGCGGGTCGTGGGTGAAAGCCGGCTGCGGCGCCTGCGTGCGTGCCCAGTCGCGGGCCTGGTCGAGCAGCGCGGCCGCGTCCGGCGATGACGGCTCGCTGGGGCTCGCAGCGGCGGGAACGTCGACCGACTGGAGCCGGCGCGGCTGCGCAGACGGGACCGGCTGCGTGCGCGTCGTCGTCGCGGGTGCAGGCGGAGGCGGTACCGAAGGCAGAACCGGCGTCGCGGGCCGATCGATCCATGCCACCTGCAGTGCGATCGTGCCCCCAGCCGGCGGCGGCGCCTCGCGCAGCCCGAGCAGCCACCAGGCCATACCCGCGTGTACCAGCACTGTGACTCCCAGCGCGATGCGCACGCCGGGGTTTCGCATTCCTTGCGTCATGTCGTGTTGTCGGATTCCGATGGCGGAGTGTGACGTCAGCGAGCGCCCGGCTGCGTTAACCGGCAGTTATCCACATCCGGTCACGCCGTGGCGGCGCACTGGCGCCATAATCGCGCCATGGACCGATACGAACGTATTCTCTCGCTGCATCGCATCCTCAAGACCTCGCGCTATCCGGTGACCGTGGCCAAGTTGCGCGACGAGCTTGAATGCTCGCGGGCGACGGTCTATCGCGATCTCGCCTTCCTGCGCGATGCCCTGATGGCCCCGATCGTCGGGGACGGCGATGCCGGCTTCCGCTACGACAGCGACGAGGGCGGTCGCTTCGAACTGCCCGGGTTGTGGCTCAACTCCGAAGAGCTGCATGCCTTGCTGGCGGCGCAGCAGCTGATGTCGCGCAGCAGCGGCGGCGTGTTGTCGACAGCGCTGGCGCCGTTGCAGTCGCGTATCGAGAAGCTGCTCGACGAGCATTCGGCCGGCAAGCAGTGGCCGGTGCAGCGCGTGCGGGTCATCCCGCATCGCGGCCGGCGCATGGACGAACACGCCTTCCGCAATGTCTGTTCGGCGGTGCTGCAGCGCAAGCAGCTGGCGTTCGAGTATCGCGCGCGTTCGACCGACGAGAAGACCCGGCGCACGGTCTCGCCGCAACGCATCACCCATTACCGCGACAACTGGTACCTCGATGCCTGGGACCACGATCGCGACGCGCTGCGCAGCTTCTCGGTCGACCGCATCGCCACCGCCCGGGTGCTCGATGCGGTCGCGCGCGACATCGAGGACGACGAACTCGACCGGCACCTGGCCGGCAGCTACGGCATCTTCTCCGGCCCGCCGAAGGGCATCGCGACGATCGTCTTCAGCGCCAAGGCCGCGCGCTGGGTCGCCGACGAGCACTGGCACTCGCAGCAGCAGGGCCGGTTCCTGCCGGACGGGCGCTTCGAGCTCAAGGTGCCCTACAGCGGTGCCCGCGAACTGCTGATGGACGTACTGCATTACGGCGCCGACGCCGAAGTCGTCGAGCCGGTGGCGTTGCGCGAACAGGCGCGCTCGCTGCTGATGATGGCGCTGGACAAGTACGAGCGCTGAAGCGGCTCGAATGCGGCGCAGGGCGCGGCCGCAGTCGCGCACTGCCTTGCGTGCGCCGGGGAACAGACGCGGCACATGCGTGAAGTGCCCGCAGCGGGCTGACCCGGGCGGGCGGCCGGGCGCGAGCGCCGCATGAGCTGGCACGACATCCACCTGCGCCCTGCCGACCTGTCGCACATGCTTGGCCCGGCCGGTCCAGACAAGGATCAGCAGCGCTACGTCCGCCTTGGCCTTGGGTCCCGCGAGGCGTCGGCTGGACAGCAGGCCATGCTCCGGGTCGTCCTGGCCCGGAACGGAATCCCCGGCACGAGCATCGGATAGCGCTCGCGCGTGGCCCCTGCGGGCATGCCGCAATCGAGCCACGACCCGCAAAGGTCGCAGCCCGTGAGATGGCCGCTCTACAGACTGTGCGCCTGCCCAGCCGGGCGATCGCGTTCACAGGAGCTGTCGAGATGTCCCGTATCGCCGCAACGCCATTTGTCCGATCCGACGCCACCCTGCCGGCCGCCCTCCTGGGCATGTTGTTCCTCGGTGCCATCGCCCTGCTGTCGTTTCCCGGCCTGCGCACCGGAACGAGCGCGGTCGGCTGGGCACCGATGTGGTTGCTCGGCATGCCGGCCCTGGCCTGGTGCACCCTGGCGCTCCGGCACCTGACGCGCCGGCGGAAACCGGCCTCGTCAGCGGTCCTGCGGCGGCGTCGGTCCGGTCTCGCGCAGGCCCGCCGGCGTCCGGCGCCGCGCCGGGGGCAACGGATTTCGATCCGCGCCGCGCTGGCGGCGGCGGGGCTGCTGCCGGGATTGCGCTGACCCTGCGCTTCACCCGTCAGGGGTGACTTTGGTCATGCGGTCCGCCTTGGCGCTGCGTGCTAGCGTTGCCGGCTATCCGTCCGTGTCACCGGAGTCCCCATGTCCCACGTGTCCAAGCTCTGCCTCGCCGCGGCCGTCGCCGTCGGCCTGTCGATGGGCGCCGCATCCGCCCAGGAGGCCACCATGTCAGATCCGCACCAGTGGCTCGAAGCCGTCACCGACGAGAAGGCGCTCGACTGGGTCCGCGCGCAGAACGCCAAGGCCGAGGCCGAACTCGCGGCCACGCCCGAGTTCAAGCAGCTCGAAGCCGATCTGCTGGGCATCTACGATTCCGACGACAAGATCCCCGCCGTCTACAAGCAGGGCGACTGGTACTACAACTTCTGGCGCGACCGGAACCATGAGCGCGGTATCTGGCGGCGAACGACGCTGGAGGAATACCGCAAGCCGCAGCCGAAGTGGGAAACCGTGCTCGACCTCGACGCCTTGAACAAGGCCGAGGGCGAGAACTGGGTGTGGCACGGCGCAAGCTGCCTGCGGCCGGCCTATACCCGCTGCCTGATCGCGCTGTCGCGCGGCGGCGCCGATGCGGACGTGACGCGAGAGTTCGACGTCGCGTCGAAGTCCTGGGTCGATGGCGGCTTCTTCCGCGAGGAAGCCAAGGGTGCGCTGGGCTGGATCGACCAGGACAATGTCTACGTCTACACCGACTTCGGCGACGGCTCCCTGACCTCGTCGGGCTACCCGCGCATCGTCAAGCAGCTGGCCCGCGGCCAGTCGATGGACCAGGCGAAGCTGGTCTACGAAGGCAAGCCGGACGATATGTACATCGCCGCGATCCATGACGACACGCCGGGCTTCGAGCGCGACTTCGTCAGCCGCACGCTGGCCTTCTACAACGACGAGCTGTATCTGCGTGGCGCCGATGGCCAGCTGACCAGGATCGATGCGCCCAATTCTGCGAACAAGTCGGTGCACCGCGACTGGTTGATGCTGGAACTGCGCGAACCCTGGGAGGTCGGGGGCCGCACGTATCCGGCGGGCTCGTTGCTGGCGACCAATTTCGATGCCTTCATGGGCGGTAAGCGCGAGTTCGACGTGCTGTTCGAACCCACCGAGACGACCTCGCTGGCCGGCGCGACGTGGACCAGGAACCACCTCGTCCTCAACGTGCTCGAGGACGTCAAGAACAAGCTCACCGTGCTGACGCCGGGCGCCAACGGCTGGGCGCGCAGCGAACTGGCCGGCGTGCCTGAACTCGGTACCGTCGCGGTCAGCGCCGTCGACAGTGACGAGTCCGACGCGGTGTGGATGACGGTCACCGACTACCTGACGCCGAGCACGCTGATGCTGGCCGAGGTGGGCGGCAATGGCGCGCCGGAAACGCTCAAGACCATGCCGGCCTTCTTCGACGCCAGCACGCATGAGGTCGAGCAGCACTTCGCCACGTCCAAGGACGGCACGCGCGTGCCGTACTTCATCGTGCGTCCGAAGGACATGAAGCTCGACGGCAGCAATCCGACGCTGCTCTACGGCTACGGCGGCTTCGAGATCTCGTTGACGCCCGGCTACTCCGGCGGCGTCGGCAAGGGCTGGCTGGAGAAGGGCGGCGTGTATGCGGTCGCCAACATCCGCGGCGGCGGCGAGTACGGCCCGCGTTGGCACCAGGCTGCGCTCAAGGCCAACCGTCACAAGGCCTACGAGGATTTCGCCGCGGTCGCGCAGGACATGATCGATCGCAAGATCACCTCGCCCGCACATCTGGGCATCCGCGGCGGCAGCAACGGCGGCCTGCTGACCGGCAACATGCTCACCCAGTATCCGCAGCTGTTCGGTGCGGTCGTGATCCAGGTGCCGCTGCTGGATATGCAGCGCTACCACAAGCTGCTCGCCGGTGCCTCGTGGATGGCCGAGTACGGTAATCCGGACAAGCCGGAGGAATGGGAATTCATCCGCACCTTCTCCCCGTACCACCTGTTCGATCCGGCAAAGGATTATCCGCCGACACTGATCCTCACCTCGACCCGCGACGACCGCGTCCATCCCGGCCACGCGCGCAAGATGCACGCGCTGATGTCGGAAGCCGGCAAGGACGTGCGCTACTACGAGAACATCGAGGGCGGTCACGGCGGCGCTGCGAACAACCGGCAGCAGGCGCACATGGATGCGCTCTACCTGACGTTCCTGTGGCAGCAACTGGGCAAGTGATTCCATCCAGCACCGGCCGCTCTCGCGGCCGGTGTTCTTTTCGGCGTTGCATCCGCAGCGAATGGACCCACCTATGAAGACCTCTTTCCCGCGCGCGGCGGCCCTGCTTGCTGCGCCGATCCTGACGAGCCTGAGCCTGATGAGCGTTCCAACCACGACCCACGCCGCCGCACCGGTGCCGCCCGACGCCGAGCAGCGCCCGCACACCGTCAAGGCGCCGCACGGCGCCACGCGTGAGGATGCCTACTACTGGCTGCGCGACGACAAGCGCCAGGACCCTGCGGTGCTGGCGTATCTCAACGCCGAAAACGCCTATGCCGACGCGATGCTTGCACCGCTCAAGCCGGTCGAGAACACGCTCTACGACGAAATCGTCGGCCGCATCCAGCAGGACGACAGCTCGGTGCCGTACCGCGATCGCGGCTACTGGTACTACTCGCGCTACGAGACCGGCAAGGACTATCCGGTGCATGCGCGCCGCGCCGATGGCGCCGGCATCGATGCGCTGTCGATCCAGGCAGCGAACGCGCGCGGCGACTTCAGCGGCGAGCAGGTCCTGCTCGATGTCAACGCGCTTGCCGAGGGCAAGGACTATTACGCGGTCGGCGACTGGGACGTGAGTCGCGACAATCGCATTCTCGCCTACGCCGACGACACCAATGGGCGTCGCCAGTACACGGTGCGATTCAAGAACCTCGAGACGGGCGAGGTCTATCCGGACGTCATCACCGGCGTGTCGGCAAACCTGGTCTGGGCCGATGACAACAGGACGCTGTTCTATGTCGAGAACGATCCGGAAACGCTGTTGACCGTGCGGGTGAAGAAGCACGTCCTCGGCACGCCGGTCACCGACGACGTGCTGGTGTACGAGGAGAAGGACGACAGCTTCTACCTGGGCATCGACCGCACGCGCGACGATCGCTACATCGTCATCGGCATCGGCAGCACCGTGTCGAGCGAAACGCGCTACGCGCCGGCGGACAATCCTGAAACCTTCGCCGTGCTCGCGCCGCGAGCGCGCGATGTCGAATACGACGCCGACCATTACGGCGGCCGCTGGGTGATCCGCACCAACGCCCCCGCTGCCGATGGTGTGCCGGCGACCAACTTCAAGCTCGTCACCGCGCCGAGCGGTGCGACCTCGCGCCGGCAGTGGACCGACCTCGTGCCGCACCGAGACGATGTCTACATCGAAGGTTTCGAGCTGTTCGACGGCTTCACCGCGATCGAGGAGCGCGCCGAAGCGTTGACCCGCGTGCGCGTGCTCAAAAGTGACGGCAGCGACGAATTCGTGCAGGCCGACGAGCCGGCTTATGCGATGGGACTGGCGGTGAACTCCGAGCCCGACACCGAGTGGCTGCGCTACGGCTACACCTCGCTGACCACGCCCGCGACGACCTTCGAAGTCAATACGCGCACCGGCGAGCGTCGCCAGCTCAAGCAGCAGGCGGTGATCGGCTACGAGCCGTCGGATTACGTCACCGAGCGCGTGTGGACCACGGCGCGCGACGGCAAGCGTATCCCCGTGTCGCTGGTCTATCGCAAGGGCTTCCAGAAGGAAGGCACCGCGGCGCTGCTGCAGTATGGCTACGGCAGCTACGGGGCATCCATGGATCCCGGCTTCTCGGTCACCAACGTCAGCCTGCTCGACCGCGGCATGGTGTACGCGATCGCGCATATCCGCGGTGGCGAGGAGATGGGCCGGGCCTGGTACGACGACGGCAAGCTGCTCAACAAGATCAATACCTTCAACGACTTCATCGACGTCACCGACGATCTGGTCCGCCGGGGCTATGCCGCGCCGGATCGGGTCGCCGCCTACGGCGGCAGCGCCGGCGGCCTGCTGATGGGCGCGATCTCGAACATGGCCCCCGAGAAGTACCGCGTGATCCTGTCGCAGGTGCCTTTCGTCGACGTGGTCACAACGATGCTCGACCCGAGCATTCCGCTGACGACCAACGAATACGACGAGTGGGGCAACCCCGAGGACAAGCGCTACTACGACTACATCCTGGGCTACTCGCCCTACGACAATCTCGAAGCCAAGGCCTATCCGGCGATGTTCGTCGGCACCGGCCTGTGGGATTCGCAGGTCCAGTACTGGGAGCCGGCGAAGTACGTGGCGAAGCTGCGCGATCTCGACACCGGTACGCATCCGGTGGTGTTCCGCACCAACATGGAAGCCGGTCACGGTGGCAAGTCGGGCCGCTTCCGCCGCTATCGAGAATCGGCCGAGATGTACGCGTTCATGCTCGACCAGCTTGGCCTGGGCACGGCGCAACCGGCCAGGTGACCTCCCGGCCCCCAACGCGCACGGACGATTGACGTAGCGGCGGAGGCTGGGGCAGAATGCGCGGCTCGTTGCGGAGCTCCGCGCGGGCCGATGGCTATGTAGCTCAGCTGGTTAGAGCACAGCACTCATAATGCTGGGGTCGGTGGTTCGAGTCCACCCATAGCCACCACTAGATCCACACATCAAACCCCATGATTCTCATGGGGTTTTTTGTTTTTCGCTCTTCTTTCTTCAAGGCTGAACCGATGTTCCAACGGTTCCTGTGACACTTTCTGTGACACTTTCGGATGTCACAGGACACCCCGGACCTCCAGTTTGACCCCAGTTCGTTGTGACAGCTCATGGCTCACGCCGACGCTCGGCCCATGGATCGGCCAATAATTCCGCCTGTTCGATCACTCTTACGGGTGCTTGTGGCCGCCGGTCGGTTGGGTAGCGGTAGCGCGCAAGCAGGATCTTCACCATAGCGATGCGTGCGCGAGTCCTTGCGGTTTTGCCAGTCGATTGAGGCCGACTTACGCAGCTTGTTGGTCAGCTCTTGGGCCAGCGCCCCCAGCGTTGGGTGGCCGAGCTCGCGTACGGCAGATTCGTTCTCCGCCAGCGCCTGGTATAGACGAGCTCCTCCCCGTTATGCCGTCAGGCGGGCGCGCCTCGTTGAGCTCCTTCGCCAGCCGGATTAGCTCCTCGATGACCTCAACCGTGGTCAAGCGACGGTTTCGGTAGCGGTTTACCGCTTCTTCCAAGCGCTCGGCGAACTCCTTGCCCTGCAGTGCGCTCTTCTGCCCGCGCTGGCGGATCTGGTCGGCGAGCAGGCGTTCCAGCAGCTCGGCCGCCAAGTTCTGCGTCGGCATCCCGCGGATCTGGGCCAGGAAGTCCTCGTCCAGCAGGCTGATGTGCGGCTTGTCCAGGCCAAGCGTGCTGTAGATGTCATTCACGCCCTCCACTAGCAAGCAGTGGCGACGAGTTGGCGCAGCGCGGTCTTCTTAAAAGGTCTTGTCGGCGGCGAACTGCGCGGCCAGCGCGTCGCGGCTGTCCTCGTTCTCGATGTAGTGCTCGGCCTGCGGATCCCGCCAAGCGCTTTCGGATGCGCTTGGCTTGGGCATCGAACATGTCCGACACGTACTTCAAAAACACCAGGCCCAGAGCTGGGTACTTGTAGGTAGCCGCCGCGACAGAGCCGCGCAGCTTGTCGGCCGCTCCCAAAGGGTGCGCTTGAATTCTTCGTTGGTCATTTCATTCCCTGGTGAGCACAGCGATCGTCGCGGATTGCGTCTCAGGTACTGATTGGGATCGGTCAAACCGATCCAGTGCTTCCTTCTACGTACGTCAGCAAGTCGCCTGGCTGGCACCCGAAGTACTTGCATAGCTTGTCGATGATGTCCGTCCCGATGTTTGCACCAGGTTGGTTGGCGATCTTCGAAAGCGTGGCCCGATGGATGCCTGTGGCACCAGCTTCTGGAGGGCGGTTCTGTGCTCTCGGTAGTTGTCCATGGAGTCGCGTCACACCTGTCGCCAAATCCGGGAGAAGCTTAGTTCCCAGTTCGGCTCCGATGATAGGCATCCGGACGGTGCTGTCAGCGTCGGGGGACTGTCAGCGCTCGCACTGTATTCTTTTGAGCGTTTATGAACAGGAATCGCGACCATGTCTGACGCAGCCCAAAGAAGAAGTCAGATGAACACAGATTCGGGACCGATTGGTGCTGCGCCGATCATGACCTCCCGTGACATCGTTGCCGGGCTGGGCGCAGCCCCCCGCGATCTACTGGCAGCTTGCCTGGCGTTGTTCGACGACAGCACCTTGCAACGTCGGATCCGCTTCCTGATGAGTCGCCGGTCGCCGCTGAGCAAGATCAACATCGTTGCCGACCCCACGGATGCAGAAGCGGCCGCGTCTCTCAGAAGCACGATTCAAGCATGGCTGGCCTCGCCGCTTTCGGACGACGCCCTGCGCGTGCTGCTGTGGATGTACCTGCGCGAGGCCTTCGCCCTGCCGCCCGTGACGTTCACTTCCTGTCGTTCTGCGGCAGCGGCTGCGGATGACATGGTAGCGCGCGCCCTGCATTCACTGCAGCCCAGCCAGGTGACGAAGTACGCGCAGAAGTGGGGACTGAAGAGCGCCAAGGAGGTGCCAACCACGCTGGATGCCTTGGCCCGCAAGACAGTAGAGGAATTGCTGGCATCGTTCTTGAAGGCTGACGATGTGCAATCTGTGCAGGCCCGTGAACGCCTGCTTTCCGAGGTTCAAGCCCGCGTTGGCCAATTGCCGCCCGAAGACCGGGAGCGGCTGATGCATGCAGTGGGAGCGGACGGCGTAAACGACGCCGCGCTGAGAAAGATCCTATTGATGGGCGGTGGCTTGGGTGCGCTTGGCACCAGCGTCAGTCTGGCCGGTTTTTCCGCGTACATCCTGGCCGCCCAGGCATCGGCCTTTATTCCGCTGGTGAGCGGGCCGGCGCTGGTTTCAGTGGTGGCCGTCCTGTCCAACCCGATCACGATCATCGCGGCCACCGCCGGCGTGGGCTGGTGGGCCACGCGATCGGCTAACCAGAAGGTGCGTGGCGCTGTCGGTGCACGGGTGATCTCGCTGCTTGCGCTCAATGGGCTGCAAGCGGGCTCCGCCGGCCTCCGCGCGATGCTTGGGGCATTTCCCAGTCTCGAGAACCTGGGCCAAACGGGTGGCTTGACGCGGGCTGTGCTGCGCGGGTACGGGACGGACTGGAACCGGATCGCCGCAGCGGGACGGAAGACTACCGTGATCGACGAAGCAGTTGTCGGCGTCATGGAGCGCCCTGCAGGTGCCGGCGGCAGGTCTGATCGGCTACGCGAGCTGATCGGCGAGCAGCGCGACACCATCTCGCTGGCAGGCCTGACGCTGGGGGACATCGCCTACAACGCGTACAGCCTTGACCCCCTCGTGCTGCAGGCGGCGAATTTTTCCCGTATCGACGAACTGGATGACCCGGTGGCGTTCGCGGCGTTTGCGCATCGCATTGAGTCGATGGACGCCGCCGCCCACCTGGGCGCGGTCAGCAATCTCAAGGGATATGTCGCCGAACGCGTGGTTGCGGCGCAACTGATCGAGCAGGGGCACGTGGTCGAGTTCCCGGTGGCGTCCAACGAGGCGGGATGGGACATCGCAGTGGACGGGGTCAGATTCCAGGTCAAAGACGTGGGCTCTCTTGCCGGTCTGGAACGTCACTTTGACCGGGGCTATGACTACCCGGTGATCGCCAACGCGGAGGTTGCCGATGAACTGGCCGCGCGTTCGGCAGATGACCTGCCCGAATGGGCAGACCAGATCCATTTCGTGGAGGGGTACAGCAACGAGGTCGTCGAACACGTGACCCGGTCTTCATTCGAAGTCGGCGACGACATGCTGCACCCGAACGTGCCGCTGTTCACGCTGGTGTTGAGCGGCATCCGCAATCTCGAGCGCGTCAAGCGAGACGAGATCACCGGAACGCAAGCCTTCCAGGAGGTATTGCTCGACGGTGGTACGCGCGCGGGACTGGCGGTCGCCGGAAACTATGTGGGCGTCGGCGTCGGCTTGCTGGTGTTCGGGCCCGCCGGCGCATTGGTGCTGGGCGCGGTGATGCCCATTCTCAGCCAGCGGCAGTCCGGCCGGCTGAAAGGAAAGTTGGACGAATGGGTGCAGGACGAGACGTACCGCAACTGGGCGCAGGAGGCAAAACTGACGATCTCTGCACTGGCCGGATGTGCTGACGATGCGATCCGTGCAAAAGTCGAATTGCTGCGGGAACGACAGCTGGCTGACTCCCGGGCTGTGGTGGCCCGCTATCTTCAGTGGCGGGTCGAAGACGAGCTGACGTTCCTTCGTGAAGCGCGGTGCCGGTTGAAGGCAGTGTGCGATGACGAGGCAGCTGCGGTGGAAGTTTCTGCGACCCGCCTCATGAGCTGGCTGACCACCAGCACGCTCCACCCATCGCTCTACCAGGCTGAACTTTTAGCCATGTCGGAAGTGTTCGCGCGTCGTCCATCCACTGCTGACAGGGTGGCAGTGGTCTCGCGCGAGGCTGCTGAGCGGACTGCAGTGGCGGCCCGAAAGACTGGAAAGCTGGTGGGTGACTGGTGGCGTGGGCTGGGCAATAACAACAAGCGGACAGACTGACATGGCAAATGACTACACCTCCCTGGTTTCCAAGGTCTGAAACTTCGCGCACGTGCTGCGCGACCAAGGCATCGGTTACGGCGACTACGTAGAGCAGATCACCTTTCTGCTGTTCCTGAAGATGGACGAGGAGCGCACCGAGCTGCTCGGCGAGCCGTCGGCCATTCCCGCCAAATGGCGTTGGGCCAAGGTGCCGATAACAGTCGCATTGCCGGGCAGACACACTGCGGTCTAACCGGAACTGGCAGCAGACCGTGCGCAGCAATCAATCTTCCGAAACCTCACCCGGCAGCACGGATTGGTCTTCACCGGACTGCTTGGCGCAAGACCACTCAGGCCCTGCCCAACGGTCTGACGTCCGATGCCATCGACACACTCGCCATGGCAAAGATGCGCGCCTCGCTTAGGCAGCAGATGAGCGCTGGCGCCCATCACGCGTATCCGTCCGAACGGCGCGGTGCCGACTGCACTTATCGCGAGGCTGAAGGCCGCAGACCAGCCTAGCTGCGAGCAGGATCGCCATCTTCCGAAAGGCACAGAACAAGCCACCGACCCGGCCAAACTCAAGCGCGTGGTCTCGCTGATCGACGACGAGACCTGGATCTGGATTAGCGTGGTAGCTGCGCTTGGCGCGCCCTGAGTGAGTGCTCGCTTCTCAGTGAATGCTCCGTTCTCAATTTCCCGGCAGGACGTCCGGTCCCGACGAGGAGATGAAGGACAACCGATAATCTGGCATCCGAAGCTCGCCGCGCTTCTTAGTTCTGGACGAGGGCCTAAACACTTGGTTCCGTCTATGTCGCCACTGCCACTATGAGTCGTACGACTCCAACGACGTCCCCCCGCTTTCAGTAGCGGGTCTGTTTGGAGTCCGGGCTCATCGTAGCGGCTTCGCCGCCAGCTGTTTTGCGTAGGCGGCGGGCGTCAGCCCGCCGATGCTTTTTTTGGGTCTGTCCTCGTTGTACTCCCTGCGCCAGCGCTCGATCTCGGTGCGGGCGTGCAGCAATGTCGGAAACCAGTGCTCGTTGAGGCACTCATCACGCAGGCGTCCGTTGAGGGACTCGACGTAAGCGTTCTGATTCGGTTTTCCTGGTTGGATCAGGCGTAACGCGACACCACGTTCGTGTGCCAAGCTCAACATCGCCTTGCCGCAAAATTCCTTCCCGTTGTCGGTCCGAATCACCTTTGGCAGGCCTCGGCTGAGCGCCAGACGATCCAACACACGACTGACGCCATGGCCCGAGATCGCACGCTCGACATCGATAGCCACGGCCTCGTGGCTCGCATCGTCCACGATCACCAGGCACTTGATGACGCGACCATCGGCCGTACGATCGAAGATGAAGTCCATCGACCACACTTCATTGGCCGCAACCGGACGGATCAGCGGTTGCCGCTCGCCCACCGGCACCTTCTTGCGCTTGCGTCGCCGCACCTGCAGCTTCGCCTGCTGATACAGCCGCTCCACGCGTTTGTAATTCACGGCATGGCCGCCTTGCCGCAGCTTGAGATAGATCATGCCCACGCCGTAGCGCTTGTGCCGATGCGCCGATGCCTGGATCTGCTCTCGCAGTTCGACATTGCGATCCGGACGAGGTGTATAGCGCAGTGCGCTGGCGCTCATGCCCACCACGCGCAAAGCGCGCCGCTCGCTGAGGCCTTTACCTGCCATGTAGCGCACCTGCTCGCGACGGGCCGGTGCGCTCACCATTTTTTTCGCAGCACGTCCTTGATCACTTCATTCTCGAGGACTTGCTCGGCCAGCAGCTTCTTCAGACGCGCGTTCTCGATCTCGAGTTCCTTGAGTCGCTTGGCCTCGGAGACATTCATCCCGCCGAACTTGCTGCGCCACAGGTAGTACGACGCCTCGCTGAAGCCATGCCGGCGGCACAGCTCCTTGACCGGCAAGCCGGCCTCGGCCTCACGCAGGAAGCCGATGATCTGTTCTTCGCTGAAACGCTTCTTCGTCCAATCTCCTTCTCGTTGGGGATTGGACTCCAAAGCAACCCGCTACTCAATTGCGGGGGGGGGGCGTCGGTTGACCTGAATCTCGAGCCTCCCAACGAGGCGAAAACACAGTGTCTCTAGCAGGCCGAACCAGCCATTCCCCATGGTGATGCCGGCGTGCTTCGGTCGTTTTGTATTAGGCGCAGCCCACTTCGCAAAGATTGACGAGTAACTCTTGAAGAGCTGCCTCTGCATCCGTCAGGAACTCTCCCCGAACACGGGAGAACTGGTGCGCGCGCCGACGGGCCACCACTGACCATCAGGTTGAGGCTCGACGCGATCGAATAGCTCCGAATACCGATCGGGGCGGAAGCTATGGATCGGCACCACCTTGCTGGGATTGAGGCTGCTCACGAATCGTTTGAGGTCGATCGGACTGGCATGGCCGGACGTATGGACGGACACCTTCGGTATTCGATGCCGCTCAAGAAAGGCTTCGACAGTGGCATAGCTGCCGCCATCCCAGTAGCCTTCCCACTGCGAGTAGATATAGCCAGCGCCCGCCAGACACCGGACCTGCTCGAGATCGCGCTGGTGCAGAGGACGGAACAGCAAGGTAAAGCCCGCCGGGTTCTGGGCCAGCGTGTCGGCGTATATTCGGTTGCGCGAATGACGCGCGAGCAGATCGAACAGCTTCGTCCTCTTGATGTGCCTGCGCTGGGCCTCCGGGACGTAGAGCGCGACGTCACTCCAATCCGACTGCGGCAGGTTGAGATTGCCTGTCGCCTCCAGGATCGCGGCCGTGTACAGGTCAATGACGACACGACGACCGTGGCGACGAGATGCTCGGAAGATCGACACTATGCGGTCGATGTTCTGCGCAGAGGTGTGCACCATCGCCAGGCCTTCAGTCGTCTCCAGAGCATCTGCAAGCAGACCCTCAATCTCGGCTTCGGTCGGAAACGTTGCATCCAGAGGGAGGCGCGTCAGGGAACTACCCTCGACGAGCAACGCATCAATGTTCGCGGGTGGCGATCTGATCAGCCGCTCAAACAGTGCGGCTTTCCGGCCGTGCCCGCGAAAGTCGCCACTATAGAAAAGCCGGTCGCCGCCCGCCTCGATCAGCAGCGCGTACGCATCGAAAGCCGAATGGTCGACAAGATATGGCGTGACAGTGAATGGACCAACGGTGAACTGTTTGCCAGATTCATAAGTCCAGCCGGGTGAGGGAACCGGCCACATCCTTGGCATGAACGGTGCTGCAGCGGCCAAGATCCGACGGGCGGCGGGGCCGAGCCCGATCGGGATCGACGGTGCTACATGCGACAGAAGGCCGTAGTGGTCCAGGTGCGGGTGCGAAATCAGGATACCGAGGAGGCTCGGGTCAGACGCGTCGAGAGCGAGGCCATCTGGAATCAATCCTGCGATGTTATCTGGCGCATCCAAGGGTAGTCCGAGATCCAGAAGCAGACGTTTCCCTTCGTACTCCAACTCCACACAGCTACCACCGATTTGCTTGCTTCCACGACGGATGCAGGCTCTCATACGCAAATTCTCCGGGCCAGCAAAAATACGCCCGGGCGCACGGCGCCCGGGAGCGTGCTAAGGCAGGATCGATTAGTTCACCGGCTCCCAGGCCGAAAGCAGCTTGCGCACGCCGTCCGTGGACAGCATGGTGCAGTCGTACATTGCGTATCCACAAAGGCTGCCACAGGCAAACCGCAGATCGACCGTGACGCCTGCAGCAGCCAAGCTCTCCTGCGCCACGCGCATTTTCTTGTCACACTCATCGAGCATGGGCTTGAGCTGGGACGAGTGCGGCACATATTCGGCGAGGAGGAACACGATCTGGACGTGGTCGTCCACCACGCTGAACTTGTGCGTGGACGTGCCCCGATTGAACGTAAGCAGCTGAAGATCGGCGAGCTGATTGAATTGGGATTCCACATTGGCGGCGAGGCGCGCGCGGAAATCAGCAAGCGCAAGCTGCGTCAGCGTCTTTTCGAGATGGTCCACAATGCCGGCGCCACCGGCCAACGAGCTTACTCCGTATTTCACCTCGAACAGAACCGGTACCAGGCGCGAACGATTGGAGCGCTCATCGTGCTTCCATCGCACACCGAGCATGTCAAAGCGAGCATTGTCCGAAGCATGCTCGATATCAGTGACGAAGTAGTGTGAGGAGTTCGCAGACCTCGCCCTGCTATTTACTCGAGCCGCCACCTGTTGGAACTCGCGCTCCAATGCGGACTTCAGCTTGGGAGAGCGATCCATGACGCGCTTAACTTCGCTCAGCACGTCGACGAGAACAGCAGTGTCCTCAACGGATCTGAGCCGCTGTGTAAGCACGTCGGCGCAGCCGTGGCGCGCGAAGCGCCCTGGTAGCACCCCGCTTTTGTCATGGTTTGAATCGAAAGTCACCTTGTAGCCTGATGCCCCATCAGCTTCTACCTTCAGCAACTGCCCACCCCGGTAGTAGACCGAGATGTAGCCGTTGCGAACACCGAGGAGCAATGTGTCGTCTTCCTGCACTTCGCGTAGCAATGGCTCCAAGACGCCACGCTTAAGATCCTCGTTGAACTTGCTCGACAGCACATGAGTCGGTGACATGACGCTCCAGAAACGCGACTGCGGAGCCGTATATTAGTGGGGACGCCCGTCTCACGGATCGAGACCACAAACACCGCCTGTTGAGTTGCGCTCGCGGTCTGTGCCGCAGAACAACTCAGGGTTTCGATATAGAGCTGTTCTCAGGGTTACCCCTAAACACAGTTCGCTCACCGATCGAACTGCTCTTCTCCGTCGTCGGCGGATTCACTCCGGGGAGTGAGGGAGTCGGAAACGCGCTGACCGCGTGTCGTCCGGTCGGCCAGCCAGCGCGGCGTGCGGGCACGGCTGGATCCTGTTGGGCCTGTCCTCTGGATTGCGGTACTTAGCTGCTCGGGAGGCACCTTCTGCCTTCTTGCAGTTTTCCACGCGGAGGCAGCTCGGTGCTGAGGAGATCATGGCCCTGAGGTTCGCCAGGCGCGCCGCGTCCCTATAGACGGCCGATGGCCTTCGATTCAGAAGCAGCTTCTTCCGAAGTCGGGGGTGAGGCTAAGAGTGCGTTGAGCTCCCAGATTCAACGAATCGACATCTCCTGTCGGCGAGTGGCGGGCCGGCGATCCAGTCTGATTCGTATCTATGACGCCGGGAGTTGTTTAAGCGTTGCTGGCTGGACGTAGGCGATCCCGTTCTCGCCGCACACTTGTCGGCGAGCGGCCGGCCGGCCCGCACGGGCGTGTATTCCGGCGCCAAAATTCACGGCGGCCTGTCGAATCCCGGCGCAACGTCGCCTTGTCGGATCCCCCATCGCGCTCCCGTGCGAGCGATCCGCAAGGCGACGCCTTCGGGCGTCCGAGGAGCCTGCCATCAGTATCGACGTGCCCGGCGTGCGTAGTGTTCCGATCGCGGGTGTGCGGCCGCCGGTGGCCGGCTCGCGGGGGCGGGCATGACGTCGCCGTCGCCGTTCGCGGGGTTCTGGCAGGCGGGGTTCGAAGGTGCGGACCACATCAACGGCAGCGCGCAGGTGCTGTGCCTGAACTCGTCCACCGGCCACCTGGCCGATGCGGGTGGGGATTACCGGCGGATGGCCCGGCTCGGTCTGTGCACCGCGCGCGAGAGTGCCGGGTGGCGATCGATCGAGCGGGCGGGCTGCGGCCGTTACGATTTCAGCCACGTCGGCATGCGCGCCCGTGCGGCGCGGGCCCACGGCGTGCAGCTGCTGTGGAGTTTCTTCCACTACGGGATGCCCGAAGGACTGGACATCTTCTCGCCGGCATTCGTGCCGCGCTTCGCCGATTACGCGCATGCCCTTGCGGCCTATCTCGCGCCGTTCCATGACGACGGTCTTGCTCCTGTCTACACCCCCATCAACGAGATCTCGTTCCTGTGCTGGGCGGTCTGCGAGACCGGTCTGATGTATCCCCACATCGGCGATCGTGCGCACGAGGGGTATCCGCTGAAGATGCAGCTCGCGCGCGCGGCAATTGCCGCGGTGGATGCGATCCATGCCGCGGATCCGCGTGCGCGCATCCTGTCGGTGGACCCGCTGATCCATGTGATCGCCGAAACCCCGGAAGAGGGCGAGCGCGCTGCGTGCGAAATCCAGTACCAGTTCCAGGCCTGGGACATGCTCGCCGGTCGGCTCGAGCCGCAGCTCGGGGGGTCGATACGGCATCTTGATCTCGTCGGCGTCAACTACTACCCCTACAACCAGTGGAGTGTGGGCACCCGCCGCTCGCTGGAATGGCCACACGATCCCGGGCGCCGACGGCTGTCGGCGCTGCTCGCGGACGTGCATGCGCGGTACGGCAGACCGCTCGCGATCAGCGAGACCAGCCACACCGATGAGCGCCGCGGGCCATGGCTGCTCGATGTGTGCGCCGAGGTCGAAGTCGCGCGCGCGCAAGGCGTGCCGGTCGAGGGGGTGTGCCTGTATCCCGCGCTCGACCGGCCCGACTGGGAACGTCCGGACCACTGGCATCGCAGCGGCTTGTGGCACGTGTGCCCCGAGAGCCTGCGGCGGCGCCTCGATCCCGATTACGCGCAGGCGCTCGCGCTTGCACAGCACCACAGGCGATGTGCGGATCGGCCGCCGTCCCCAGCCACCCGGAGCCCCATGAAGACCTTGATCGTTTTCTCGCACTTGCGCTGGGGATTCGTCTACCAGCGTCCGCAGCATCTGCTGAGCCGTGTCGCCGCGCAGTGGGACATCCTCTTCGTCGAGGAGCCCGTGCATGGCGCGCCGGCGCTGGAGGTGTCCACGCCCGCGCCTGGGGTCACGGTGCTGCAACCGCGAACGTTGGCCGAAGGCCATGGATTCGTCGATACGCAGTTCGAACCCATTGCCGCGCTGCTGCACGAGTACCTTGCCGAACATCGCATCGAGCACTACGGCGTGTGGCTGTACACGCCGATGGCGCTGCCCCTGCTTGGTGGTCTGACGCCCGAGGTGATCGTCTACGACTGCATGGATCAGCTCAGCGCGTTCCTGGGTGCGCCGCCGCAGCTGCTCCGCCGCGAAAGCACGCTGCTCGATATCGCCAGCGTGGTCTTCACCGGCGGACCGTCGCTCTACGAGGCCAAGCGAACGGCCAGCGCCAATGTGCATTCACTGCCGAGCAGTGTCGACGCCGCGCATTTCGCGCCGCGCGAGGAAGGGCACGTGGCGAGCCATCTCTTCTCCGGCATCGCGCGTCCACGCCTGGGCTATTACGGCGTGGTGGACGAGCGCCTCGACCTCGACCTGCTCGCGCGCATCGCCGATGCGGACCCGGCTTGGCAGGTCTGCATCGTCGGTCCTGTGGTGAAGATCGATCCCGCAACGCTGCCGCGGCGCGCCAACCTGCATTACCTGCCGCAACAGGCCTACGACGACCTGCCGGATGTGCTTGCCGCCTGGGATGTCTGCCTGATGCCGTTCGCGCTGAACGCCTCCACGGAATTCATCAGCCCGACCAAGACGCTCGAATACATGGCGGCCGGCAAGCCGGTGGTCAGTACCGCGATCGCCGACGTGCGCCGCCTCTATGCGGCGGGTGTGGCCATCGCCACAGACCCGGACGCCTTCATCTCTGCGTGCCGCGAGGCGCTCGCCGAAGGCCAGGCGCAACGCGCGGGCCGTCTGGGCCGGCAGCAGCAACTGGTGCAACAGACTTCGTGGGATCGCGCGGCCGAGGTGGTCGTACAGGAGATCAGTCGCGTCCACGGCGGATTGCGGCCGAAGGTGCAGGAATATCTGGACGGGCGCCGGGTGGTGAGCCTCCCCAAGCAGGAGGCGACGGTCGGCCGTGCGGCACGCGAGGCGCCCGCGGAGTGCCTGATCATCGGCGCCGGACCGACCGGACTGTCGGCGGCCCTGCACTACGGCAAGGGCAGCGTGCTGGTCGAGGCCAACGACTCGGTCGGCGGCTGGTGCCGTTCGATCGACGACCAGGGCTTCGTGTTCGACTACGCCGGCCACATCATGTTCTCCAAGGACCCCGATGTGCTTGCGCTTTACGAGCGGCTCCTCGGCGACAACCTGCACTGGCAGGATCGCGAGGCCTGGGTCTACAGCAAGGGCGTGCACACGCGTTACCCCTTCCAGGGCGCGCTGTACGGCCTGCCGACCGACGTGCTCAAGGAGTGCATCATCGGTGCGATCGAGGCCCGCTTCGGTCCGCTCGATGGCGACGGCACCCCTGCCGCGTCGCGTGACGCGGTGGGCGCGCTGCCGAGAGACTGCTGCGGCGACGGCACGGTGCCCGAACCGGCCGATGGCGACGTCAAGGACCACGCCACCGGCGACGTCCGCGCGCTCGCGACCAGGCGCGCGCCGCGCAACTTCCACGAGTTCATCCATGAAGTCTGGGGCGCCGGCGTGGCCAGGCACTTTGCGGTGCCCTACAACCTCAAGCTGTGGACCGTCCCACTGCAGGACATGGAAACCTCGTGGCTCGGCGGACGCGTACCCATGCCCGACCTGGATGAGATGATCGACGGCGCGCTGCGTCCGGTCTCCAAGCCGGTGGGCCCCAACGCGCGATTCGGCTATCCCAGGACGGGCGGCTTCCAGGCGCTGATGGACGGGTTCCTGCCGCATCTGGAAGGCGAACTCGTGCTGTCCACCCGCCTGACCGCGCTGCATCCCGAGCGACGTGTCGCAGTGTTCTCCGACGGACGTCAGCGCAGCTATGCGTCACTTGTCAGCACGCTGCCGTTGCCGGAACTGATCCGCATCATCGGCGACGAAGCGCCGGCCGCCGTACGCGAGGCCGCGGCGGCGCTGCGGCATGTATCCGTGCGCTGCGTGAACCTTGGCATCGGTCGGGAGGACATCACGGACAAACACTGGATCTACTATCCGGAAGACACGGTATTCCACCGCATCTTCGTGCAAGGCAATGCGAGCCCGGGCAACAATCCGCCGGGCGGCTTCGGGCTGACCTGCGAGATCACCTACTCTCCGACCAAGCCGCTGCCCTGCGACGACCAGGGACTCATCGACCGCTGCATCGCCGAGTGCATCCAGGTGGGCATGCTGCGCGAGGATGACCGGGTGCTGACCGCGAACGTCGTCGACATGCCCTATGCCTACGTGATCTACGACCACGCCCGCGCCGCGAACGTCGCGCTCATCCGCGAATGGCTGGCAGCCCGCGACATCGTGCTGGCCGGTCGCTACAGCGAATGGGAGTACTACAACTCCGATCACGCCTTCCTCGCCGGCAAGCGCGCTGCAGAGGCGCTGCGCCGGGACAATGTCGCGGCGGTCACGGCGAGGAGCGATGGTTGAGCATCAGGCCCGATGCGATGGCGCCCGGGCCTTCTGTGCGCGCGCCTGTGCCGATCCGGGAGAAGAGCGGGGCCGGTCGTCGATCCCTTGCTGCCCGTCTGGGGCGCGAAGTCCAGGCGTGCGAAGCGAGGCAGGCGACATGGCTTCAACAGGTTGGATAGCCGCAGTCGGCTCCGACAGCGGCTACTGCAGCGCGTCCGAACGCACGTTCGCCTGCGCGGATACCGGCCTGAGGCGCGCTGGACGCCTGAACACGATCGACGCCGGCAATGCGTTCAGCATGCGCTTGTCGCTTTGCCAGCGCCGTGGCAGAGTCGAAGCCAGTGACGCAAGTCAATCGCATTAGGAGTCCGCATCGTGATCGATCCGGACGGGTTCAGGCCCAATGTCGGCATCGTGCTGATGCGCCCGGATGGGCGCGTCTTCTGGGCGCGCCGCGTCAGGCGTGACGGGTGGCAGTTCCCGCAGGGCGGGATGAACACCGACGAGACGCCGCTTGAGGCCATGTATCGCGAGCTGCGCGAGGAGACCGGGCTGCTCCCCGAACATGTCGCTGTCCTCGGTGCGACCCCGGGCTGGCTGCGCTATCGGCTCCCGCAACGGGCGATACGCCGCAATGACCGCATCGTCTGCGTGGGCCAGAAACAGGTCTGGTTCCTGCTGCAATTCGTCGCCGACGAAGCGCACCTGCGACTCGACCTGACCGACAAGCCCGAGTTCGATCATTGGCGATGGGTCGACTTCTGGTATCCGCTGGAGCATGTGGTCGTGTTCAAGCGCGGTGTCTATGTCAGTGCGTTGAGCCATCTGGCCAAGTACGCCCGCCAGGTTGCCGGCGCGCAGGCGATTCCCCAGGCCGTTCTCGAAGCGCGCTCGCGCAGCCGGCGTCCGCAGCGGCGTCAGGCGCGACGTGTTCAGGAGGCGGCCCGCGGCCGTGACGATGGCGGCGGCAGCTCGGCCTGAACTGTTCTCATTTGACAATGATTCTTGTTTGTGGCGGAATGGGCGCTCTAGAGTCTCGTCCAGGAACCCAGCCTTGTACGTGTGCATCTGTAACGGCGTCACCGATACCCAGATCCGCCAGGCGGCCGCGA
This sequence comes from Luteimonas chenhongjianii, assembly GCF_002327105.1. GTDB lineage: Bacteria > Pseudomonadota > Gammaproteobacteria > Xanthomonadales > Xanthomonadaceae > Luteimonas > Luteimonas chenhongjianii. Next base: position 42,327 of record NZ_CP023406.1, on the reverse strand, counting down.
ACGGTTGCCGCGAGGTTTCGGAACTGACCATGCGCACCGGCTGTGGTGCGACCTGTGGGAGCTGCCTCGACATGGCGGCGGGCCTCCTCGACGACTGCCACGCGGCGCAACGCGCGCCTGTGATCGATCTGCCGCTGATCGCTTCGGCGGCCTGAATCCGCGCCGGCTCCGGCGCCCGAACATGCGCACGATTCGCGTTCCGTCATGACCGGCGGACGACGTTTAGAGTGTCCGCATTCCACTGGTCCAGGAGTCTCCCGATGAAGGGCGACGCGCAGGTCATCCGCTTTCTCAATCAGGCGCTCTACAACGAGCTGACCGCGATCAACCAGTACTTCCTGCATGCCAAGATGCTGAAGAACTGGGGGCTCGAGGCGCTCGGCAAGCGTGCCTACAAGGCCTCGATCGACGAGATGAAGCACGCCGACGCATTGTCGGAGCGCATCCTGTTCCTCGAAGGTCTGCCCAACTTCCAGGCGCTGGGCAAGCTGCGTATCGGCGAGACACCGGTGGAATCGCTGGAATGCGATCTCGCGCTCGAAATGGACGGCCTGCCAGCGCTGCGCGACGGCATCGCGCATTGCGAGGCGGTCGGCGATTTCGTCAGCCGCGAGCTGCTGGTCGATATCCTCCAGTCCGAGGAAGAGCACGTCGACTGGCTGGAAACGCAGCTCGATCTGGTGACGCGCCTCGGCGTCGAGAACTACCTGCAGAGCCAGCTCGAAGACGAGTGATCGCTGCCAGCCGCTGGCAGCAGCTCAGACGGGATTCGAGACGCGGCCTTCGCGCAGCATGCGCCGCGCGCGCGCGAATTCGTTCGATACCAGCGCGACTGCCACAGCGGGGCGCTCGAGCTGGTGTTCGCGCGCACCCGCCTCGATCCGGCGCGCCGCTGCCGACAGCGACATCGCGCCGAGGTTGGCGCTCGATGACTTGAGCGCATGCGCCGCCTCGCGCAGTGCGTGGTAATCGGGGCCGTCCACCGCGTTCTCGAGTGCGGCAAGCAGCCGCGGCGTGTCGTCGATGAACAGATCGATCAGACGGTCGACTTCCTCGCCCAGCACGCTGCGCAGATCGTCGAGGACTTCATGGTCGATGACCGGCGGCAGCGGCGCGCGCGGTGCCGGCGGCGGGACGGCAGATGGCGGAGGCGGCGCCAGTGGCACGTCCGCGGTGGTGGCGGCCGGCGCGGCGGGTTCGGCCGCCTGCAAAGAATCGGGCATACGTGTGTCGTCGGGTTCAACCTGCGGCATCAGAGCCGGCGGCGGTGCGGTCTCGACCGGCGCCGGCGACGCCTCGGGATCCCACCAGCGGTGGATGCAGCGTTCGAGTTCGTTGCGCGTGACGGGCTTTGCGAGATAGTCGTCCATGCCCGCATCGAGGCACTTCTGCCGATCGCCAGCCATGGCGTTCGCGGTCATCGCGATGATCGGCAGGCGCCTTGCGACGCGCTCGGCTGCCTCGTGTTCGCGCCAGCGGCGGGTCGCGGTGTAGCCGTCCATCACCGGCATCTGGCAGTCCATCAGCACGATGTCATAGCGCGACGCGGTGAGCCGCAGCAGTGCGGCTTCGCCATTGCTGGCCGTGTCGCAGGTGATGCCGAGCACCGACAGCAGGCGCTGGCCGACCATCAGATTGACCGGGTTGTCCTCGACCAGCAGCACCCGCGGCTTGCGCGTTGTGGCGTCGCGCGGGCTTTCGGTCGAAGCGAGATCCCGTGGGCGGGATGAGTCGGCCGGGACACCTGGCCTCGTTGACTGCGATTCCGGCGAGGCTGCAGGCATGGCTGTCGGGTCCCGGTCGGGCGGGCGGCCGTCGGACGCGCCTGCCGCGGCCGGGTCCAGGACGTCCATCGGCGCCGCCTGCGACAGGCCATCGGCGCCGAGCACGGCCTCGCGCAGGTCCGCATCGGGCGACTGGCGGCTCAGCAGTGTCGCCTCCCCACGCAGTTCGTCCGGCACCGGGTCGTCGCCGTAGAGGCAGACCAGGCGCAGCCCGTCGAACGCCTCCTGCCGCGTGACGTTGCGGTACAGCGCCACCGCGGTATTGCGCATGCCGGCCAGGTCGGCGAGCACGACCGAGTACGCCCATGGCGCGCCCTGGCTGGCGGCCGTGCGCAGACGGTCCAGGGCCTCCTGGGTGGTCTCCACCGAACTCACGCGCAGTCCCCAGTTGGGCAGCAGCATGCTCAGCCGCAAGCGCAGGCGCGGATCCGCGCTGAGCAGCAGCACCCGTCCGTCGCGCGGCGTGGTGTCCTCGGCTGGCATGTCTCCCTGCGCCTTGAGCAGGGGGATCTCGAACCAGAAGGTGGAGCCGGCCCCGGGCTCGGAATCGACGCCGATGCGCCCGCCCATGAGATCGACGATGCGGCGCGAGATCGCGAGCCCCAGGCCGGTGCCGCCGTAGAGGCGCGTCGTCGATGCGTCCGCCTGGCTGAACGCCTGGAAGAGCCGGCTGCGGCCTTCCGGGCTGATACCGATGCCGGTGTCCCGGACCTCGAAGCGCAACTGGTGCTGGGCGACGGTTTCGCCGATGCGCCGCACGCTCACCGCCACGCTGCCGCGATCGGTGAACTTGACTGCATTGCTGATCAGGTTGCCCAGCACCTGCCGCAGGCGCACCGGATCGCCGCGGACAGGTAATCGCACGCCGGCCTCGACCTGCAGCCCCAGGCGCAGGCCCTTGGTCTGGGCGGCGCGTTCCATGACCTGGATGACGCCATCCATCAGCTCGCGCAGGTTGAACCCGGTGACTTCCAGGTCGAGCTTCTCGGATTCGAGCTTGGAGTAGTCGAGGATGTCGTCGACGATGCGCTGCATCTGCTGCGAGGACAGGTAGGCGGTGCGCACCAGTTCGGCATGGTCGGGCGCCAGTTGCGCATGCATCAGCAGGTCGAGCATCGGGGTGATGCCGTTGAGCGGCGTGCGGATCTCGTGGCTCATCGTGGCCAGGAACTCGCCCTTGGCCATGACCGCCGATTCGGCCGCATTCTTGGCGCGGCGCAACTCCTGCTCCAGCGTGGTGCGTTCTTCGAGTTGGCGCTGCAGTTCGCCCAGCGCGAGTTCGTCCTGGCGCAGCCGCTCGTCGGCCGCTTCGAGCTCACTCACGCTGTGGTGCATCTGTATCGCGACCACGCTCGACGCGGCGACCGCGACCAGCGCCAGGACCAGGGCGAGCAGTTGCCAGGGGCCGGGCACCGGGATCGCGGCAAGCATCATCGTCAGCGCCGCGCCGCCGGCGGCCCCGAGTGCAAGCCAGCGCAACATCAGCGCGGGATGTCGACGGCGGCCGATCATCGAGGTCTGCCCAAGCCGAGGCCGGGGACGTCCGCCCGGCGGGCGCGGGCGGTGAGCAAGAGCACTGGCATATGCGGCGGGACCTCCCGTAGCAAGGCGGCAGAGCGGGTTCGGAGGCCCGGCCACGCCGTATCCATTCCGCTGGCCGCGGTGCGATGCGAACCGGCCGCGTCCGACGGACGCGCCGGCGCTGCGTCATCCAGTGCCGGCCGGCGCCTGTCGGAGTGGCACGGGGCATGCGTCATGCGCGTCGCCAGGCCTAGAGCACGGAATGATGGAAGTCGAAGTCGAGCACGTTTGCGACGCGCTGGACCAGATTGCCCTGGATGAAATCGATGCCGCTCATCCAGAGCGTCGCGGCGGCCTGTGGGTCTTCGACCTGCTGGCCGATCACCTGCAACCCCAGCCGATGCGCGCGCTCCACGGCGCCGCGCATTTCGTCGCGTACGCGCGGCTCGTCGAGCTGGCGCGAATAGCGCGCGGCCAGACGCACGAAGCCGAGCGGCAGCTGGGCGAGCAGGGCGTCGGCTTCCTCGCTCGCGCTGTACTGGCCCAGGCACAGCTGCACGCCGGCGGGCACCATGCGCGCGCAGAGCTCCTGCAGCGACAGCGCGTGGATCAGCGCATCGTCCTGGCGGACGTCGATGACCAGCGACGTGCCCGCGATACCGGCCGCCTCGAGCTGCTGGAGAAGCCAGTCGGCATAGCTCGTCTCGATCAGGCTGCGCGAGGATTGCGAGACGAACAGGCGCATCGAGTTGCCGGTCCGCCGGTGTTCGACCAGCGTGGCGATCGCGAGCTCCACCACCCGGCGATCGATGTCGAGCAGCAGCCCGGCCATTTCGGCCGCGGGCAGCACGCGCGCGGCCATGTGCAGCTCGCCATCGCGTCCGCGCAAGCGCAGCAACGTCTGGTACTGGGCTTCGTCACCGCCGGCGACGGCGACGATCGGCTGGAACGCGAGTTCGATGCGCTGTTGGGCCAACGCGTCACGCAGGTCGTCGACGAGGCCACCGGCTCCTTCGCTCGCCGGTACGCTCGGCAGTGGAATGTGCACCGACATGCCGAGCGGCGTGCCGCGCGATTCACGCAAGGCCTGCTCCGCCGCGGCCAGGGCCGTGCCGGGATCGTCGTAGCCGTGCGCGAGATCCGCATACCCGACCAGGGCACGCAGACGGATGGTTTGCCCGGCCAGCGGGAACGGATGGCTGCCGATGCCGTCGCGCAGGCTGCGCGCCCAGGCATCGAGACCGGTCCGTGGGACCTCGGGTGCGAGCACCAGGAAGGTGTTGTCGTTGAGACGGGTGGCAGCGGCATCGCCGACCAGGCTGCGCAGGTGCCGCCCGGCATCGGCGAGGATGGTCTCGAGACCGGCGTAGCCGTAGCGGTCGCGCAGCGCGGTGATGCCTTCGATCTCGACGAAACCCAGCGCGCCGCGTGGCGCTGCCGGAATCGTTTCGGCGAGCTGCTGCAGCAGCTGCAGGCGGCTGTTGAGGCCGGTCAGCGGATTGCGGCCGGGGTCGGGCATCCGCTGGAGGGCGCGGGCACGCCGGATCCGGTTCTGCACCGTCGCGATCAGGTGGCGTGGGCGCACCGGCTTGGTCAGGAAATCGTCGGCGCCGAGCTCGAGCATCTCGAACTGGCGCTCGGGATCGTCGTCACCGGTCAGGAACACCACCGGGATATGCGAGAACGCAGGTTGCTGTCGCAGCAGTCCCGTCAGTTCCGAGCCATCCATGCCCGGCATGTGCAGGTCCATCAGCACGACATCGGGCTGGAACTCGCCGAGCGCCGTCATGAACTCGTTCGCCACCGACACCACGCGCGCCTGCATTCCCGCGCCATTGAGCACGCTTTCGGCGAACAGCGCCTGGCTGGGATCGTCCTCGACGATCAGCACCCGATGCGGGGTTTCGGTGGTATCGCCCTTGATCGACGCGGTCGTCGACGCGGCGGCTGCATGCTCGGCCGGATCGGCGGGCAGCGTGGGCTGTCCGGCGTCGGCGGCCCAGCGCCGCCAATAAGCGACGGGCGGATATTCGGCGCGGTGTTTGCTGTCGGCATCGGACATAGGTGCGGCACTGTGACGCGATGAGGGGGATCGGGCAACTTTACCCGGCCTTACCTGCGCAGGCGTGCACAACGGGATGCTCGGCGCCGCGCGATTCAATCGCGCAGCCGGCCCGGCGATCGACGCGCAAGGCGCCGCCACAGCCACCACACCGCGAATGCCGCGGGAATCGCGGCCGCCGCGACCAGCGCCAACGCCAGCCATGGATATACGAAGGCAAGCGACAGTACACCCACCGTCATTACGTCCTCGGCGCTCGACGCGACGACATTGCTGACCGGTTCCGGCGAGGCGTTGAGCAGCAGGCGGCTGCCGGCCTTGAGCGCATGACTGGTGAGCGCCACACCGGCGCCGGTCGCGAGCATGCCGGCGCCGAGGTCGCCATCGGGCGACAGCGTGGCCGCGGCAAGGAAGGCGCCCGCCGGGACCCGGGCCAGCGTCTGCAGCAGGTCCCAGCCCGAGTCGACTCCCGGGATCTTGTCGGCGAAGAACTCCACCACGGCAAGCGCGCCGGACACGCCGAGTACCCATGGCGATGACGCCGCTTCCAGCGCAGGCGGAAGGTCCAGCCAGCCCAGCGCGCCTGCCAGACCGACGCCGAATACGGTCAGGTACACGCGGATGCCGGCCAGCCAGGCGAGCAGCACGCCGACCGCGAACAGATGGGCTTCGGACATCGCGGACGCTCCGGGCGAACGACAACGGGTGCACAACGTCGGGGAGTATAAGGACCGGCTTGCTTGACGCGGCGCGAGGGCACTGGCTATACCGTGTCGCGATGACTGACGTTCCGCCCAACACCCGGCCGCTGCTGGTCACGTCCCGTGCGCGCCGGATGCGCCTCGCCATCGTCGCCGCGATCGTCTTCGGATTGGCCCTGCTGTTCGGCCTGTGGGGCGTCTGGCAGGTGTTGGCGCCGGGCGTAGACAATCCGCAGCGACAGCTGGCGAGCCAACAGGAAGAGTTGGAGGCTTTGCGTCAGCAGGTCTCCACGCTCACGCGCTCGGACCAGATCAGCCGCGACGCGAATCGTGAGCTGCAGGGCACGCTGGCCGAGCGGGACGAGGAGATCGCGGCCCTGCGCGCCGACGTCGCGTTCTACGAGCGTTTCGTCGGTGGAACCGCGCAGCGGCGCGGCCTGACCGTCCACGAGCTGCGCATGCAGCCGCGCACCGACCAGGGCTGGCATTACACCGCGACGCTGACCCAGAGCCTCAACCGCGACGCCGCCAGCGTCGGCACGATGCGTCTGGCCATCGAAGGCACGCGCGCCGGCCGGCTGGAGACCCTCGAGTGGGACGACCTGCGCCAGCGCGACGCCGCCGCCGGACAGCCCTACTCGTTCAAGTATTTCCAGCAGGTCGAGGGCGATGTGGTCTTGCCGGCCGGGTTCCAGCCCTTGCGCGTGACGGTTCGGCTCTCGCCCGAACGCGGCAGCGAAGTGGACCGTTCGTTCAGCTGGGCCGATGTGACGCCGCGTTCCGCCCCCGGCGCTTGAAGGCAGCGGGGCGGGGCCCCATCCTGTACGCCATGAACGAGTTGCTCACCATCGAAAGCCCCGGGTACCAGTCGCTGGAGCGGCCTCTGGATTTCACGCCGGCGGCCGCGGCCAAGGTGCGCGAACTGATCGAGGGCGAAGGCAATCCCGCCCTCAATCTGCGGGTCTACATCCAGGGCGGCGGTTGCTCGGGGTTCCAGTACGGCTTCGAGTTCGACGAGCAGCGCAGCGAGGATGACCTGGCGGTGGTGACCGACGATGTGACCCTGGTCGTCGATCCGCTGAGCCTGCAGTACCTGATGGGCGCGTCGGTCGACTACGTCGAGAGCCTGCACGGCGCGCAGTTCACGATCCGCAATCCCAACGCCAAGTCCACCTGCGGCTGCGGCAGCAGCTTCACCGTCTAGCAGGCATCGACCTCGACACGACGCCAGCGCCGGCCATAATCGGCCGCATGGACTTCAGCTTCGCGGACGCGCCACTCGATCGCGCCGAACACCTCCGGACCGATTCCGATGCGCTGGCACGACTGTGGCCGGATGCGCGCGTGCTGGTGCTCGACGCGAAGGGAGACGCCGGCGTCGACGCCCAGGGCATGCCGCCGGGGCTCGACGGAACCGCCGTCGGCAAGCGTCCCGCCTCTGCCGTGTTCCTCGGCCTGCATGACGGGCAGGGATGGTTCGCGGTGCCGGGTGTCGATGCGCCCGGCACGCTCGAGATGTCGGCGACGATCAGCCTGCGCGATGCTGCTGCGCAGTGGCCGGTGCGCGAGGCCAGCGCATTCGCGCAGGCCCGCGCGGTGCTGCACTGGCGCGACCGCCATCGCTACTGCGGCGCCTGCAGCGCGCCGCTCGATTACGTGCGCGCCGGATGGCTTGGACGCTGCACGGGCTGCGGGATCGAGCACTATCCGCGCACCGATCCTGCGGTGATCGTCGCGGTCAGCGATGGCAGGCGCCTGCTGCTGGGCCGGCAGGCGGCATGGGCGCCCGGGCGATACTCGACCCTGGCCGGTTTCGTCGAGCCAGGCGAGACGCTCGAGCAGACGGTGGTGCGGGAGGTGTTCGAGGAAAGCGCGGTGCGCGTGACCGGCTGCCGGTACCTGGCCTCGCAGCCGTGGCCGTTTCCGGCGTCGCTGATGCTCGGTTTCCTGGCCGATGCGTCGCCCGATACGCCCCGGGTCAACGACGAACTCGAGGACGCACGCTGGTTCGAGGCGGGAGATATCGAGCTGGCATTGCGCGATGCGCATCCCCACCTGTCGCTGTCGCCGCGGCTGTCGATTTCGCGCTGGCTCATCGCGCAGTGGTACGCGCAGCAGGTGGGCGGGCCACCCCCGCAGCAGTCGCTCAGCCCGGCGCGAGCAGGGTGAACGGCGCCCACGGCAGGTTGCGCGCGACCCAGTAGACGAGCACCAGCGCCACCCACGGCCTGGGATCGGACGCGATGCGCGCCAGGTGTTGCAGCCATGTCGGCCGCCACCCGAGGTGCCAGGCCGCGAGCAGTGGCGCCAGCGCCAGCAGCGCCAGCAGCAGCGGGTTCATCGAGAACGCGCGCGGGAGGTCGCCGTGCACCAGTGCGTGCAGGCTGCGGGTCAGGCCGCAGCCTGGGCAGTGCCAGCCGGTGGCGCTGTAGAACATGCACGCTGGAAACGGATTGCCGGGCGCATTCGGATCGAAGGTGCGCAGCAGCCACGCGCCGCCCGCCGCCAGTGCCACGCCGCCGCCTGCGAGCGCGACGGTCGAAGCACGGATGCGGCCCGGCGCATGGCTGCCGGCCAGTGACATCAGCCGCCGACCTGCATCTGGTCGATGATCATCTGGTACTGCTCCATGCCGTCGCCGATCGTCAGCGAGTAGATCGTCCAGAGCAGGCCGATGATGCACAGGCCGGTGGTGACCCAGCACCAGGTCTTGGCGGTATTGGAAGCGCGCTGGGCGCCGGCGAGATCGCCCTGGCCGAGCAGCGTGTTGACCTTCGCCGAGAACACGATGGCGACGATGCCCGGAATCGTGCCGACGACGCAGCACAGGCAAAGCGACAGTACGGTGGCGATGATGGACCACGCGAGGTAGTTGGGGACGGTGCCCGGGGCGATCGGCGAGCCGGGAAGGGGTGCTTCCGGGATGCCGTACGAGCCGGGTGGCGGCGGCGGGATCGAACTCATCGAGAAAGCTCCTGGATGCTGGAACGGTTGGGAAACGTCGATGACCGCCGTCTGTGGACGGGGACGTCTTACTGTAGCCCCAGAGATGCGCAAAGCGGCGTCATGGCGGGCCTCATGCGGCGTCGCCGCGCAGCATCCGCACCTGTGCTTCGAGCGCGCCTGCATCGGTCGACGTGCCGTCCTCGATCGGCGGACCGGCGACGACCTCGACGTGCGCGCGCGCGCGGCGCGGTAGACGCATGCGGCCCATGCGTGAATCGCGATGGCTCCACATGCTCGACCACATGCCACGCAATGCCATCGGCACCACCGGGACGCGCTGGCCGCGTTCCGCGGCGCGCGCGAGGATGCGCTCGACGCCCGATTTGAACGCGGCGATCTCGCCATCGCGGCTCAGCTTGCCTTCGGGGAAGATGCCGACCAGCTCGCCATTCGCCAGTGCAGCATCGACCGCATCGAACGCGCGCTGCATCAGTGCGGGGTCTTCCTTCGCGCCGGCGATCGGGATCGCCTTGGCGTGGCGGAAGATCCAGTGCATGCCCGGCACGTTGAAGATGCGGTAGTACATGACGAAGCGGACCGGCCGCGGGATCGCCGCCGACAGGATCAGCGCATCCATGTAGCTGACGTGGTTGCAGACGATCAGCGCCGCACCCTCGGCCGGCACCGAGGACTCGATGTCGCGCGGATGCAGGCGATAGAGCACGCGCACCAGCAGCATGCTGACGAAGCGCATCAGGAACTCGGGCACGATCGTGAAGATCCACAGCGCCACGAGGCCGTTTGCGATCGCAAGTGCCAGGAACACCTGCGGGATGCTCAGCCCGGGCAGCGGAATGCGCAGGTCGCCAACGCTGAAGCCGTCCATCTGCAACAGCACGCCGAGGATCGCGGCGGTGACGATGAACAGCGAGTTCTGGATGTTGAGGCCGGCAATGACGCGCGAGAGTTCCGACCTGGGCGTGCGGCTCTGGATCAACGCGAACAGGGGTACAACGAAAAACCCGGTGAACACGCCGATGCCGGTCAGGTCGATGACGATGCGCCAGCCGGCCCGGTCGCCGAGGAACTGCGCGATCGTCAGGCCGGTCGCGGGCGGCGCGCCTGGACGGGCGAAATACAGGTCCAGCAGGAACGCGGTGATGCCGAAGGCGCCGATGGGCACCAGGCCGATCTCGACCGAGCGCCCCGAGAGCTTCTCGCACAGCAGCGAACCGACGCCGACGCCGATCGAGAACAGTGCCAGCGCGAAAATGTAGAGCGCGGTGTCGTTGGCGACGCCGCCCAGGTGCAGTTCGGCGTAGGTCGGCAGCTGCGCGGTGAGCACCGTACCGACGAACCAGAACCAGGAGACGCCGAGGATCGCGTTGCGTACGGCGGGCTGTCGCTTGGCCAGACGCATGATGGCGACCGATTCGGGAACCGGATTCCAGTTGACCTTGAGCGCCGGCGCGCCCGCATCGACCTTCGGGATCATGCGCGCGACGACGTTGCCCGCGATCGCCAGGACGACGATGGAGATCGCGGCGGCTTCGGGCCCGTAGCTGCCGGCGAGCTTGATCACCAGGCCGCCGTAGATCATGCCGGCGAGGATCGAGAGCGACGTGCCCATCTCGACCAGGCCGTTGCCACCTGTGAGTTCTTCGGGGCGCAGCACCGATGGCAGGATCGAATACTTCACCGGACCGAACAGTGTCGACTGCATGCCGGTCAGGAACAGCGCGACCAGCAGCACCGGCATGTTCTCGAGCAGGAAGCCCACGGCCGCGATCGACATGATCGCGATCTCCATCGCGGTCGTGATGACGATGAGCTTGTGCTTCTCGACCTTCTCCGCGATCTGGCCGGCGATCGCCGAGAACAGGAAATACGGCAGGATGAAGATCGCCGGCGCGAGATTGGTGTAGAGCGTGCGCTCGGAGAGGCTGACGCCCATGACCACGAGCAGCGCGATGATCGACTGCCGATAGACGTTGTCGTTGAATGCGCCCAGGGCCTGGACGGTGAAATACGGCATGAAACGGCGCTGCTTGAGCAGGGCGAACTGGGACTGGCCGGCCATGCAGGCTCCTTGGCGATTGCGCGGAGCCTAGCAGGCTGTCGTCCATCCACAAGCAGCGCCTACGCGTGGCCGGGCACGCACCGCCACGCGGTGTGTGCGCCGATGCAGCATCCAGCTGGCGCTTCTCGCGCGTGTCGGCCCCACATTCGCTGACCGGGCCTGCCCGGTCTAACCGATGGTGACGGTTTCCTCGCGGACCGCGCGGTAGCGGCGTTCGAGTTCCTGGCGGATCTCGCGGCGCTGGCGGCCCTGTTCGAACCGGCGCACCTCATCCGCCGTCGCAGGTTCGCGCGGCGGCACGGGCGTGGCGCGGCCGTTCTCGTCCATCGCGACCATCGTGAAGAAGCAGCTGTTGGTATGGCGCACCGCGCGGTTGCGGATGTCCTCGGTGATGACCTTGATGCCCACCTCCATCGACGTGCGACCGGTGTAGTTCACCGAGGCGAGAAAGGTCACCAGCTCGCCGACGTGGATCGGTTCGCGGAATGTCACCTGGTCGACCGACAGCGTGACCACGTAGCGGCCGGCGTAGCGGCTGGCGCAGGCGTAGGCGACCTCGTCGAGATACTTCAGCAACGTGCCGCCGTGCACGTTGCCGGAGAAGTTCGCCATGTCCGGTGTCATCAGCACGGTCATGCTGAGCTGGGCGTTGCCTGGGATCATCCCGGCGCTCCGATGGGGCGGATGGTCAGGCGGACTGCACTTCGCGCTCGCGTGCGATCGCGCGCCAGCCGATGTCGTGGCGATGGAACTCGCCCGGCCAGGAGATCCCGGCAATCTCGCCGTAGGCGCGCTGCTGCGCGTCTTCCACGCTGCTCCCGAGCGCAGCCACGCACAGTACGCGTCCACCGGCGGTCACCGCCTGGCCGTGCGCGTCGAGCTTCGTGCCGGCATGGAAGACCTTGGTGTCGTCCAATGGCGGCGTGTCCCAGGTGTTGATGACGTCGCCGGTGCGCGGGGTGTCGGGGTAGTGCTCGGCCGCCATGACCACGCCGAGCGAGGGACGTGGATCCCATTGCGCGTCCACGCCGGCGAGCTGGCCGTCGATCGCGGCTTCGACGAGATCGAGCAGGTCGGACTGCAGGCGCAGCATGATCGGCTGGGTTTCCGGATCGCCGAAGCGCACGTTGAATTCGATGACCTTGGGCGCGCCATGCGCATCGATCATCAGGCCGGCATAGAGGAAGCCGGTGAACGGCACGCCGTCGGCGGCCATGCCGGCCACGGTCGGCTCGACCACCTCGCGCATGATCCGCGCATGCACCTCGGGCGTGACCACCGGGGCGGGCGAATACGCGCCCATGCCGCCGGTGTTGGGGCCGGTGTCGCCGTCGCCGACGCGCTTGTGGTCCTGGCTGGTCGCCATCGGCAAGGCTGTCGTGCCGTCGACGATGGAGATGAAGCTCGCTTCCTCGCCATCGAGGAATTCCTCGATCACCACGCGTGCGCCGGCCGCGCCGAAGGCGTTGCCCGAGAGCATGTCGGCGATCGCGGTCTCGGCTTCTTCCAGCGACATGGCCACGATCACGCCCTTGCCGGCCGCCAGGCCGTCGGCCTTGATGACGATCGGCGCGCCGTGCTGGCGCACGTATTCGACCGCGGTGTCGGCATCGGTGAACACCGCATAGCCCGCGGTGGGAATGTCGTGGCGGGCGAGGAAATCCTTGGCGAAGGCCTTGCTGCCCTCAAGTTGGGCGGCCGCCGTGGTCGGTCCGAAGATGCGCAGGCCCGCTTCACGGAACCGGTCGACGATGCCGGCCACCAGCGGCGCCTCGGGACCGACCACGGTCACCGCCACCCCTTCGTCGCGCGCTAGCGAGAGCAGTGCGTCGAGATCGGTCGCAGCGACATCGACGTTGCGGCAGCCGGCTTCCTTCGCGGTGCCGGCATTGCCGGGCGCGACCAGCACTTCGGCAACCTGCGGCGATTGCGCGAGCTTCCAGGCAAGCGCGTGTTCGCGACCGCCGGAACCGATGACGAGGACCTTCTTCATGCGCGACAGACCGGGTGCAGAGGGGGCCCCAGTTTACGGCGTCGCACCGTCCGGGTCTTGGTTGCATCGTGATGCGGGCTGCCTGTCAGTAGGCCAAATGCTAGGCTCCCACGCCCCGCCGCAGATAGTGATGTCCGCCGATGGATCTGCTCCAGCTGATCGAAAACATCCTCTCGCCCGTCGTCAACGGCATCAATGGAGTGCTGTGGAACTACGTGCTGGTGGGCGTGTTGCCGCTGGTTGGACTGTGGTTCAGCGCCTCGCTCGGCTTCATCCAGCTGCGGCGGTTTCCGAAGATGCTCTCCGGGATGGTGCGCAGCACGGGAGGCGACAACGCCGGCATCTCGCCGCTGCAATCGCTGAGCACGAGCCTGGCCTCGCGCGTGGGCACCGGCAATATCGTCGGCGTCGCGATCGCGCTTGGTGTCGGGGGGCCCGGTGCGATCTTCTGGATGTGGGTCGTCGCCATCTTCGGCATGGCGACGGCCTATGTAGAGAGCGCCCTGGCGCAGTTGTACAAGCGCCGCGATGCCGCAGGCCACTACCGCGGCGGGCCCGCGCTGTACATGGCCTACGGCCTGGGCAAGCCCTGGCTGGGGGCGATCTTCTCGGTCTGCCTGATCGTGGCATTCGGTTTCGTGTTCAGCGCAGTGCAGGCCAATTCGATCTCAGAGGCGGTCTCCAGCGCCTGGAGCGTTCCGCCGGGCTGGACCGCGACGGTGCTCGTTGCGCTCACAGCCGCGGTGATCTTCGGCGGCCTGCGGCGCGTCGCACGGATCTCGGAACTGGTGGTTCCGGTGATGGCAGTGGCGTATCTGGCGCTCGCGGCGTGGGTGGTCCTCGGCAACATCACGCAGGTGCCGGCGTTGCTGTCGCTGATCGTGCGTAGCGCCTTCGGTCTCGACCAGGCCGCCGGCGGCGTGCTCGGCGGGCTTGCGGTCGCGCTGCTTAACGGCGTCAAGCGCGGGCTGTTCTCCAACGAGGCCGGCATGGGCAGCGCGCCCAACATCGCGGCCTCGGCCACGCCGTCGCCGCACCACCCGGCCAGCCAGGGCCTGATCCAGGCCTTTGGCGTGTTCGTCGACACCCTCATGGTCTGCACCGCCACCGCGCTGATGATCCTGCTCTCGGGCGTACTCGGCACCGGTGGCGGCGACGGCGTCGCGCTGACCCAGCAGGCGATGGCGGTGCATTTCGGCAGCTGGGGTCCGACCTTCGTCGCGATCGCACTGGCGCTGTTCGCACTGACCTCGATCCTCGGCAACTACGCCTACGCCGAAAGCGCGGTGGTGTTCCTGCGCGGCGGCCGTATCGGCATGGCCCTGCTGCGCATTGGTTGCCTGGCGATGGTGGCCTGGGGTTCATTCGCAAAACTCGACATCGTCTGGAACACCGCCGACGCGGCGATGGGCATCATGGCGATGGTGAATCTGCTGGCGATCGTGCTGCTGTCGGGGGTGGCAATCAAACTGACCCGCGACTACGACCGCAAGATCCGCGCCGGCGATCGATCGCCGCGGCTCGACGCCGACGATTTCCCCGAACTCGGCGATTCGATCGATCGCAGTATCTGGACCGCGACACGCACCGCGCCGCCGCTCGTGAAACCTGTCACGAAGGACGAATAGCGTTCTCGCGGCGGCGCGGACGCCGGGAGGTCGCTGGGACGGACCGATTGGCCTCGGTCGCTTGGCGCCGCGCGATCGCACCGCAGGTGGAGCGCGTACGGGCCGGACAGGCGTCGATGCAGAACCCGACGCCGGCGACGACGCATGCCGGCCGCCAGGCTCGCGCGCGATGCGCATCGGCTGCGACGATCCCCGGGTCGCGATCGTCTACCGGCCCGGTCGATGCGCTGTCAGGCGCGGCGCCGACGCTGATAACGCCAGGCGCGTGCAGCCAGCAGTGCGAGCGTGATCGCCGTAAGCGGCACCACGAAGCCCATCATCACCATGCTGTAGGCCGGCAGCGCGTGGTAATGCGCGCTACGCAGCAGCAGATAGGCGGTGTAGGCGACGTAGTAGGCCACGAACAGCGCGCCTTCCCAGCGCCGCACCCGGAAGCCGGTGAAGAAGATCGGCAGGCAGGCGAGCGCCACTGCGGTCATCACGGGCAGGTCGAAGCGCAGAACGGCCGGCCCCACGCTGATATCCGTCGGCGACAATGCCGCGGTTGCGCCCAGCACCAGCAGCAGGTTGAAGATGCAGCTGCCGACGATATTGCCGACCGCCATGTCGCGCTGCCCGCGCACAGTCGCAAGGATCGATGTCGCGAGCTCCGGCAGCGAGGTCCCCACCGCGACCACGGTCAGGCCGATCACCATCTCGCTGACGCCCAGCAGTTCCGCGATCCTGACCGCCCCGCCCACCAGCCAGCGCGCGCCGAGCACCAGCAGCGCCAGTCCGGCGAGCACGTACAGCGCATCGCGCCACCACACCGGCGCCACCGTATCCCCTTGGGTCCCGGCGTCCGCATGCGGCTGGCGCTTGGCCAGCCACAGCAGCAGTCCGACGTAGGCGAGCGCCAGCGCCAGCAACCCGATGCCTTCGCCGCGCCCCAGATCGCCGTCGAGCGACAGGCCGAACACCAGCAGCGACACGCCGAGCATGATCGGTACATCCATCCGCACCAGTTGCTGCGACACCGTCAGTGGCGCAATCAGCGCGGTCAGGCCGAGAATCAGCAGCACGTTTGCGATGTTGCTGCCGATGACGTTGCCGAGCGCGATGTCCGGCGAGCCCGACAGCGCCGCGCCGATGCTGGTCGCAAGCTCGGGCGCACTCGTGCCGACGGCGACCACGGTCAGCCCGATGACCAGCGGCGACAATCCGCTCGCGGCGGCCAGGCGCGCGGCGCCACGCACCAGCAGGTCGGCACCGCCCACGAGCAGTGCGAACCCCGCAAGCAGCATGCCGACCGTGATCACCCCGGATCCGGCGTCAGTGGCGGAAGTGCCGCACGCCGGTGAACACCATCGCGATGCCATGTTCGTCGGCCGCGGCGATCACCTCGGAGTCGCGCATCGAACCGCCCGGCTGGATCACCGCGGCGATGCCGGCCTCGGCGGCCGCGTCGATGCCGTCGCGGAACGGGAAGAACGCATCCGACGCCATCACCGAGCCGGGTACGACCAGACCCGCGTCTGCAGCCTTGATACCGGCGATACGCGCCGAATACACGCGGCTCATCTGGCCGGCGCCCACGCCGATCGTGCGATGGTCCTTGGCGTAGACGATCGCGTTGGACTTCACGAACTTGGCGACCTTCCAGGCGAACAGCAGGTCCGCGAACTGCGCCTCGCTCGGCACGCGCTGGCTGACCACCCGGAGGTTTTCGCGGGTCACGTCGCGCAGGTCGGCGCTCTGCATCAGCAGGCCCGAGCCGACGCGCTTCACGTCCACCGTGTTGTGGCCGTCGCCATGCGGAATGCGCAGCACGCGCACGTTGGCCTTCTTCTTCGCGTAGTCGAGCGCCGCGGGCTCGTAATCGGGCGCGATCAGCACTTCGACGAACTGGCGGTCGAGGATGACCTTCGCGCTCGCTGCATCGAGCGTGCGGTTGAACGCGATGATGCCGCCGAACGCCGATGTCGGATCGGTCGCATAGGCGAGCTCGTAGGCATCGCCGCAGGCCGCGCCCACGGCGACGCCGCAGGGATTGGCGTGCTTGACGATCACGCAGGCGGGCGCGTCGAACTGGCGCACGCACTCCCACGCCGCGTCGGCGTCGGCGATGTTGTTGTACGAGAGTTCCTTGCCCTGCAGCTGCTCGAACGTCGCCAGGGTGCCGGGCGCGGGATGCAGGTCGCGATAGAACGCGGCCTGCTGGTGCGGATTCTCGCCGTAGCGCAGGTCCATGAGCTTGACGAAGTTGCCGTTGCTCTGGCCACCGAAGGGCGCGCGCTGCGCGGCGCCGGCATCGGAGGGCTCGTCGATCGACGACAGCACGTCGCTGATCCGCGCATCGTACTGGGCGACGCGATTGAACGCGGCAACGGCCAGCCTGAAGCGGGTCGCTGCCGACAGCGCCCCGTCATTGGCATCGAGTTCGGCCAGCAGCGCGTCGTACTGCGCCGGATCGGTCGCAACTGCGACATGGGCGAAGTTCTTCGCCGCCGCGCGCAGCATCGCCGGGCCGCCGATGTCGATGTTCTCGACGATGTCGTCGAACTTCGCATCGGCCGCGTAGGCCACGCGCTCGAAGGGATACAGGTTCAGCACCAGCAGGTCGATCGCGTCGATGCCGTGTTCGGCCATCACCGCGTCGTCGGTGCCGCGGCGCCCGAGCAGGCCACCGTGCACCTTCGGGTGCAGGGTCTTGACCCGGCCATCCATGATTTCCGGAAAACCGGTCACGTCGCTGACGTCGCGCACCGGCAGGCCGGCCTCGCGCAGCGCCTTCGCGGTGCCGCCGGTCGACAGCAGTTCGACGTCGCGCGCGGCAAGCGCGCGGGCCAGATCGATCAGGCCGGTCTTGTCGGAGACGGACAGCAGGGCGCGACGGATCGGGGTCGTCGCGCCGGACGGAGCGGAAGCGGTCATGGCAGTGTGCTGCAGGCGGGGAGCCGGCAATTATAGCGGCGGCACCGCAGCAGGCCGCTCAGACCAGGCCGTACTCGCGCAGCTTCTTGCGCAGCGTCGCCCGGTGGATGCCGAGCATGGCCGAGGCTCGACTCTGGTTGCCGTCGCAGAAATTCAGGACCTCCACGAACAGCGGAATCTCCAGCTCGCGCAGCGCGACCTCGTAGAGGTTGTCGGTCTCGTTGCCGTTGAGGTCACCGAGGTAGCGCTGGATCGACGCGGCGACATGGTCGCGCAGCGGCGTACGTGGCGCCTCGCGCGTCGGGCTGTCGGTGCGGTCTGCGTTCAATTCGATTCTCGAAAGGTACGGCGTCGGCGGCGCCGTCGACGCAGGGGGCGACGGTCCAGAACGTGGCGGCAGGGCAGTCTATCGCGCGGCCCGGACACCTGCCAGCGCGCGATCAGAGGAAATCGAAGGCGAACGAGACCGCGGCACCCTCGGGCTCGCGCAGGTGCAGGCGTACCTGCGCGCTGTGTCCGGGCGCCAGGGTGGGCGCTGTCGGCGTGGTCTCGAGATAGTCCTCGGCGGCGAACACGCGGCTGCCGACCGGGCGGCCGTCGATGTCCGACAAGGTGAGTCGCAGGCGGGGCCAGGCCTGGGCCCAGCGCGCATCGTTGCGGAACGTCGCGACCGCCAGCAGGCGACCGTCCTGGTCCGGATCGGGGCGCACGTCGCGCGCGAGCAGGGTCAGCGCCGCGGGCTCGTGCCACGGCGGCAGGCTGCAACGCAGCACGGCACACAGGGCCGTCAGCGTTGGCCGCCAGCCCGGATCGGCGGCGAGACGCGCGCGGTCGGCGACCACGATCTGCAGGCCAAGCAGGACCGCCAGCGCGACGAGCGCGACCGACAGCGCACGGCGCTGGCCGTCGACCGGCGCAGCGCGCGTCCCTGCGCCGACCCGCACGAAGCTCGGCGAGGCGCGCGACGATGCGATGGCCGGAACCGCAGCGGGGGGCGAGGTGGGCGCTGCCGGCGATGCCCCGGACGCAAGCGCAGCATGGTCCGCACTGTCTGCGGAACCGCGAGCCGGGGCCGGGATGACGGGGGTGGGCTCGGGGGTGGGCTCGGGGGTCGCCGCCGACGCTGCGGCGCGCGTCGGCGGCGTGGGTGGAGCCTCGGCGTCGGCCTGGGCGGCCGCGGGACGTTCGCGCGCCGCGTCCGCAGCGGACGCGGCCGCTACGGGCGCGGGACGCCCAGATGCGTCTGCCGCGCCGGAGGCGGACGCTTCGCCTGCCGCCGCCGGTCGCAGCAGACTGGCCACCGAGACCTGCTGCGCCGAGGCGGCACTGCGCAGCACGCCCCGGCAGCGCGGACAGCGCTCCGGGGGCAGGTCGGTCGCCGGCTCGGTGGCGACCAGCGCACCGCAGTGCTTGCAGTTGATGAACATGCGGCTATTGAATCACGCGCCGCGGGGCCGTCGTGCTGGATCAGCCCGACTTGCGCACGCCGTCGATCCGCACCCAGTCGCCCTCGCGGGTCACCGCAAGCTGCTCGAACCAGGGGCGGTAGCGGCGCAGCAGCTCTTCCTCCTGGCCATCGAGAATTCCCGACAGTGCGATGCGTCCACCGGGCGCCACGCGCTGCGCCAGGGTCTCGGCCAGTGCATCGAGTGCGCTGGCGAGGATGTTGGCCATGACCACAGGGTAGGTCGCGTCCGGGGCGTCGGTGGGCAGGAAGACCTCCAGCGCCGGACCCACTTCGTTGCGGTCGGCGTTGTCGCGCGAAGCGATGAGCGCCTGCGGGTCGTTGTCGATGCCGACCGCGCCCGCGGCGCCGAGCTTGAGCGCAGCCAGGGCGAGAATGCCGCTGCCGCAACCGTAGTCGAGCACGTTGGCGCCAGCGAGCGCGCCCTCGGCGGACAGCGCATCGAGCCACTGCAGGCACAGCGATGTGGTCGGATGCGTGCCCGAGCCGAAAGCCAGGCCCGGATCGAGCCGGACCACCGCCGCGTCAGGGCCGGCGGCCTCGGGCAGGTCCGCGTTCCACGGCACGATCCAGGTCCGGGCGCCGAACTGCAACGGCGCGTACTGGTCCATCCACGCGCGTTCCCAGTCCTGGTCCTCGACCTTGCGGAAGCCGGCGCGACTCCAGTCCAGGGTCGCATCGAGGGCTTCCAGATCGGCCAGCAGCGCCAGCGCATCGGTGTCGGCCTCGAACAGCGCCGTCAGCACGATCGCGCGCCACAACGGGGTCTCGCCGACGCCGGGCTCGAGGATCGCCTGCTCGTCGGTGGTGTCGGCATCGGCATCGAGCATCGTCACCGCCAGGGCGCCGACGTCCTCGAGTACCTGCGCATAGGTCGGCTGCTCGGCTTCAGTGCAGCGCAGAGTCAGTTCGAGGAAGGGCATGGCGGATCCAGGGGGGAGGGGGCCGGGCATCTTGGTCCGCCCGCCGATGCGCGTAAAGGGTCGGGGTGCCGCAGCGCGGGGGGCAGCTGCGGCCCGGGCACGCTTGTCGCCCGCTGCGCGCGGCAACGCGCCCCTGTCGGGCCAGGCAGCGGCAGTCGGCTAGAATTCGCGCGAAACCCGCCGCCGACGGTAGGTCGGCCGGGCCGCAGGGACCTCACGTGACCGTTCGAATGTTCGCCGCCATTGTGTTGTTGAGCGTCCTCGCCGCGGGTCTGGCGATGTGGCGCCCGGCCGCGCCAGTGGCCGCCAGCACCGATGGGGGCCACTGGCGCGAGGCACCGGTTGGCGAGACGCTGGGCACGCCCACCCCGGAGCTGGCGGCGCCGCAGATCCCGCCGCGCGCGACTGCTGTCCGCCCGCCGGCCCCGACGCGCCCGCTGCCGCAGGCCTTCGAGGCGGCCGAGGATCTGTTCGCCTTCCGCCAGCAGCTGCGGCCAATGGCTGACCGGGGCGATGCCGAGGCACGCTGGATGCTGAGCCGGGTCGACGAGTACTGCGCGCCGTTCGCCCGGGATCCCGCCGGTTTCGCCCGCGACAGCGCCCTCATCGACAGCATGCAGCTCGATGCGGCGCGCACGCTCGGCGCCGCGCGCGGCCGGATCGGGACGCGCTGCGGGCGATTCGTTCCGGCCGATGCGCCGACGTTCGTGCAACTGGTCGAGAGGCGCCGCGACGCCGCCGAGGCCGGCAGCCTCGCGGCCGAAGCCGCGTTGCTGGCGATGGGCGCACCGCTGTCGGAGGACATGGACTACCGGCGTGGCCTGGTCGAACGCGTGCAGATATCGCGCGATCCCGAAGCCTTCGCCGCGCTGTCGCCGGCCATGGGCGTGGCGGCGAGCGGTGATGTGGCGCTGGCCGACACCGTCGCCGGCACCCAGGCCAGCGAGTTCGCCTGGCAGCTCGCTGCCTGCGATCTGGGCCTCGACTGCAGCTCGGGCGGCGCATTGATGACCCAGTACTGCGCCAACGGCGGTATCTGCGCGCGCGATGCACGTCAGGATTTCTCCAGCTTCGTCCGTGACGCGGCGGTGCCGCGGCAAGGTGCGGAAGCGATCGATCGCATGAAAAAAACCCTGGTCGAGGACGCCCCCGAGTCCCGACACCTGCTCGAAATGGTGATGAGATGAGACGAATCCTTCCCCGCAAGCTCCGGGCCTGGCTCTGGGTGGCTTTGTTCGTCGGCTATTCGGTGGCGGTGGCCGGCGTGGTCGTCGATGCAGTCAGCGACAACTACCGGCGCCTGTCGGAGGTTGCCGCAACCACCACGGCCGCGCCGCTCGAACAACGCCAGCTCGGCGCGGCGCAGATCGCCGCGCTCTATCGTGCGCAGAGTCCGACGCCGTTCCTAGCGCTGCCGCCGGGCAACACGTTCCGCGTGGTGTGGCCGGATGGTTCGACCGAGCTGGTACGCATCGTCAGCCAGTCGAGCGCGCATGGCGCGTTGCCGGTCGAGGGCAGTCAGATCGAGGCGACGCCGGTGCTCGACGGCGCCCACGCCGAGCTGCGGGTGCTTCCGGTATCGGCCGCGCCACCGCGGACTCCGCGAGCGCCGACTGACTGACACGCGATTCAGCGGGATCGCGGACGCAAGCGCTGCCGCCTGCGGCGCTCGGCCGCGCCGGCCCGGAACACGAAGCCGTGGAACTGCGCCAGGCACAGCGCCAGCAGTGTCCAGGCGATGTCGAGAGTGAGATAGACGCCGACGGCGCGATTGAGCGCTCCCCATTCCGAACGCCGCAGCGCCAGGCTGCCCTCGCCGAAGATCGCATGCAGCGCCTGGCCGGTGGAGAGGGCCTGCCAGTGGCCGTCACGCAGCAGGCCGTAGCCACCGGTGCCGATGACGGCGACCACCGCCAGCGCCCATCCGCCGGCCAGCCACAACGCAGTGGCATGCAGCCCTCGCGCGCGGTCGATCAGCTGGATCGCGCCGAGCGACCACGCCAGCAGCATTAGCGCCAGGATCTGGGCGAAGACCATCGATGCCTCGGCTCGGGCGCGGCGGCGCAGGATCGCCGAACCAGCTCCGTCGTGGCATGAAGGGGTGGCGTGTATCCTGACGCCCCGCGCGCGGGCCTGGCGCGTCCAACGGCGCCGGTGCATCGCGGCCCCGGATTTTCCCAGCAGACATGACGACCGCAACGCCCACACCGCCCTCCGACCCTCGCGCCGCTGCATATGCAGCTTCGGTGCGTCTGTCGGTGGCCCCGATGATGGACTGGACGGACGTGCATTGCCGCCAGTTCCACCGCCTGCTCGCGCCCGGTGCGCGGCTCTACACCGAGATGGTCCACGCCCGCGCAGTGATCCATGGCGATCGCAGCCGCCTGCTGGCGCTGACGCCCGAGCAGGCGCCGCTTGCGCTGCAGCTGGGCGGCAGCGAGCCCGCCGATCTCGCCGAAGCGACCCGCATCGCGGCGGCGCATGGCTTCGACGAGGTCAACCTCAATTGCGGATGCCCGTCCGACCGGGTGCAGGCGGGGCGCTTCGGCGCCTGCCTGATGCGCGAGCCCGCCCTGGTCGCCGACTGCGTGGCGGCGATGGCGGCGGCCAGCGACGTGCCGGTGACGGTGAAATGCCGGCTCGGCGTGGATGAGGACGACGATTACGACGTGTTCGCGGCCTTCGTCGACGGCGCGGTCGCGGCGGGCGCCTCGATGATCGTCGTGCACGCGCGCAACGCCTGGCTGCAGGGGCTTTCGCCCAAGGAGAACCGGGATGTTCCGCCGCTGCGCTATGACTGGGCGCACCGGCTCAAGCGCGAACGGCCCGGCTTGCCGGTCGTGGTCAACGGCGGCATCGCGAGCCTGGACGCGACACTGGCGCACCTGAGGCACGTCGACGGGGTGATGCTGGGCCGCGCCGCGTATCACGACCCGTATCTGCTGCACGCCATCGACGCCACCTTGCGTGGCGCGCCACTGCGCCCGAGGGGCGAACTGTTGCGTGCGCTGCGTCCCTACGCCGAGGCGAGCATGGCCGAGGGCGCGGCCCTCAAGCACATCGTGCGCCACGTCCTGGGCCTGTTCCACGGGCAGCCCGGTGGGCGCGCATTCCGTCAGGTCCTGAGCGAGGGCGCCCATCGTCCCGGCGCGGACTGGGGCCTGGTGGAGGAAGCCCTCGCCGTTACCGAGGTCCGGGCGCGCGACCGCAGCGCGGCGTGATCGTGGACCGTACGTGCGAAGCTGAATAGAGTCAGCCATGTCAACGAAAAGTTAAGGACGGATTCACTGCCCGGCCCCGACCATCCTTGCTCTCCTCTTCGACCTGTCCTCCAAGGAGCGGCCGTGTCTGTCCCCGAGCATCGAAGTCCGTTGTATGTCCTGGTTGCGCTGTTGCTCGGCGTGGTCTCGACGGGCGCGATCGCGCAGGCGCCGCAGCAGGACCCGGCCAGCCGTGGCGCCGACATGCGCACCTCGCTGCCGCGCCACGAGAGCGGTCGCCAGCGCTCGCAGGACTCGATGACCGCGTCGGTGCGACGGATCGAGCGCAACACCGGCGGTCGCGTACTCAGCATCGAACAGATGCACTCGGACGGGCGCGACCTCAATCGCGTCAAGGTGATGGACGACAGCGGGCGCGTGCGCATCTACGTGGATGATCCGGCCCAGCGCGACCGCGCGTCCCGTGCACGCGGCGACGACGAT
The DNA here is from genome assembly GCF_002327105.1 of Luteimonas chenhongjianii. Taxonomy (GTDB): domain Bacteria; phylum Pseudomonadota; class Gammaproteobacteria; order Xanthomonadales; family Xanthomonadaceae; genus Luteimonas; species Luteimonas chenhongjianii. Next base: position 18,607 of record NZ_CP023406.1, on the reverse strand, counting down.
TGATCGTGCATCCTCGCCCCCATTCACGGCCGGTCCGGCCGTCAGACCGGAGTTGACCCATGCGAATCCTGCTCGTCGAAGACGAAGCCCCCCTGCGTGAGACCCTAGCCGCGCGTCTGAAGCGCGAAGGCTTCGCCGTCGATGCTGCCCAGGACGGGGAGGAAGGCCTGTACATGGGTCGCGAGGTTCCGTTCGACGTCGGCATCATCGATCTGGGGCTGCCGAAGATGTCCGGCATGGAACTCATCAAGGCGCTGCGCGAAGAGGGCAAACAGTTTCCCGTGCTGATCCTCACCGCGCGTTCCAGCTGGCAGGACAAGGTCGACGGCCTCAAGCAGGGCGCCGACGACTACCTGGTCAAGCCGTTCCATGTCGAGGAGCTGCTCGCGCGTATCAATGCGCTGGTGCGCCGCGCCGCGGGCTGGAGCAAGCCGACACTCGAATGCGGCACGGTCATGCTGGATCTGGCCGCACAGACGGTCAGCGTCGACGGCAAGAACGTCGATCTGACCAGCTACGAGTACAAGGTGCTCGAGTACCTGATGATGCATGCCGGCGAGCTGGTCTCGAAGGCCGATCTCACCGAGCACATCTACCAGCAGGATTTCGACCGCGACTCCAACGTGCTCGAGGTCTTCATCGGCCGCCTGCGCAAGAAGCTCGATCCCGATGGCACGCTCAAGCCCATCGAGACGGTGCGCGGTCGCGGCTATCGGTTCGCCATCCCGCGCAACGGCGAGGGATGATCCGGCGCCGCCGGCATTCCGCGCTGGCGTCGCATGCTCCGCTCGCGCAGCATGCGCGGCCGATGTCTACGAAGTTCTGAACCATGGTGGCTGATCGCCCACTGTCCGCACGCCTGCGCCCACGTTCGCTGCGGGCGCGGCAGTTGCTCGCCGCAAGTATCGGCCTGCTCGCCTTCCTGGCGCTCGCCGGCTATGCGCTTGATCGCGCCTTCATCGACGTGGCCAGTGAAGGCCAGCGCGAGCGGCTGCGCAATTACGTCTACTCTTACGCCGGCGACATCGAGTTCCTGCGCGGCGGCGAAATCTATCCCTCCGAGTCGCCGCCCGACGACCGCTTCCTGCGGCCGGGCAGCGGGCTCTACGCCGAGGTCGTACTGCCGTCGGGTACGTGGACCTCGCGCTCGGCGTCGGGTCCGCAGCTGCCCGAAGCGCCGATGCTGTCGGCGCGCGAAGAGAAGTTCGAAGGTCCGCTGCCGATGGTCCAGAGTAACGGGACCCCGGGCGAGGTCTACCGCTACGGTCTTGGGCTGGTGTGGGCGCCGGACGGCCGCAGCGAAGAGGAATTCCCCTACACCATCTACGTGATCGAGGACGCCGGCATCGTGCCGCGTCAGCTGCGTGTCTTTCGTGCGGCGCTGTGGGTGAACCTGGGCGTCGCGGGTGTGATCCTGCTGCTGCTCCAGGGCCTGATCGTGCGCTGGAGTCTGTGGCCGCTGCGGCGCGTGGAGCAGGAACTCGTACGCGTGCAGCGCGGCCAGGCCGAGCGCATGGGCACCCAGCATCCGCACGAGCTGCAACCGCTGACCGAAAGCATCAATGCGCTGATCGACAGCGAGCGCGAGCACCTCGCCCGGCAGCGCAACACGATGTCCGACCTCGCACACAGCCTCAAGACACCGCTCGCGGTGCTGCGTTCGCGCCTCGACGCGGGCACCGGAGATGCCGAACTGCGCGAAGAGGTGGAGACCCAGTTGCAGCGCATGAGCGATCTGGTGACCTACCAGCTCGCGCGCGCCGCCTCGAGCGGCCATCAGCTGTTTTCCGCGCCGATCGAGATCGAGCCGCATGCCGAGCAGATCGTGCGCGGCCTGGAGAAGATCTACGCGGCCAAGGGCACGGTCTGCGAGTTCGAGATCGACCCGAGCGCGCGCTTCCACGGCGAGCCCGGCGACCTGCAGGAACTGCTGGGCAACCTGCTGGAAAACGCCTTCAAGTGGGCGAAGTCACGGGTGCTGCTGACCGTGCGGCCCGGCGACACCGCACCCAACCGCCGTCCGGGGTTGGTGCTGATCGTCGAGGACGACGGTCCGGGCATTCCGCCCGACCGCGTGGCCGCGGTCCTGCAACGCGGCGTGCGCGGCGACGAGCGCGTGCAGGGCCATGGGATCGGCCTGTCGATCGTGCAGGACCTCGTCCACAGCTATCGGGGCGAACTGAGCGTAGGCCGGTCCGAGGAACTCGGCGGCGCCTGTTTCTCTGTGCGGTTGCCGCCGGGCTTCTGATCGCGGGTCGCGAACGGCGAGGCGCCGTAGAAGCGGACCAGGTGCGCGGCGACATCGGGCAGTACCTCGGCCAGCAACGCCGGCGCGCTGAAGTGGTATTCGCTGCAGACCGCGAAGAACTCTTCCGGTGCCTCGGCCGCGTAGGGATCGATCGGCATCTCCTCGCCGGCGTCCACGCGTTCGACGAAAGCATCGAAGCTGCGCTGGAAATCGCGCGCCCAGGCGCGCTGCCACTCGCGTGGCAGCGGCGGAGTGCCGTCGAGCAGGCCGTCGAGGACGTCGATCTTGTGCGCCATCTCGTGCACTGCCACGCAGAAGCCGGCATCGGGCTCGGCGATGTCGGCCTGCACGTCGGCCCAGGACAGCACAAGCGGCCCGCTGTCCCAGGACTCGCCGATCAGCTCGTCCTCCCATTCGTGCATCACCCCCGCCGCGTCGAGATGACTGCGGTTCACCCGGAACGCCTCGGGATACACGATCAGCTGCGACCAGCCATGCAGGCCTTGCGCGCCGAACTCGAGCAGCGGCAGGCAGCACAGTGCTGCCAGCGCGACCCGCGCCTCGCTGTCGAGTTCCAGGCCGGCGACCGGAGTGATGGTCTTGTCGTGGAGGAAGGCGCCGCTGAGCGTGCGCAGCCGTTGTCGACGCGCGTCATCGAGCGCGGCCACCCAGGGCAGGCGCTCGCAGGCTGCAGCCCAGGGGGTATCGGGAATGGTGGGTGGCGCGCCCGGAAACAGGCGGCGGATCAGCGAACGCACGTGCCGGCAAGGCGCCTCAGCGGAACATGCCCGGCAGGAAGCTGTGCCAGCGCGTGCCGCGGACGGTGTGCTCGACTTCGCCGCCGCCGTTGGCCGCGGGCCGTGATTTCGTCGCGCTGGCGGCGGGCGCACTGCGCACGCTTCCGGTGTCGAGCACCGCTTCTGCCTGGCCGGTGGCGGGAGGACACAGCGCCTCGGCGCCCGCCTCGGCGCGCGCATCGCGTGCGATGACCGGCAGGCTCGCGCCCAGCAGCAACAGGCAGACCATCAAACGTGCGGACATCGGAACCCCCGGCGGAAGCGGTGCGCAGCCGACTGATCATACCCCAGCCTCGGGGGCGTCGTGCACAACAGCGGGCGACACCCGTCGCCGGCTCGCCGATAATCCTTCGATGCCTTCCTTCCCGCCGCCGTCGGCGCCAGCCGATCCCACGCCCGAGCGCACCCTGCTGCAGCGACTCATCGCCGGGCCGGTCTCGGGCGACGTGCTGGCGCGCGAGTCGGGACAGACGCGTGCCGCGGTGTGGAAGCGGATCAGCCTGCTGCGCGAGGCCGGCGTGCCGATCGTCGCTCGGCCGGGCGTCGGCTACGCGCTGGCGCAGCCGCTCTCCCTGCTCGACGCCGACGCGATCCGTGCCGCGCTGCCTGCGGATGCGCGCGCGCGGCTCTCATCGCTCGAGGTGGCCTGGAGCGTGGACTCGACCAACGCGCAGTTGCTGCGACGTCCCATGCCCGGCGCCCTTGCGCAGGTGCTGCTGGCCGAGCGCCAGACCGGCGGGCGTGGCCGGCGCGGGCGCGAGTGGCAGTCGCCGCTGGGCGCGCATCTGTACCTGTCGCTGCAGCGCGGCTTCGAGGGCGGGCTGGCGCGTCTGGGCGGGCTGAGCCTCGTCGCGGGCGTCGCCGCGGTGGAGGCGATCCACGGCCTCGGCATCGGCGCGGTGCGGCTGAAGTGGCCCAACGATCTCGTCGTCGCCAGCAGCGACGGTCTGCGCAAGCTCGGCGGGATCCTGGTCGAGGGCGGGGGCGAGCATGCGGGTCCGGCGCGCGCCGTGCTCGGGATCGGCATCAATGTGCGCATGCCCGAGGCCCAGGCCGCCTTGATCGACCAGCCCTGGACGGACCTGACGCGGTGCGGCGGCAGCGCCGTACCGACCCGCGACAGTCTGGCCGCAGCCGTGCTGGGGGCCTGGTTGCCGGCGCTCGACCTGTTCGACCGCGAAGGCCTGGCCCCGTTCCGCGAACGCTACGCGCGGATCGATGCGCTTTCGGGGGCTGAGGTCGAGATCCACACGGAGGCCGCGCCGGTGCGCGGCATCGCCGCGGGCATCGCCGACGACGGCGCGCTGCAGGTCGAGATCGATGGCCAGCTGCGCGCCTTCCACGCCGGTGAGGTCAGCGTGCGCAGGACCGGCGCCGCATGAGCACGTGGCTGTTCGACCTGGGCAATACGCGGCTGAAGTTCGCGCCGCTTGCCGCCGACGGGGACATCGGCCCGGTGCAGGGCACCGCGCACGGGGACGGCGGATTCGATGCCGGATGGCTCGATGCCCTGCCGGCGCGGATCGACGTTGCGATCGTCGCCAGCGTCGCCGGGCCCGCGCTGCGGGCGATCCTGCTCGATGCGCTGGCGGCCCGTGGCGCCCGGGTGCAGCTTGCGCAGACCCTGCCCGCGCTCGACGGCCTGCGCATCGCCTATGCGGACCCGGCGCGGCTGGGTGTCGACCGGTTCCTCGCACTGCTCGCCGCGCAGGCCGATGGGGTCTCGACGCTGGTGGTCGGGGTCGGTACCGCGCTCACCGTGGATCTGATCGACGACGCGGGGCGCCACCTCGGCGGCCGGATCGCGCCGTCGCCGTCGCTGATGCGCGAGGCTCTGCATCGCCGGGTCGCCCAGCTCCCGCCAACCGGTGGCGCCTATGCGGAGTTCGCCGTCGATACCGAAGATGCGCTGGTGTCGGGATGCGAAGGCGCGGCGCTCGGCCTCGTCGAGCGCAGTCGGGCGGAGGCGCACGCGCGTCTGGGCGCCATGCCACGGCTGCTGCTGCATGGCGGTGGCGCCGCCGCCTTGCGCGCGCGGTTACCTGGCGCGCATTGGCGCAGCGACCTGGTGCTGCACGGACTCGCGCGCTGGTACCGTGCGATCGGTTCCGCCCGGCGGGAAGCTTAGGATTCGACCATGTTGCTGCGCGCGCTCGTTGTCCTGCTGGTGATCCTCAATCTCGGCGTCGCCGCCTGGTGGTCGCTGCGCGCCGCAGCGGTGGAAGTCGCTGCCGACGAAACGGCGGAATCGACCCTGCAGCTGGCGCGGGAGGTTGCAGGGCCCGGCTCTGCAGGGTCGGATCGCGGCGAGCCGCAAGGCGCCGTGTCGGCCGGAGGCAAAGCGCTGGAGCCGGCGGTGACACGGATGTCGGCCGCGTCGCCGAACGCCCCCGTCTCGCCGCGTCCGGCAGATCCTCCGCAATGCGCCACCCTGGGGCCGTTCGACACCGCGGCCGCCCGGGACGCGGCGCTGAAACGGATCGCACCCGACGTGGTCCGTGTCGCCTCGCGCGAGGTTGGTGACGCATCCCGCGGCTGGCGGGTGTGGATGGCGCCGCTGCCCGACCGCGCCGCCGCGGGCCAGATGGTCGCGCGCCTGCTGGAAGCAGGCTTCAACGACTACTACATCATCGCCGACGGCGCCGAGGCGAATGCCATTGCCCTGGGCCGTTTCGGCGGCGAGTCCGGCGCGCGCGCGCGCGCGCAGGCGCTGCGCGCAGCCGGCTTCGAGGTGGTTGCCATGCCCATCCCCAATCCCCAGCAGCGCCACTGGATCGACGCGATGCTGGCCGACAGCGACACCACGGCATCGCTGCGCGATCGCGCCGGTGCGCCGCGTGTCGAGCCGCACGCGTGCAACCCGAAGTGGGATGCAGGTTAGAATCCCCGCGCGGCGCCGCCGCATGCCATGCCGGCATAGCTCAGTTGGTAGAGCAACCGCCTTGTAAGCGGTAGGTCCCCAGTTCGAATCCGGGTGCCGGCACCAGTTCCGATGCCGCCCGCGCCTTCGCGCATGTTCGCGCCCCCCGCGGTTGCCCGGTGTCGATGCCATCCCACCGCCGTCGGCACGTGGCGGTCGCGCCTCGCAAGGAGCACTCATGCAGCAGACGTATCCCCCGGTCTCGATCTTCGGCGTGCCCACCGATGTCGGCGCAGGTCGCCGCGGTGCGTCGATGGGGCCGGAAGGCCTGCGGGTCGCCGGACTGGTCGAGGCGCTGATCGCGCGCGGCGTGGATGTCGCCGATCTGGGTGACCTCAAGGGTCCGAAGAATCCGTGGACCGGCCCGCACGACGGCTATCGACACCTCGAGGAAGTCGTTGCGTGGAATCGCGCGGTGCTCGAGGCGTCGACGGCCGAACTCGCGCGCGGGCGCATGCCGGTGATGCTCGGCGGCGACCATTGCCTGGCGATCGGCTCGATCGCCGCGGTGGCCAACCACTGCCGCAGCCAGGGTCGCAAGCTGCGCGTGTTGTGGCTCGACGCGCATACCGATTTCAACACCTCGCAGATCACCCCGTCGGGCAACGTCCACGGCATGCCGGTGGCCTGCCTGTGCGGCATCGGCCCGGACGTGCTGACCACGCTGGGCGGGGCGTCGCCGTCGATGCAGGTCTCGCAGTTCCGGCAGATCGGCATCCGCTCGGTCGATCCCGACGAGAAGCGCATGGTCAAGGAGCACGGCCTGGACATCTACGATATGCGCTACATCGACGAGGTGGGCATGCGCCGGGTGATCGAGGAAGCGCTCGAGGGGGTGGATGCGGGCACGCACCTGCATGTGAGCTTCGATGTCGACGTGCTCGATCCGACGATCGCGCCGGGTACGGGCACGCCGGTGCCCGGCGGCATCAACTACCGCGAAGCGCAGCTGGTGATGGAAATGATCGCCGACAGCGGGCGCCTGGGTTCGCTCGACATCGTCGAGGTCAACACCGCGCTCGACCAGGGCAATGCCACCGCCGAACTGGCTGTGGACCTGGTGGAGAGCCTGTTCGGCAAATCCACCCTCATGCGCGACTGAGCAACGGCACGTCACATCCTGCATGCAATATTGAACAGGGCGCTCGGGCGCGGCTCGCGATGCACGCCGCGTTCACGAGGCGCCTTCCTATAGTCGCGCCATGGTTGCGGATAACCGCAGCTGTTCGCAACGACCCGGAACTCCCTGGAGGATTCAATGAAGCGTACGACCGCACTGCTGCTGCTCGCCCTGTTCACCGCCGGCACCCTGAGTGCCTGCAACACCATGAAGGGCGCTGGCCAGGACGTCCAGAAGGTTGGCGAGAAGGTTGAAGAAAGCGCGGACCGGACCGGTGGCACGACCACGCGCCCCTGATTCGACCGCTGTGGAGAAAAGGCCGGCAATGCCGGCCTTTTTTTTGAGGGCGGGTTCTACCTGAGCGGGCACTCAGCGAGGTGACGGCATACTCACGACCTCTCGACCCGGCAATCATGCGTGCCAAGTCAGGATGGATCTCGATTATCCGGGCCACGCAACCCGTTTCGGATCATCCCTACCACAGACAGGAAAACCCATGAACAAAGACATCATTGCCGGCAAGTGGACACAGTTGAAAGGCAGGGCGCAGGCCAAGTGGGGCGACCTGACCGATGACGTATTCGACGTGGTGGCCGGCGACAGCAAATATCTCGCGGGCAAGCTGCAGGAGCGATATGGCTGGGAACGCGACCGTGCAGAAAAGGAAGTGCGCGAGTTCGAGAAGACGCTCAACGACTGACCACTGCGCGCATCGCGCGGCAACGGACGGACCGGTCACCCCGGTCCGTTCGCTTGTGCGGGTTCGCGGCCGGTTGAGCGGGCCGGGGCTGTTCTCCGGATCCGGCTTGCAATCGATCATGCGAAGCCCCGACCGGCGGTATCTGGCGGGGCGGCCTGCCTGGCACGAATGATCGGGGGGGCCGGGCTTCGTGTTCATCAGGGGCTGGTCACGCCGGCATTGGCCGGGTCGGGCGGCACCAGCGGTTAGACTGCAGGCCTGTTATCCGCCTTCCGCGAACCCATGACCCATCGCCCCATCCGTGTCCTGACCGGCATCACCACGTCAGGCACGCCGCATCTCGGCAACTACGTCGGCGCCGTGCGACCTGCGATTGCCGCCAGCCGTGCGGCTGATACCGAAAGCTTCTATTTCCTTGCCGATCTGCACAGCCTGATCAAGGCGCAGGACCCGGCGCGCACCCAGCGCTCGACGCTGGAGATCGCGGCGACCTGGCTTGCGGCCGGCCTGGATCCGTCGAAGGTGTGGTTCTACCGCCAGAGCGACGTGCCCGAGACCACGGAACTGATGTGGCTGCTGACCTGCGTCGCCGGCAAGGGCATCCTCAACCGGGCGCATGCGTACAAGGCCGCTGTCGACAAGAATCGCGCCGAGGGCGAGGACGATGACGCCGGGGTGACCGCAGGCCTCTTCATGTATCCGGTGCTGATGGCCGCCGACATCCTGATCTTCAACGCCGACCGGGTGCCGGTGGGCCGCGACCAGATCCAGCACATCGAAATGGCGCGCGATTTCGCCCAACGCTTCAACCATGTCTATGGCCGCGACTGGTTCACGTTGCCGGAAGCCGCGATCGACGAGAACGTCGCCACCCTGCCGGGTCTCGACGGCCGCAAGATGAGCAAGAGCTACGACAACACCATCCCGTTGTTCGTACCGCCCGCCCAGCTGAAGAAGCTGGTGTTCTCGATCCTCACCGACTCGCGCATGCCCGGCGAGGCGAAGTCGACCGAAGGTTCGGCGCTGTTCCAGCTCTACCAGGCATTCGCGACGCCCGACGAAACCGCGGGCTTCGCGGCGGCGTTCGCCGACGGCATCGGCTGGGGCGATGCCAAGCAGCAGCTGTTCGATGTCGTCGAACGCGAGATCGCGCCGATGCGGGACCGCTACGAGACCCTGATCGCCAGACCCGGCGACATCGAGGACATCCTGCGCGACGGCGGCCAGCGCCTGCGCGAGCGCTACGCGATTCCGCTGCTGCGCGAACTGCGCGATGCGGTCGGTCTGCGCAATCTCGGCAGTGCGGCCTCGCTTCCGTCCGACGCGCCCGCGTCCGCCAAGGCCGCGCCGCCGATGTTCAAGCAGTACCGCGAGGCCGACGGGAAGTTCTACTTCAAGCTCGTCGACGGTGATCGCGTGCTGATGCAGAGCAGTGCATTCGATGCGCCGCGTGATGCCGGCCAGACGATCGCGCGCCTGCGCCGCGGTGAGCTCGCACTTGCGGACGCACCGGCCACGTTCGGCGTCGGGGTCGATGTCGCCACCGTGCAGGCCGCGCTCGATGCGCTGGCCGCCGCCGACGCCGAGAAGGCCGCGTCGTGAGCCCGACGGTCGCCCAGAATCTTGCACTGCTGCTGTTCCTGCCGTGGTTCCTGATTCTCGGCACGCTGTTCTGGGTGTACCCGCGCCAGCCGCGCGGCGCGCGCCGCGTGGTGTTCGACATGGTCAGTCTCGCCGTCTCGGTGGGCGCCTTCCTGCTGTCGATCCATTGGGCGTACGCGGTCGCCGATCGCGGCCACGGCTCGATGTGGGCGCAGATCCTCGCCACCGCCGTGGGCTACGGTGTGTTCCTCGCAGTGCTCGGCGTCGCCTTCGCGCTGCGCGCGCGCGTGCTGCGGCGCCGCGGCTGAAGCTTCGACCAAGGCCGTATCGGGCGTCGACACCACGCGTCCTAGACTGTCCTCTCTGTTCAACGGGAGATCTGGATGCACGATCCAAACGCGATCACGATCATCGACACCGGCTATGTCCGCCCGGGCCTGTGCGCCGCCTATCTCGTTGAATCCGGTGGCCGCGCTGCGCTGATCGACTGCGGCACCGCGACCTGCGCGCAGACCGTGCTCGATGCGATCGAGGCAGCTGGCGTGTCACGCGACGCGGTGGACTGGCTCATGGTCACGCACGTGCATCTCGACCACGCAGGCGCCGCCGGCCCGCTGATGCGCGCGCTGCCGAACGCGAAGCTCGTCGTGCACCCGCGCGGCGCGCCGCACATGATCGACCCGACGCGGCTGATCGCCGGCGCGAAGGCGGTGTACGGCGAGGCGATGTTCGCGCGTGACCACGCCGGCATGCTGCCGGTGGCCGAAGATCGCGTGGTAGTCGCCGAAGACGGACACGTCGTCAAGCTCGCCGGCCGCCCGCTGCTGTGCATCGACACGCCCGGCCACGCGCTGCATCACTACAGCGTCTGGGACGCGGCCACGCGCAGCTGGTTCGCCGGCGACACCTTCGGCCTCTCATATCGCGAGTTCGACGGGTCTTCCGGTGCATTCGCGGTGCCGACGACCTCGCCGGTGCAGTTCGACCCGCAGCAGATGCACGACTCGATCGAGAAGTTGCTCGCCCGCGCGCCCGACACGATCCGCATCGCCCACTACGGCGAGGTCGACGACTGCGTGCGTCTGGGCGCCGACCTGCACGAACAGATCGATGCGATGGTGGCGATCTCCCGCGACGCGCACGGGCACGCCGACCGGCACGCGCGCATCGTCGGGGGGCTGACGCGTCTCTACACGGCGCGCGCGCGCGACCACGGCATCGAGGACGCGTCCGCGCGCGTGGTCGAGGTGCTCGGCAACGACATCGAGATCAACGCCCAGGGCCTGGCGGTGTGGCTGGACCGCGCTGTGCGCTGAGGAAAAAGCGCTGTGGCGCGCAGTGCCTGTACGGCTCCCGATTGCCATTGCGCGCCGTGCCGGGTGGAGTTTTGTTGTCCTCGCCTTGGGTGCGGGCCCGGCCGGGGCGTCATCCCGAAGCGCAGCGACGTCGGGCCGCGGCCTCAGCGGCAGACGGCGCGCGCATCAATCCCAGCGGTTCGTATGGGCTCCGAACTGCGCGCGCTGCGGACGCACCACGCAGAAACGATGGCCACTCGGCGCCTCCATCACCCACCAGCGTTTGACGAAGGCGATCTTCTTCGCCCCCAGCGCTTCCAGGCGATCGGCCTCGGCGTCGATGTCGTCGGACTCGATGTCGAGATGGATGCGCGATGCATGGTCGACCTTCTGCAGCAGCAGGATCGGCTCGTCGTCCGCGGTTTCGAGCACCGCGTAGCGGCCGTCGCCATCCTCGTCGGCGGTCGCGACCGGCTTGCCGAGCGCGCGGCTCCAGAATTCGACATGCGGCGCCAGGTCGTCGGCGTCGCAGTCGAGAACGAACGTTGACAGGCGGCTCTGGTGGGACATCGGAGATCCTCCGGCACGGAGCGGTAGGCCGGAGCATCGCGCGTGTTCCGTATCCACTGCGTGGCGCCTATGACCTATGGCAGGTGAGCGACGGCCGTGAGTGCGTCAGCTTCGCGTCAGTGCGGGCGCTGCCGCCCGCCATTGCCGGAGTCGTGCCATGTCCCCCGTTCGGACTGCTGCCATCACCCTGGGATTGTTCGCGTCGACGCTCGCCGGGCCTGCGGCCGCGGCGTCGCCGCGGGCGGAGTTCCTTTTCGTCGGCAGCTACCACATGGACAATCCCGGGCGGGACGTGGTGAACGTCGTGGCCGACGACGTGCTCGGCGCAAAGCGCCAGCGCGAGATCGAGGCGGTAGCGGAGCAGCTGGCCCGGTATCGGCCGACGAAGGTGATGATCGAAGCAGGCGCCGATCGACAGCCGCGCATCGACCGCGACTATGCAGCCTCGTGTGCAGGCGAGCGGCCGCTTCGGCGCAGCGAGACCGAACAGCTCGGCTTTCGTATCGCCTGCGCCGCGGGACTGCCAACGGTCTTCGCGGTGGATGCCGACGATCTCGCGCCGGGCGTCGAGCCGGCCAGCATCGACTACACCGCAACCCTCGCGCGGACCGGGCAGCAGCCGGCGTATGACGCGTTCCTGGGTAAGATGCAGGTCTGGTCCGAGGCGGACCAGCGCGTGCTCGCATCGGGCACCGTGCGCGAGATGCTGCGTCATCTCAATGCGGACCCGTGGCGGGCGGAGAATGCGCGCAGCTACCACGCCCTCGCGCAGTTCGGCAGCGTGGACGATCCGGTCGGCGCGCGCTGGGTGCGCTACTGGTACGGGCGCAACCTGGCGATCTTCAATTCGATCGCGCGCGGGACCGGCGACGGTGACCGTGTGCTGGTGATCTACGGCGCCGGCCACGGCAACCACCTGCAGCAGATGGCGGCCGACTCCGGCCTTTACCGCATGCATGCCGCGGATGCGTGGTTGTCGCCTCCCTGAGCGAAGCGGGGCGCAGCACGACGGCGCCGGCGCGAAGCTGTGTTTCCCGCCTGGCGAGTCTGGCGTCCCGCGCTAGACGCCGAGCGACTGCCCGCCGTCGACCGCGAGCATCTGGCCGGTGATCCAGCGCGCCCGTGGTCCGCACAGGAACAATGCGGCCGCAGCCACATCCTGCGCCGTGCCGAAGCCGCCGAACGGAATCGAGTCGTGGATGCGTGCGGACAAGTCGGATCGCTGTCGGCGCGTGGCGCCCACAGGCCGTCCGGGAACTCGATCGATCCGGGCGCGATGGCGTTCACCCGGATGCGCTCACGCGCGAGGTCGGCGGCCCGCGTCGTGGTGTAGTAGTTCAGCGCGGCTTGAGCGTCGAATAGCCGGCGCGCGCGGCGTCGGATTCAGCGTGTTGATCGAACTCACGTTGAGGATCGCCGGGGCGGGGCTGCGCCGCAGCTGCGGCAGCGCAGCGCGGTTGCAGCGCACCGCAGCCATCAGGTCCACATCGAAGCCGGCCTGCCATGCGGCGTCGCCCTGTGCGTGCGAGAGCGCCGAGGCGTTGTTGACGACGATGTCGATGCCGCCGAGCGCGTCCTCGGCCGACCCGACCCAGGCGTCGATCCGCGATGCGTCGGCCAGGTCGCAGGCGACCGGATGCACCGGGCGGCCGTGGCGGGCGAGGGCGTCGGCCGCGCGTCGCAGGCCGGCCGTGTCGCGTGCGCACAACGACACGGCAGCACTCTCGGGCGCGAACGCATCGGAGATCGCGAATCCGATGCCGCGGCTGCCGCCGGCCACGAGGACGCGACGGCCCGCAAACGCTGGCGCGGCCACGTCGCCGGTCATCGACTCAGTTCGGCAGCGCCAGATCGTCGAGCATCGCCTTGAGGAAGCGCGCGGCCTCGCCGCCGGTCGCGGCGCGATGGTCGAAGGTCAGCGACAGCGGAATGACCTTGTGCGATTCGAAGCCGCCGATCACCGGGGTGATCTGGTGGCGGCCGCGGCCGGCGGCGACGATCGCCACGCACGGCGGCACCACGACCGGAGTCGCGTAGCGGCCGGCGAACATGCCGAAGTTCGACAGCGAGATCGTGTAGCCGGTCAGTTCGCTGCCCGGGATGCTGCGGTCCTCGACCTGTGCGCGCAGGCGATTTATGCCTTCGCGCACGCCGCGTGCGTCGAGCATGTCGGCATTGCGCAGCGCCGGCACGAACAGGCCGTCGTCGGTGTCGACGGCGATACCGATGTCGACGTGCGGATGCAGGGTGCGGGTGAGCTTGTCGCCGTCGAACCATGCGTTGAGCGCCGGCACCGCGCGCGCGGCCACGCAGATCGCGCGGATCAGGCGCGAGGTCACGTCGTTGCCGGGCGTCCAGGCGTGGATGTCGGCGTCGTCGCTGAGCGTCGTCGGCACGACCTTGGCGTGCGCATCGGCCATGACCCGCGCCATGTTGCGGCGCACGCCCTTCAGCGGTTCGGGCTGGCCGGAGGCCGAGACCGTCGGCGGCTGGGTCCTCATCGGCTTGCCCGACGCCGACAGCGCGGTGCGTTCGCTGGCCTGGCGTACCGGCTGCGCTGCGGGCGCCGGGGCCGGGCGTGCATGACTGGCAGCCGATTCCAGCTCGCCGCTGCGCGGGCCCGGCGCACCCTGGGCGGCGCTGCCGTCGGCGGCTGCCTGCTTGACGTCCGCCATCGTCACCACCCCGTCGGCGCCGCTGGGACGCACGCGGACGATGTCCACTTTGAGCTTGCGCGCGAGCGCGCGTACCGCCGGCATCGCCTTGACGCCACCGGCCGAGCTGGCCTGCTCGCTGCGCACCGCATCGGAGGACTGCATCGCGCCGACAACCGTGCCGCTGTCGGCGCGGCCGCCGGCCGCTTCGGACTTCGCTTCCGGCTGCGCCTCGTCACTGGCGCTGATCGCGCCGCCTTCGCTGGACGCGACGACCTTGTCGTCGGGCGCCGGGTCCTGGCTGCCGACGCCCTTGCCGGGCGTGGACTTGGGGGGGCCGTGATGGTGGCCGGTGTCCTGGCCCTCGGCGCGCTGCGGCTGGCTGATATCGATCTCGAACTCGGCCAGGATCGCGCCGGTCTCGATGATGTCGCCGGGCTCGCCGGCGAGCCGGAGCACCCTGCCCGAGACCGGGGAGGGCACGTCGACGACCGCCTTGGCGGTTTCCATCGAGACCAGTGCGTCATCGAGGCGGATCGTGTCGCCGACCTTGACCGCCCATTCGACGATCGTGGCATCGGGCAGGCCTTCGCCGAGATCGGGAAGGCGGAAGGAAGTGGGATTGGCCATGGTGTCGTTCCGTAGCGCGGGTGCGACCCGCCGTAGATGGGGTGCAGGCAGGCAGCGCCTGCCGTCGGAATATCCGCTGCGGATGCCGTGTCCGCGTGCCCTGTGGTGTACCGCATCCGCAGGGTCGTCCGCGTCATCCACGGCATGGGCGCCGGCGGACCGGCGCCCGGGACTTCAGCCCGCCGCCATCGCCCGCTTCGCGGCGGCGACGATCTTGTCCACGCTCGGCAGGTACTTCATTTCCAGGCGGAACAGCGGGATGTGGGTGTCGAAACCGGTCACGCGCTCGACCGGTGCGACGAGGTCGAACATCGACTCCTCGGCCAGGCGCGCGGCAATCTCTGCGCCGAATCCGGCGGTCTTGGGCGCCTCGTGCACGATCACGCAACGGCCGGTGCGGGCGACCGACTCGGCGATCGTCGCGAAGTCCAGCGGCTTGAGCGTGGCGACATCGATGACCTCGGCGCTGATCCCTTCGCCGGCCAGCACGTCGGCCGCTTCCAGCGCCTCCTTGACCTGCGCGCCCCAGCTGACCAGGGTCACGTCGGTACCGTCACGCAGCACGTAGCACACGTCCAGCGGCAGCGCCTCGCCGTCGTCGGCGACCACTTCCTTGTACTGGCGGTAGATGCGCTTGGGCTCGAAGTAGATCACCGGATCGGGCTCGCGGATCGCGGCGAGCAGCAGGCCGTAGGCGCGCGCCGGCGACGAGGGCATGACCACGCGCAGGCCCGGCACGTTGGTGAAGATCGACTCGTTGGCCTCGCTGTGGTGCTCGGGCGCGCGGATGCCGCCACCCCAGGGCACGCGCAGCACCATCGGGCAGGTCAGGCGGCCGCGGGTGCGGTACCGGAAGCGCGCGGCGTGGCAGATGATGTGGTCCACCATCGGGTACATGAAGCCGTCGAACTGGGCTTCCGCGACGGGCTTCATGCCCATTGCGGCCATGCCCACGGTCAGGCCGGCGATCGTGGTCTCGTCGAGCGGCGTATCCAGCACCCGGTCGGCGCCGAACTGCTGCTGCAGCCCCGCGGTCGCGCGGAACACGCCGCCGTTGACGCCGACGTCCTCGCCGAGCACGACGACCGAATCGTCATGGCGCAGCTCCCAGGCGAGCGCCTGGGTGATGGCTTCGATCAGGGTGATCGCGGTCGGGGCGTCCGGCTTCGCGGCCTCGGCCATGGGCTTGCTGGCGACGGCGCTCATGCGCGGCCCTCCGCGGCAATCGCCTGCGCACGCTGCTCCAGCAGGTCCGGCGGCGGGTCGGCGTAGAGGTAATCGAACATCGCTTCCACCGGCTGTACCTTCAGTTCCAGATAGGCATTGATCTCGACATCGATGCGCCGGGTGCAGTCGGCGATCCAGTCCTTTTCCTGGGCCTCGTCCCACAGGCCCTGGGCGGTGAGATAGGTGCGCAGGCGGGTCATCGGATCGCGCGTCCAGGCGTCCTTGACCTCGGCCTCGTCGCGGTAGCGGCGGGCGTCGTCGGCGGTGGTGTGGTCGTGCAGGCGATAGGTCATGAACTCGATGACGCTGCCGCCTCCGCCACTGCGCGCGCGCTCGAGCGCCCGGCGCATGCCCTCGAGCACGGCGACCAGGTCGTTGCCGTCGACCTGCAGGCAGTGCAGACCGCCGGCCAGGCCCTTCTGCGCCAGCGTCGGCGCCCCGGTCTGCGACTTGCGCGGCACCGAGATCGCCCAACCGTTGTTGACGATGCACTGCACGAACGGCAACCCGTAGGCGCCGGCGGAGTTGATCGCGGCGTAGGTGTCGGTCTTGGAGCTGCCGCCGTCACCGCAGCAGGTCACCGCCACGCGCTTCTCGCCGCGCAGCTTGAACGCCAGCGCGGCGCCGGCCGCGTGCAGGCACTGGGTGGAAATCGGCACGCACCACGGGAAATCGGTGCGCTGGTTCTCGAAGTCGTTGCCGCGCTCGTCGCCGCCCCAGTACATCAGGATCTCGCGCGGCTGCACGCCGCGCATGATCTGCGCGCCGTACTCGCGATAGCTGGGCGCGAACACGTCTTCCGGCGCCATCGCCGCGCCGATGCCCACGTGCGTGGCTTCGTGGCCGAGGCAGGCGGCATAGGTGCCCAGCTTGCCGGTGCGCTGCAGGGCGATGGCCTTGCTGTCGAAGGTGCGCACGAACAGCATCTGCTTGAACAGCGGCAGCAGCTGGGCGGGATCTGCGAAGGCTTGCGGGAATTCGGCGACGGGCGTGCCGTCCGGGCCGAGGTACTGCAGGTATTCGATCTCGAATGAAGCGACGACGGTCATGGTGGCAACCGGTCCGGGACAATGGTTGCCGATGATAACTTTCGCTCCGTTAAGAGGCGTTGCGCGCTGCCGCATGACGGCAGGCGACCCGATGGCGTATGGGCGCGGCGATCAGGCGTCGCTGCCGCGACCCGGCCCCAGATGGGTGCGCACTTCGAACAACTCGGGGAAGAACGTCAGCTCCAAGGCCTGTTGCAGGAAGCCCACGCCGCTCGAACCACCGGTGCCGCGCTTGAAGCCGATGATGCGCATCACCGTGCGCATGTGGCGGAAGCGCCACAGCTGGAACTGGGTTTCCAGGTCCACCAGGTCCTCGCACAGCGAGTATTCCCGCCAGTAGCGGTTGGTGTCTTCGTAGATCGTCTCGAACACCGGCACCAGCGCTGCGTCGAAGGCATGCGGTTCGCGCCAGTCGCGGTCGAGGTGGGGCGCGGTGACGGGGTGCCCCCAGCGGGCCAGATAGCGCAGGAACTCGTCGTAGAGGCCGGGCGCCTC
The DNA here is from genome assembly GCF_002327105.1 of Luteimonas chenhongjianii. Taxonomy (GTDB): domain Bacteria; phylum Pseudomonadota; class Gammaproteobacteria; order Xanthomonadales; family Xanthomonadaceae; genus Luteimonas; species Luteimonas chenhongjianii. Next base: position 1,300 of record NZ_CP023406.1, on the reverse strand, counting down.
GAGCGCGGCCCGGAGGCCGGCCTGGCCGTCGGGGTCGTGCGCGAAGACATCGAGCATCGCCGCATTCTTGTTGCCGAGCAGGAATTCGACCGTGCGGTACTGCAACGACTGGAAACCCGAGGACGGGCCCAGCACGTCGCGGAATTCCATGTACTCGGCCGGCGTCATCGTCTCGAGCACCGACCATTGCTCGGTGAGCTGCCGCAGCACCTGCTTGCAGCGCGCCAGCACCTTGCGGCAGCGCCACACCTCGTCCCGGCGCAGATGGCCGATCGCCGCCGAAAGCTCGTGGATCATCAGCTTCAGCCACAGCTCCGACACCTGGTGCTGGATGACGAACAGCATTTCGTCGTGGTGCGGCGGCTCCGACAGCGGTTGCTGGGCGTCGAGCAGCAGATCCAGGCGCAGGTAGCCGCCGTAGGTGATGCGGCCCGAGAGGTCGCGGTGGATGCCCGCTTCGAGCGGGCGCTGGTTGCGGTCGATGGTCATCGGCGCAGCGTACCAGTGCCGGGCGCACTGACGCGCCGTGGCGGGATGTGCCGCCCCGCGTCATGCAAACGACATCGGGGCGCGGCACACTGCTCGCGGGGCGCTGTCGCCCGGGAATTTCGGGGGTTCTCGCATGAACAGGACGACCGGAGGGCTGTTGTCGGCCCTGTTGCTGTGCGGCGCGGCCGGCACCGCGCACGCGGACATCGTGATCAGCCAGGCCTACGGCGGCGGCGGCAACAGCGGCGCGCCGCTCAACGCCGACTTCGTCGAGCTGTTCAACAGCGGCGACCTGCCGGCCCCGCTCGGCGGCAAGTCGGTCCAGTACGCCAGTGCGACCGGGACCGGCAACTTCGGCGCAGGCGCGGGCCAGATCGTGGTGCTGCCCGATGTCGAGATCCCGGCCGGCGGCTATTACCTCGTGGGCCTGGCCGGCGGCGCCAATGGCGGCCCGCTGCCGACGCCGGATGCGAGCGGCACCATCAACATGTCCGGCAGCGCCGGCAAGGTGGTGCTGGCCGACACCCCCACCTCGCTCGGCTGCAACGGCGGCAACAACGCCTGCAGTCCGGCGCAACAGGCGCTGATTCTCGACCTGGTCGGATTCGGCAATGCGAACTTCTTCGAGGGCAGTGCACCCGCGCCGGCGACAAGCAACAGCACAGATCCTGCGCGCCGGCGATGGCTGCACCGACACCAACGACAACGTCGCGGATTTCGCGACCGGTGTGCCCGCGCCACGCAACAGCGCGAGCATTCCCAACGTCTGCAGTGGCGGCGGCACGCTGTACATCAGCATCGGCGACGCCAG